>DASQAW010000216.1:0-14170 GCA_035635495.1 Burkholderiales bacterium
CTCGTTCGCGCACATCGGCAGCCGCTTCGACGCCGACGGCGACGGAACCGCCGAGATCGTCTTCTACAACGGCTTTCGCGCCGGCGAGCATGTGGTTCCCGCTGCCGAGAATCCCGCGGCCGAGCCCTGGGCGCGCTACGAGGGAACGCAGGCGCGCGCGCTCGGCATCGAGAACCTCGCCGAGCACGGCGCGCAGGGCCGCGGCGTGATGATCGACCTGCATCAGCACTTCGGCCGCGAGCGCCACGCCGTGACCCATGACGAGCTGATGCGCATCTTGGAGAAGGACAGGGTGGAGATCGAGCGCGGCGACATGGTCTGCTTCTATACCGGCTTCGCCGACGTCATCCTGGAACTGCGCAAGAATCCCGATCCGAAGCTCCTGCACGGCACGTGCAGCGGCTTGGAGGGGCGCGACGAGCGCGTGCTGCAGTGGGTGACCGACTGCGGCGCCGCCTGCCTCCTCGCCGACAACTTCGCCGTCGAGCTGATCCCGACCAGCATCACCAAGCCGATGCCGCACGCCGCGATGCCGCTGCACGAGCACTGCATCTTCAAGAACGGCATCCATCTCGGCGAGCTCTGGTACTTCACCGAGCTCGCGCGCTGGCTGCGCGCGCACGGCCGCAACCGCTTCCTGCTCACCGCGCCGCCGCTGCGGCTGCCTGGCGCCGTGGGCTCGCCCGCGACACCGATCGCCACGGTATGAAGGTCGCGCTCATCACCGGCGCCTCGTCCGGCATCGGCGCCGCAACGGCGATGGAGCTCGCGCGCCGCGGCTGGCGCGTGGCGGTCAACTATGCGAGCAACAAGGCTGCGGCGGAGAAGGTCGCCCGGGAGTGCGGCAGCGCCATCGCGGTGCAGGCCGACGTCTCGCGGGACGAGGACTGCCGCCGGCTGGCCCGGACGGTACTGGACAAGTTCGGCGCGATCGATGCGCTGGTGAACAACGCGGGCACGACCAAGGTGGTGGCGCACGACAATCTCGATGGCCTGAGCGCCCAGGACTTCGAGCGCATCTTCGCGCTGAACGTGATCGCGCCCTTCCAGATGGTGCGCGCCTGCCGCGAGGCGCTGAAGGCGAGCCGCGGCGCGGTAGTGAACGTCTCCTCCGTCGCCTCGGTGCTCGGCACCGGCTCCTCGATCGCCTACGCCGCGTCGAAAGCGGCGCTCGAGACGATGTCCCTCTCGCTCGCACGCTCGCTGGCGCCGGACGTGCGGGTCAACGTGGTCGCGCCCGGCCATACCAACACGCCCTGGCACGTGCAGATGCGCGGCGCCGAGCGCGCCGCCGAGATCGAGCGGCGCTACGAGTCGATCGCGCCGCTGAAGAGCGTGAGCCAGCCCGAGGATGTCGCCGACGCCATCGTCTGGCTGATCGAGGGCGCGCGCCGCACCACCGGCGAAGTGATCTACGTCGACGGCGGGATGCACATAGCCAGCCCGCGTTGAACCGCTTCGACTACGTCATAGTAGGCGCCGGGTCCGCCGGCTGCGTGCTGGCGAACCGCCTGACCGAGGACCCGCGCACGCGCGTGCTGCTCCTCGAGGCCGGGCCGCGCGACACCGACTTCTGGATCCACGTACCGCTCGGCTACGGCAAGCTCTTCACCCGCACCGACATCAACTGGGCCTACCAGTCGGAGCCGGAGCCCGCGCTCGACGGCCGGCGCATCTTCACCCCGCGCGGCAAGGTGCTCGGCGGCTCGTCCTCGATCAACGGGCTGGTCTACATCCGCGGCCAGCCCCGGGACTACGACGGCTGGGGCATCGCCGGCTGGGATTTCAAATCGCTCCTGCCTTACTTCCGCAAGTCGGAGAACCAGGCGCGCGGCGCCGATGCGTGGCATGGCGTCGGCGGGCCGTTCGAGGTCGGCGATCTCGAGCGCCACGAGCTCTGCGACGCCTTCATCGATTCCGCCGCGGCGGTCGGCATCCCGCGCAATCCGGACTTCAACGGCGCCACGCAGGAGGGTACCGGCTACTATCAGGCCAGCACCTGCCGCGGCCGGCGCTGCAGCACCGCCACCGGCTATCTCCGCCCGGCCGAGAAGCGCCCGAACCTGCGGGTGGAGGTGAACACGCTCGCAACGAGGATCGTGCTCGAGGGCCGCAAGGCAGTCGGCGTACAGATCGGCGAGCGGACCGTTTCCGCCAGCAAGGAAGTCATTCTGGCCGGCGGCGCGTTCAACTCGCCGCAGCTCCTCCAGCTCTCGGGCATCGGCCCCGGCGCGCTGCTGCAGCGGATGGGTATCCCGCTGGTCGCCGACCTGCCGGTGGGCGAGGGGCTGCAGGACCACTTCTACGCGCGCACGTTCTGGCGCTCGCGCAAGCCGCTCACGCTGAACGACGACATGGCGTCCTGGTTCGGAAGAGCGCGCATCGGCCTGCAATACCTGCTGCGGAAGACGGGACCGCTCACCATCGCGGCGGGCTACGCGGCGGCCTTCGTCCGCACCCGGCCGGGATCGAAGGGGCCGGACGCGCAGATCTATTTCATCAACTTCTCCACCGCCAGGCGCGGCGGCGTGCTGCACACGTTCTCGGGCTTCACCTGCTCGGTGTCGCAGCTCCAGGTCGAGTCGCGCGGATCGGTGGCGATCCGCTCGCGCGAACCGCGCGAGGCGCCCGCCATCCGTTACAACTACCTGGCGACCGAGAACGACCGGCGCGTGATGGTCGACGGGCTGAAAATCGTGCGCCGGATCGTCCGCGCCAAACCGCTCTCCGATTACGTCGCCGGCGAGGAGCTGCCCGGGCCGAAAGTGCAGACCGACGATGAATGGCTCGCCTTCGTGCGCGAGTACGGCGAGACGGTGTTCCATCCGACTTCGACCTGCAGCATGGGCGCCGTCGTCGATCCATCGTTGAAGGTATTGGGCGTACAAGGCTTGCGGGTCGTCGATGCGTCGGTGATGCCCGCGGTGCCGTCGGGGAATATCAATGCCGCCGTGATCGCGGTGGCGGAGAAGGGCGCCGACCTGATCAAGCGGGACGCCTCCCTATAATCGACCGATGTGGGAAGGTCTCGCGATAATCGTCATCGCAGCGGCTGCGCTGCTCTGGGCCGATAGCCTGAGGGCGCGCGAGCACGCGGTGCGGGCCGGGCGCTCGGCGTGCGAGCGCTACCAGCTCCAGTTCCTCGACGACACGGTGTCCTTCGCCCGCATGCGCCTGGCGCGCGACGACGAGGGGCAGCTCAAGATCTCCCGCACCTACACCTTCGAGTTCTCCGACACCGGCAACAACCGCCGCCACGGCGCGATCGTCATGCTCGGCGGCAACGTGGCCGACTTGCACCTGGAACCGTACAGAATGCTATGAGCGAGAAATGGCTCACCGGCAAGGTGGTCGAGAACCGGCACTGGACCGATACGCTGTTCTCGCTCCGCGTCGAGGGCGCGCCGCTCGGCTTTCGGGCGGGGCAGTTCGTGCGCATTGCGCTGGATATCGAGGGGCAGCGCGTGGCGCGCGCCTTCTCGTTCGTCAATCCGCCCGACGATCCGGTGCTCGAGTTCTACGGCGTGATCGTGCCGGAGGGCCCGCTCTCGCCGCGGCTCGCGCGCTTGAACCCCGGTGACGCGCTCGATGTGGCGTCGAACCCCGCCGGCTTTCTCGTGCTCTCCGAAGTGCCGGATGCCGAGACGCTGTGGCTGATTTCGACAGGAACCGGATTGGCGCCGTTCCTCTCCATCCTGCGCACGCCGGAGCCCTGGACGCGCTTCAGGAACGTCGTGGTCGTGCACGCCGTGCGCTATGCGAGGGAGCTGGCCTATCGCGATCTCATCCAGAGGACCGGGGCGCGCTACGTCAGCTTTGTCAGCAGGGAAGCAGCGCCGGGCTCGCTCGCCGGCCGCATTCCGGCGGCGATCGCCGATGGGCGGCTCGAAGCGGCGGCGGGACTGCCGCTCTCCGCGGCGACAGCGCACGCCATGCTGTGCGGCAATCCCCAGATGCTGAAGGACGTGCAGGCGGCGCTCGCCGCGCGCGGCATGCGCAAGCACCGCCGGCGCGTGCCGGGGCATATCACAGTCGAGAGCTTCTGGTGAAGGTCGTTTGCACGCTCTTCATCGCCGCACTGCTTTCGGGCTGCAGCACGGTGCGCCTGGTCTATGACAATGCGGATACTTACCTGCGATGGCGCGCCGCTCTGTACCTCGATCCCGACGGCGCGATGGCCGACGAGCTCGACGAGCGCATCGCCGAGTTCATGGCGTGGCATCGTGCACAGGCGCTGCCCAAGTATGCACAGCTCGTCGACGAAGCGACGCGCCGTTTCGAGCGCAAGCTGCAGCCCGCCGACCTCGTTTGGGGGTACGATGCCATCATGACGCAGGCGCGAGAAAGCCTGCGTGCCGCGGCGGTGCAGGGAGCACCGCTCCTCGACCGGCTGAGCCCGCAGCAGATCGCGCATCTCGAGAAGCGGCTGAGCGAGGACAACCGCAGGTTCGCAAGGGAGAACCTGCGCGGCAGCGAGCGCGAGCGCCGCAGGCGCCGCACTGAGCGCAACGTGGAGCGGCTGGAGGACTGGGTGGGGAGACTGTCGCAGGCGCAGCGCGACCGTGTAGCGCAATACTCCGAGCGGGCGCCGCTGCTCGACGAGTTCCGCGACCGCGACCATAAGCGCATCCAGGCGGAGCTGCTCGCGATCCTGCGCGCGAAGGAAGCCGAGAAGCGTCTGCCCGATGTGGCGGCGAGCTGGGACCGCGGCCGCGACCCGGCGTACGTCGCGGCGCTCGAGGCCTCGCGCAGCGAGTACTTCGCCATGGCGCTCGACATCGACCGCAGCCTGAGCGGCCAGCAGCGCGCCCGCGCGCTGCACGAGCTGCGCCGCTACGCCGACGACTTCCGCGCGCTTTCGCGCGAAAGGCAATGAACGAGCCGGCGCGACGCAATCTGAACGAGGCCGAGGCCGGGCTGCGGCTCGACAGCCCGGCGACGAGCTATGCGGGCCGCACGCGCTACACCCAGCTCGAGTACGAGGCGCTCCTCGGCAACCTCTCGATCGGCATAGCCTTTACCCGCGACCGGCGCTTCTTTCTCTGCAACCCGAAGTTCGCCGAGATGCTCGGCTACGAGCCGAAGGAACTGATCGGCCAGCCGGGGGAGATCGTGTATCCGTCGCGCGAGAGCTACGAGGCGCTCGGCCGCATTGCCGTGCCCATCCTCTCGGCGGGCAGGCAGCTCGATGTCGAATGGGAGGTCCGGCGAAAAGACGGTTCGACTTTCGTCTGCCGCATCATCGCCAAGGCGATCGACCCGGCCAACACCCCGCAGGGCACGGTCTGGATCGCCGAGGACATCACCGAGAAACGGCGCGCCGCCGACGAGGTCACGCGCCTGCTGCGCGAGCAGGAGGCGATCCTCGGCACCGCGTCGATCGGCATCGTCTTCGTCAAGGAACGGCGCATCGTGCGCTGCAACCGGCGCTACGAGGAGATGTACGGCTATGCGCCCGGCGAGATGGACGGGCAGCCGACCACCATCCTCTATCCGAGCACCGAGCAGCATGCGCGCTCGATCGACGTCTACGACGCGCTCGCGCGCGGCGCCACTTCGCGGCGCATCGAGCTGCGCCGGCGCAAGGACGGCAGCACCTTCTGGAACCGCGCCGACGGCCGCGCCGTCGACCCGCAGGACCCGCACAAGGGCTCGGTGTGGATCGTCGAGGACATCACCGAGGAGCGCAGGGCAGCGGAGGAACTGCAGCGCGTGCTCGCGGAGCAGCAGG
This sequence comes from Burkholderiales bacterium, assembly GCA_035635495.1. Lineage (GTDB taxonomy): Bacteria > Pseudomonadota > Gammaproteobacteria > Burkholderiales > SG8-39 > SCGC-AG-212-J23. Next base: position 5,732 of record DASQAW010000216.1, read on the forward strand.
CGCTGCTCAACAACATCGTCGTCGGCATCCAGTTCACGCGCGACCGCAAGACCGTGCGCTGCAACCGCCGCTACGAGGAGATGTTCGGCTACGCGCCCGGCACGGCGGTCGGCTCGCCGACGCGCGACCTCTATTTCACCGAGGAGGAGTACCAGCGGATCGGCGAGGCCTACGCCGACCTCGACGCCGGCCGGATCCACTCGCGCGAATCGTGGCAGCGGCGGATGGACGGCTCGGGATTCTGGTGCCGGGTAAGCGGCCGCGCGGTGCTCCCGGGCGACCCGGCCAAGGGCTACGTCTGGCTGCTCGAGGACATCACCGAGAGGAAGCGCGCCGACGAGGCGCTGCATCGCCTGCTGCGCGAGCAGGATGCGGTGCTCGAGAACGCGCTCGCCGGCATCATCTTCGTCAAGGAGCGGCGCATCATCCGCTGCAACCGGCGCTTCGAGGAGATCTTCGGCTACCAGCCGGGCGAGCTCATCGACCAGTCCACGCGCTTCATGTTCGCGAGCGACGCGGAATACCACGCGGGCGGCGAGGGGGTCTACGAGACGATCTGGAAGGGCGAGACGCAGCAGCTGCGGCGCCAGCACGTGCGCAAGGACGGCGCCCTCATCTGGTGCTCGATCTCCGGCCGCGCGGTGCAGGGCGGCGATCCGTCGCAGGGCTCGGTGTGGCTCTTCGAGGACATCACGCGCCAGCACGAGGCCGAGGAGCGCATCGAGCGGGCGCTCGCCGAGCAGGAGCTGATCCTCGACAACGCCACCGTCGGCATCGCCTTCGTCCGCAACCGCGTCATCCAGCGCTGCAACCGCTTCCTCGAGGAGATGGTCGGCGCGGGGCCGGGCGAGCTGGTCGGGCAGAGCTCGTCGCTGCTGTTCTTCGACCCCGACGACTGGCAGCGCGCCGGCTCGCTCGCCTACCTCACCACCGCGCCCGGCGGCACCCACGACGCGGAGTGGCGCTTCAAGCGCCGCGACGGCTCCACCTTCCGCTGCCGCACGCGCGGCCGGCGCATCGACGTCGGCGACGAGATCCAGGAGTGGATCTGGAGCTTCGAGGACGTGACCGCGGAGCGCGATGCCGACCAGCGCGTGCAGCGCGCGCTCGCCGAGCAGGAGCTGATCCTCGACAACGCCACCGTCGGCATCGCCTTCATCCGCAAACGCAGCTACCAGCGCTGCAACCCGCGCTTCGAGGAGATGTTCGGCTACGGGCCGGGCGAGCTGATCGGCCAGAGCACCCGCGCGATCTACGCCAGCGCGGAGGAATGGGAGCGCGACGGCCACTGGTACGACGACATGCGCGACGGCCGCGCGGTGTCCTCCGAGCGCCAGTACCAGCGCAAGGACGGCAGCGTCTTCTGGTGCAAGCTCGTCGGCAAGGCGATCGACCCGGTGCTGCCGCACGAGGGCGCGATCTGGATCTACGACGACGTCACCGCCGAGCACGCGGCGCGCGCGCACCTCGAGGCCTCGCGCGACGCGCTGGAGAAGGCCGTCACCGAGCGCACCGCCGAGCTCGAGCAGGCGAAGGCGCGCGCGCAGCACCTCGCCGACCACGACGCGCTCACCGGGCTGCCCAACCGGCGCCTGCTGGAAGACCGCCTGACGCAGGCGCTCGCGCTGAGCCAGCGCAACCGCAAGCAGACCGCGGTGATGTTCATCGACCTCGACCGCTTCAAGCCGATCAACGACTCGCTCGGCCACGCGGCGGGCGACGTGCTGCTGCGCGAGGTCTCGCAGCGGCTGGTGAGCCAGCTGCGGATCGGCGACACGATCTGCCGCATCGGCGGCGACGAGTTCGTCGTCGTCCTGCCCGAGGTGAAGCGCTCCTCCGACGTGGCGCAGGTGGCGCAGAAGGTGATCGAGCAGGTGTCGCAGCCCGTGGTGGTCGACGGGCGCGAGCTGGCCGTCACCTGCTCGATCGGCATCACCGTCTTCCCCGAGGACGGCCGCGACGCCGAGACGCTGATCCGCAACGCCGACGCCGCGATGTACCACGCCAAGGAGCTCGGCCGCGCCAACTACCAGTTCTTCACCGAGCAGATGAACCTGGCGGCCTCGCGCCGCCTCGCCCTCGAGAGCGACCTGCGCCGCGCCATCGGCCGCGACGAGCTGCGGCTGCACTACCAGCGCATCGTCGATGCCGAGAGCGGCAGGATCACCGGCCACGAGGCGCTGGTGCGCTGGCAGCATCCCGAGCGCGGCCTCGTGCCGCCGTCCGAGTTCATCCAGATCGCGGAAGAGTCGGGCCTGATCCTCAAGATCGGCGAATGGGTGCTGCACGAAGCCTGCCGCTGGGCGCAGTCCCTCGGCGGCCGCAGTAATGAACGCGGCGGCCTGCAGATCGCGGTCAACCTCTCGCCGCGCCAGTTCAACGACCCGAAGCTCGTGCAGGCGGTGTCGCACGCGCTGAAGGAGACCGGCCTGCCGCCGCGGCTGCTGGAGCTCGAGATCACCGAGACGCTCGCCATGCAGCACACCGACGTCACGCTCACCACGCTCAGGCGGCTGAAGAAGCTCGGCGTGTCGATCGCGATCGACGATTTCGGCACTGGCTACTCGAGCCTCGCGTACCTGAAGCGCTTCCCGGTGGACAAGGTGAAGATCGACCGCACCTTCGTCGCCGAGGCGCCGCAGGACCGCGAGGAGGGCGCGATCGTCTCCGCCATCGTCGCGCTGGCGCATGCGCTCGACATCGAGGTGATCGGCGAGGGCGTGGAGAACGACGCGCAGCGCGAGTTCCTCAGGCGCTGCGGCTGCGACTACATCCAGGGCTACCTGGTGGGCCGCCCGACCGACTCGGACTCGGCGGCGAAGGACTCCGTCTAGGTCCTGGTGCGCCTTTCCTGCAGCAGGCGCTCGATGCCCTTGATGTTGAGCTCGACGCCGACCATGTTGGGATTCACCTCGAGCGCCTTCCTGAACCAGGCGAGCGACTCGTCGTAGCGCTCGAGCTGGTAGTAGATCTGCCCGAGCCCGGAGAGCGCGCCGAAGTGGCCGGGGTTGCGCTTGAGCACCTGGTCGCAGTCGGCGATCGAGCGCTTGTAGTCGCCGGCGAGGTAGTGGACGGTGGCGCGCTTGTTCCAGCCCTCGGCGAACTCGGGCTTGCGCTTCACCACCTCCGAGAACGTGGCGATCGCGGCCTTGTGGTTTCCGGCCTGCATCTCGTCGACGCCGCGCGCCATGAGCTTGTCGATCGCCCCATCGCCCGAGCGGCTCCAGAGCGCCCACAGGCCGTCCTCGGCGTATTCCCGCACGAGGGCGCTCTCGTCGCGCAGCCGCTCGTGCAGCAGCGGCGCATCAGTCATGGCCCCGTAATTTGCAAGCCAGACGATAGCTTCCATGCGCGCGGCGGTTTCTGCGCTCGCCAGCGCGGCGAGCGCCGCGGCGCGCGATTTCGGCGGCTCGGGGAATGCGGGCGCCGCGGCCAGTGTTAATAGGCCGGCAAGGAGTACGATTCCGCATCTGGAAATGGAGGGCAGCGTCACCATGAAATCCGCTCTGGGAATCTTAGCGCTAGTCGTTGCATGCCATGCGGCCGTTGCCGCCGATACCGCGGGATCGTCATCGCCGATGCGCTCCGACCCGATGATGGACCGCTACCACGCCGCGGCCGATCGCCAGGACTGGACGAGCGCGGCCTCGGTCATGCAGGACGCGCTCGCCAAGGAGCCGAACAGCGCCGATTACCATAGCCTTTATGCGTACTCGCTCCGCCGCGGCGGCGCGAGCGACATGGACCAGGTGTTCAAGCACTACAACGAGGCGCTGCGCCTCGATCCTCGGCACAAGGGCGCGCACGAGTACATCGGCGAGGCGTATCTGATGGTCGGCAACGTCGCCAAGGCGAAGGAGCACCTGAACGCGCTCGACAAGCTCTGCTTCTTCGGCTGCAGCGAGTACACCGACCTGAAGCGCGCCATCTCGGAGCACGAGAGCAAAACCAAGCAATAATGGAAGCGTGAAGCGCCTCGCGCTGCTTGCGCTAGCGCTCGCCGCCTTCCAGGCCGCGGCGCAGACTTACCCGTCGAAGACGGTCCGCTTCGTCAATCCATTCCCGCCCGGAGGACCGCTCGACCTCCTGGGCCGCGTGCTTTCGGAGCGGTTGGGCACGGCCCTCGGCAAGCCGGTGATCGTGGATAACAAGTCGGGCGCAGCAGGCAACATTGGCGCTGCGGAGGTTGCGCGCGCGGCGCCCGATGGACACACGGCGCTGCTCACGCTATTCAGCATCGTGACCAGCAACCCGCACCTCTACGACAAGCTGCCGTTCGATCCGCTCAAGGACTTCGCGCCGGTGATCACGCTCGCGGGCAGCGATTCGGTGCTGATCGCGCATCCGTCGGTGCCCGCGCAATCGGTGCGCGAGCTCGTCGCCTACGCAAGATCCAACCCCGGGCGCATCAACTACGCATCAGCCGGCAAGGCTTCGCCCGGCCACCTCACCGCCGAGTATTTCAGCCGCCAGGCGGGCGTGCAGCTCACGCACGTGCCGTATAAGGGCAACGCCGAGGCGATCCGAAGCGTGCTCGCTGGCGAGACGCAGCTGATGTTCACGCCGACCACCGGCGCGCTCGCTCAGGTGCAGGCCGGCAAGCTCAAGGCCCTTGCGGTGTATCTGGCCGATCGCGTGCCGGAGCTGCCCAACGTGGCGAGCCTGGACGCGCAGGGCGTCAAGGGCTTCGACCAGAAGAGCCTGCCGTTCTGGTACGGACTCCTCGTGCCGGCGGGCACGCCGCGCGAGCCGATCGAGCGGCTGAACGCCGAAGCGCTCAAAGTACTCAAGGATCCGCAGATCGCGAACACGCTGCGCGCTGCGCGCATCTTTCCGATCGGCGGCACGCCGGAGGAATTCGGCATGCTGATGCGCGAGGGCCATGCCGCCTGGGGCAAGGTGATCCGCGAGACCGGCGTCAAGAGCGAATAGTTACCCGCGGCGCGCGAGCTGCCGAGCGGTTGCCGTGACAGCTTGGACCAGCGATGCCGCCGTCGGCGTCAGCGGCGTGTCGGCGCGCGTATACAGGCCAACCAGTGGCGAGGGAATCTCTTCCTCGACCTCGATCTTCTGCAGCTGGCGCTGGCCCCAGCCTTCGCTCGCGATCTGCGGGCTCATCAACCCGAGGATGTCGGTCTTGGCGATTAACGACAGCGCCGTGGCATACGACTCGCAGTGGACGATGGCGCGCGGCAGAGGCAGGCCGAGGCCAGCGAAAGCCGTTTCCAGCATGGCGCCCGTTCCGGGCGGGTAGAACATCAACCACGAGGCGTCCGCGAGCTGTCGCAATGATTTCGCGCTACCCAATGGATGTCCACGTCGTCCGACCACGTTGAGCTTTGGCCGGAAGAGCGGCTTGAACCTGAGCCCGGCATCAAGCTTTGTATTGGGGTTCTGGCTGATTGCGAAATCGAGCGTCTCGTCGCGTACCAGGGGCAACAGTACGCGGTTCACGCCCTCGATGATGCGCACGCTGGCCCCGGGACGGTTACGCCTGAACTGGAGCATGGCATCCGGCACGACAAGCATGCAGGTGATCGGCGCCGCGCCAAACGCCACGGAACCTTCCGCACCGCCGCGCAGCAATGCGAGTTGCTCCTGTGCCTTGCGCAGCTCCGACTGAATGACGCGGGCGCGCTCGAGGAAAACCTGGCCGGCGGGCGTCATGGCCGCGCCGCGCGCGTTACGGTGCAAAAGCTGCGCATGTAGCTCCTGCTCGAGCTGGCGGATGCTTTTCGTGATCGCCGGCTGCGAGATGCCGATCTTTCCGGCTGCGGCGCGCAGGCTGCCGCTTTCCACGACCTCCAGAAAATCGCGGATCTGGTTGAGGCGCATGGCTATAACCAAAAGTTATCGGAGTGTATCCGCAGGCATCTTACGCCGCGTGCAGGTCCGTGATTCACTGCACCGCATGCGCTTCCTCCCTGTGGTTGTCCTGTTTGCCGCGGCGGCCGCAGCCGCCCAGCCCGATTACCCGGTCAAGCCGATCCGGATGATTTCGGGCGCTCCGCCCGGTTCGCCCGCCGATGTCGCCGGCCGGATCATTGCCGAGCCCCTAGCTGCACTCCTGGGGCAGCCGGTCTTGCTTGAGCACCGGGTGGGGGGGATGAATACCATCGCTCTAAGTGCCGTAGTTCGAGCAAATCCCGACGGTCACACGCTTGGCGCAGTCACCATGCCTTGGACAGTCACCCCGTACCTCGTGGCGAAGATGCCTCATGACATGGAGCGCGACCTCGCGCCGGTGAGACAGATCGCGTGGGTCTCCAACGTCCTGGTAGTGCGTCCTTCCGCTTCTTTTCTTTCGGTCCCTGACTTGGTTCACCGCGCCAAATCGCGGCCGGAGGAACTGACCTTTGCGTCAGGCGGCAACGGCACGCCGGCGCATCTTTCGGGCGAGCTCTTCAGACTGCGCGCCGGCATCGGAATTCGGCACGTGCCCTTCCAGGGAGCGGTGGCCGGCGTGACCGCCGTGATGGGCGAGCAGATCGACATGATGTTCGCGATCGCGCCGGCCGTGATGGGTCATATCAAGGCAGGCAAGCTGCGCGCGCTTGCGACGCCCGCGCCGTCGCGGCTTGCCGTGCTGCCCGATTTGCCGACGCTTGCCGAGCTCGGCTATGCGGTCGACGTGCGCGACTGGATCGGCATCGTTGCCCCTGCCGGCACGCCCAGGTCCGTCATCGGCAGGCTCGAATCCGCGCTCGCGGCCGTGATCGGGCAGAAGGAAGTGAAAGACCGGCTTGTCGCCGCGGGCTTCGAGCCCGCAGAATCAAGTCCCGATGCATTTGCCGCGCTGATTCGCGCCGAGCTGCAAAAGTGGCAGCGCGTCGTGCGCGAGGCGGGAATCAAGCCTGACTAGACCGAACTTCATCTTCATCCTGTCGGACGATCTCGGCTTCGCCGACCTGGGCTGCTACGGCGGCCGCTCGCCGTGCTCACCCAACCTCGATCGCATGGCCGCCGATGGCCTGCGCTTCACCGACGGCTACGCCAACTCGCCGGTGTGCTCGCCGACGCGCTTCGCGCTCGCCACGGGGCGCTGGCAGTACCGGCTGCGTGGCGGCGCCGACGAGCCGATCGCGAGCCGCCACGCACGCGCGAGCCCGGTGCTGGGCTTGCCGCCTTCGCATCCGACGATGGCCTCGCTGCTGCGCGACGCCGGCTACTCGACCGCGCTCATCGGCAAGTGGCATCTGGGTTTCGCGCCGCATTTCGGCCCGCTGAAAAGTGGCTACGCCGAGTTCTTCGGCCCGATGAGCGGCGCCGTCGATTACTTCACGCATTGCGATTCGGCCGGCAAGCATGACCTGTACGACGGCGAGGCCGAAGTCGAGCGCCGCGGCTATCTGACCGACCTCGTCTCCGACCGCGCAGTGGACTTTGTCCAGCGACAGGGAAAAAAACCATTTCTCCTCTCGCTGCACTACACCGCGCCGCACTGGCCCTGGGAGACGCGCGAGGACGAAGCCGAGGCAAAGCGCATCTCGAGCATCGTGCATACCGACGGCGGCTCGGTGCAGACCTACCTGACGATGATCCGGCAGATGGACGAAGGCATCGGCAGGGTGCTCGACGCGCTGAAGTCGGTCGGCGCGGACAAGGACACGCTCATGGTGTTCACCAGCGACAACGGCGGCGAGCGCTTCTCCGACAATTGGCCGCTCGTCGGCAAGAAGATGGACCTCCTAGAGGGCGGCATCCGCGTGCCCTACATCGTGCGCTGGCCCGAGCGGGTTCCCGAAGGGAGCACCACTTCGCAGCTCGCGATGACCATGGACTGGATGCCGACGCTGCTTGAAGCGGCCGGCGTCGCGCCGCATCCCGAGTACCCGCTCGATGGGATCAGCCTCCTACGGACACTGGAAACCCCCGCCGCGACATTCGATCGCCAGCTTTTCTGGCGCATGAAGTTCCGCGACCAGAAGGCGATGCGCTCGGGCCGCTGGAAATACCTGGTGATCGAGGGTGACGAGTTCCTTTTCGACCTCGCCAAGGACCCGCGCGAGCGCGCCAACCGCGCGAAGCGCGAGCCCGAGCGCCTCGCGGCGATGCGGGCGCGCTACGAAGCGTGGCACGCGACCATGCCGCCGATTCCGCCCGATGCGCTGGCGAGCATCCCATACGGCAAGGGCGACATGGCGCAGCCGTCTTAGAGCTCGAAGCACTCTTCAAGCGATCCTGATCTTTCCGCACTAGCGCGAAAGACGCGCGATAGCCTTGTCGTAATAGGCGCGCTCGATGCTTGTCCTGAGAAGCGCCAGGTTCTTGAGGGCCTTGCCCTGCGTTTCCGCATGCGAGCAACCTTGCAACACGAGCTGCTCCAATGCGGCGATTTCCCGTAGGTGGTGCACTTCCGGCGGCACGTAGCCCGCGTTCTTCAAGATGCGGTAGGCCGCGCGCAGGTCTTCCGGAATCAGCGAGTCGTCGTCCAGCTCG
>DASQAW010000217.1:0-4742 GCA_035635495.1 Burkholderiales bacterium
TCGCGGGCAGCGCGCGCGAGGCGAGCTTCTCGAACTTGGCGACGATGTCGGCCGTGCCGGCGAACTGCTCGTCGCTGCCGCGCGGCGCGTCCTGCGCGGCTTCGAGTTGTTTCCCACCCTTTAGCTGCACCTCGACGCGCACGGCGTGCCGGTGCTTCGCGCCGCGCGCGGTGATCGCCGGATCGGCCAGCACGCTGACGCGCTCGGCAAGCGCGATGCGCCGCGCATCGGTTTCCGCGCCCGGCTTGAACTGCTCGACGAAGCAGTCACCCTCGAGCAGCAGCGTCGCGACGCAGAACGGCAGGTTGAGCTGCGCGCTCGTCATTCCCTTCGGCTCGTACTTCCAGCCGACGTGATCGGCGGTCACCTGCGAGCCGTGCACGACGATGCGCTCCACATCCTGGGCGGCGAAGCGATGCTTCGCCTGCAGCGCGCGCAGCGCGTCGAGCGTGGTGTGGTTGCTGCCGACGCAGGCGTAGAACTTGAGCGCCACGCCCATCGTTTGCCACGTGCTGCCCAGGCCCGACGTCAGCTCGGACAGGCGGAAGCGGTCCCGCGAGCGGGAGAACGTGGTGCAGAAGCCGCCGTACTCGGCTTCGAACACGTTCTCGATGCCGGTGAAACCCTGCTCCGCGAGCAGCGCGCCGTAGAGCCCGCTCTGCGACGCGCGGCCGGCGTGCATGCGCTTCACCATCGCGCCGTACTGCGCCGCCATCAGGCCCGCCGACTGCGTGCCGCCGATGCCCAGGGCGTGCACGCACTTTTCTGCCGATAGTCTGAGACCCCGGGAGGCCGCGGCGGCGGCGGCGAAGACGCCCACGGTGGCGCCCGAGTGCCATCCCTGGCCGATGTGCTCGGGTCCCATGCAAAGGCCGACGCGCGGCCCGACTTCGTAGCCGGCGGCCGCCGCGGCGAGGAACTCGCGCCCGCCGAGACCGCGGCGCAGCTCGGCGACCGCGAGCAGCGCGGGCAGCACCACCGCGCCGACGTGCAGCACGCCCGCGCGGTGCACGTCGTCGAGCTCGAAGCTCTGCACCTGCGTGCCGTTCACCAGCGCCGCATGGGCTGCCGACATGCGCTGGCGCGTTCCCCACACGGTGCACGAATCATCCTTGTCGGCGAGCGTCCGCCGAAGAATCGCGCACCATTCCAGCTCGGCGCCATAGAGCGCGCAGCCGAGCGCGTCGAGGATGAGGAGCTTCAGCCGCTCGCGCACCTCGGCCGGGATGCGCTCGTACTGCAGGCCCGAGACGAACTCGGCCATGCCGCGCGTGGAGGCGTTGTCCATCGCTACTCGATGCGGATGCCGGCCGCGCGCACGACCCGGCCGACGCGCGCGATCTCGGCCTTGATGTGCGCGCCGAACTCCTCCGGCGTGCTGCCGATGAGCTCGGCGCCTTCGGCGGCGAGGCGCGACGACACCTCGGGCTGCCGGAGCGCCCTGACGATCGCGCCGTGCAGGCGCTCGATCACCTCGCGCGGCGTGCCGGCGGGCGCGAGGATGCCGTACCAGGAGCCCGCCTCGTAGTCCGGCAGGCCCGACTCGGCGAGCGTCGGCACGCCGGTGAGGAGCGAGGAGCGCTTGCGGCTGGTGACGGCGAGCGCGCGCAGCTTGCCGGCCTGGATATGCGGCACGAGCGCGACGATGGTGCCGAACATGAGCTGCACTTCGCCGCTCATCAAATCGGTCATCGCCGGCGCGATGCCCTTATAGGGCACGTGCACCATGCGCACGTCGGCCATGGTTTCGTACATCGCGGCGGCGAGCTGCGCCGCGCTGCCGTTGCCGTTGGAGGCGTAGTTGAGCTTCCCCGGATGGGCGCGCGCATACGCGGTGAATTCGGCGAGCGTGCGCGCCGGCACGGCGGGATTCACCACCAGCACCGAGGGGGCCGATGCGATCAGGCTGATCGGGGCGAAGTCCCTGACCGGGTCGTAGGGCAGGCTGCGGTGCAGGTTCGGATTCACCGCGTGGCTGCCGACGCCCGCGAGGAACAGCGTGTAGCCGTCGGCCGGCGCGCGCGCGGCGAGCTCCGCGCCGACGCTGCCGCCCGCGCCGGGCCGGTTGTCGATCACCAGCGGCTGGCCGAGATCGGGCCCCACCTGCTGCGCGATCGCGCGCGCCACCGTGTCGTTGCCGCCGCCGGGCGGGAAGGGGACGATGAGGTGGATGGGTTTCGCGGGAAACTGCGCGTGCGCGAGCGAGCTGCAAAGCAGAATGGCCGCCAGGACGCTGCGCATCATGGCGCGTAATGTAACCAGAATTCGCCGCGGTGGCGCTACGGTGCGGAAACGTGTTGCTTGAGAAACGCGTCTACCCGCCGGTAGAAATCGTAGCGGTTCTCGTCCTTGTTCACGCCGTGCCCCTCGTTCCGATACACGATCCATTCGTATTTCTTGCCATCGCGGTCCAGTGCGCTGCGAAACGCGGTGCCATACTTCAGGGGAACGACCTCGTCTGCGTCGCCGAACATGAGCAAGACAGGCGCTTTGAGCTTATTGGTGTTGTGGAGAGGTGAAACGTTCCTGAATTTCTCGCGGTCCTTCTTCGGGTCACCGATGCGGATCTTGCCGCTCGAGTGGTACCAATCGCTCGCTTCAGGATTGTTGGCGTTGAATTCATAGAGCTGTTCGATGTCCACGACCGGAAACGCCGCGATACCGCAACGAAAGAGCTCGGGGGTCTTCATTAGGCCCCATAGCGCCGCGTAGCCGCCGTATCGCACGCCGAAGAGGCAGACGCGGCTCTTGTCGGCAATGCCTTCGCGGATCAGCCACTCGACGCCGTCGGTGATGTCGTCCTGCATGGCGAGGCCCCATTCGCCGAAGCTCGCCGAATAATGGCGCCAGCCGTAGCCTCGAGTGCCGCGGAAGTCAGGCTGCAGCACGGCGTAGCCCCGCGAAGCATAGAACTGCGCGTCGACCTCGAAGTCCCACGTCTGCTTGCGCTGCCAAGGCCCGCCGTGAATCAGCACGATCAGCGGCAGGTTCTTTCCCCCGGCGGATTGCCGGGGAATCGTCAGGTAGGCCGGGATATCGAGTCCATCGCGTGCCTTGTAGCGCACGAACTTGCGCTGCGACATCTGCGCCGGCTTGATCCACGGCTGGCTCGCCGCAACTTTCACCATCGATTTCTTCTGCATGTCGAGGAAGTGGAACTCCGGCGGACTGACGTCTGACTCGCTGATGATCAGGGCGCGCGACGGATTCTCGTCCGCGGCATCGATCTCGTTGACCGCGTTGGGCAACGCCGCGTTAACGCTCTGCTGCATCTTGGCCATGTGCTCGTCGACCCAGACCCACCCCCGCTTGTCCGCGTCGTACTCAAAACCAAGGAGCTTGCGTTGCGCGCGGCTGAAGATCGCGCGGTCCATGTCGACGTCGAGATGACGCGCCACGCGCTCGCCGGGACGGCGCTTGACCGCGTCGTAACGATGAATCGCGGTCTTGTCCTCCTCGCGCCAGGCCACGTACAGTGTTCCTTCGTAGTCAAAGGCGATGGGAAAGACGCGTAGCTCGGCATCCTTGCCCTCATCCATCTTCCTCCACAGCGGTCCGGTCGCGTCCCTGTACCACCAGGTGTAGACGCCGGTGTCCGGGTCATGGGATAGCGCAACTCGGGGCACGTCGTTGCGATCGACCAGCCATCGCGTGATGTTGTCGGCAGGACGCTCGGTGCTGAGCAGCTGCATTGCACCGGTCTTCGTGTCGTAGCGGTAGACGTCCAGCTTGCCGAGGCGGCGCCGCGCGGTGACGACGATGTTGTCGCCGCCCCCGGCCGCGGGCCCAAGATAGGAGAAACCGCGGACTCTGCTCGCATTCTGCTGCGGGTTCTGGATCCTGGACCCTATCGGCGAGGGCTCCTCCTGAGTATTGACCGAGTGGAGATCGCTGCCGTCGGCATTGATTGCATACCAGCCGTAGAACCGCGCTTCGCCCGAAGCCTCGTAGGCCTCGCCGACGGAGAACAGCAAGCGCCCGCTGGTCGTCCAGAAAACGCGCCTTACGTCGGCATCGGCGAAGCGTGCGATCTCCTTCGACGCCGCGCGGTTGTCGAGGTCGATGATGGCCAGCCTGTCGTTTGGTTCTCCGCGTACGATCGCGGCTAGCCGCCGGCCGTCAGGCGAGATGCGAACTTGACTGTAGGTCGGGCGCTTCAAGATGTCCTCGACGGGGATCGGCTGCGCGAGCGCGGCAAGCGGCAGCACTGCGAGCACGCCGGAAAGCAAGAACCTGATCATCTTTTGCTCCTCCCGGCGCAAAAGATAACCGCGCTTTTATGACGTCGTCTAGCGCCCTTGCCGTCGGGAAATTCCAAAAGCTAATCGGGTCCTGGCCCCGATTTCATTTGAGGGCGCGGTAGAGGAACGGCAGGCTGACGTCCATGCGGTAGTCGACGTCGGAGTGGTCGTCGTCGAACTCCTGGTATTCGTGCTTGACGCCCGCCGCCGAAAGGCGCGCGGCGAGGATGCGGCAGCCGTAATGGATGTGGAACTGGTCGCGCCAGCCGCAATCGATGTAGATGCCGCGCAGGGTCTTGAGGCTGGCGCGGTAGCGCTCCACGAGGTTGCAGGGGTCATGCCGGCGCCAGTTCGCCCAGCGGCCGGTCGGCTCGCCGCTTTCGAGGTTGAACGGCACGCGGAAGCCGAGCGGCGCGCGCGGATCGGGGTCGTAGGTCGCCGCCATGCAGAGGTTCATGATGCACAGCGCCTCCTTGCTGCTGACCTTCTCCTTCTTCCACA
>DASQAW010000218.1:0-11855 GCA_035635495.1 Burkholderiales bacterium
TGACGGCGATCCACCTCTTCTTTCCCGACCCGTGGCCAAAGAAGCGTCACCACAAGCGCCGGCTGGTTCAGCCCGACCTCGCGGCATTGATGGCGCGCAAGCTCGCAGCAGGCGGCGTGCTGCACGCAGCAACCGACTGGCCGGATTACGCCGAGCAAATGGCGGCGGTGCTCGGCGCAGAGCCGCTGCTCGAGCCCGGCAGCGCCGGGTTCGCCGCAAGGCCGGTGACGAAGTTCGAAAGCCGCGGCCGCAAGCTCGGCCATCCGATCCGCGAGCTGTTCTTTCGACGCAGAACCTAGGAGGCTGTGAATGGTTCCCGGCATGACCATCCTCGACGAAATCATCCCGGCGCGCGCCGGCTGGAGCCGCGTTCTCTCGCGCGGCCAGGTGCTGCGCCTCATCGACCTCGAAGGCCGCCAGGCGGTGGATTTCCTCTGCTACAGCGCGGCCGATCCCGAGGATCGCTACGCCGCCGCCGATACGATGAAGATCAACGGCAATATCTTCATCGGCAAGGGCACGGTGCTCTACTCGGTGAACTGCAATCCGCTGTTCACCGTGCTCGACGATACCTGCGGCCGGCACGACACCATCGGCGGCTGCTGCTCCTCAGCGCTCAACCGCAAGCGCTACGGCAAGGCGCAAGATCCGAACTGCCGGCAGAACTTCCTCGAGCAGCTCGCGCGCTATGGCATGGGGCCGCGCGACCTGGTGGCGAACCTGAACTTCTTCATGTACGTGCCGGTAGCCAAGGACGGCGCGATGGACATGGGGCCTAGCATCTCGAAGCCGGGCGACCATGTCGACCTGCGCGCCGAGATGGATGTGCTCGCGGTGATCTCGAACTGCCCGCAGATCAACAACCCGGTAAACGACTACAACCCGACGCCGGTCCGCGCGATCGTCTACCAGCCCTAGGCAGTTCTGGTCGCCGGGCCGGCCACCCGGACCGTCGATATGCGAGCCGCACTTTCGCCGACGAAGATCCCGAGCAGCTCGTTGAGGAACAGCCGCCCGCGCTCGGTCGGGCGCAGGCGCTGCCAGTCGCGCTCGATCAGCCCCTTGCGCTCGGCCTCGGCGAGCTGCCGTTCTACCGCCGCCAGCGGTAGCCCGGTGCGCTCCTGGAACAGCGCGAGCGGGAAACCGTCGATGAGGCGCAGGGCATTGAGCATGAATTCGAACGGCAGCTCATGCGGATCCACCGTCGCTTCCTTGGATAGAGTGGACTGAGAAGCCAGATAATCGCGAGGCTGCTTGATGCGCTCGTGGCGCGTCACGCGGTCGGGGAAGCTCACCTTGCCGTGCGCGCCGGCGCCGATGCCGAGGTAGTCGCCGAATTCCCAGTAGTTCAGGTTGTGCTTGCAGCGGTGTCCGGGGCGGGCGAAGGCCGAGGTTTCGTAATGCTCGTAGCCCGCGCCGGCGAGCGCCTCCTCGACCGCGAGCTGCATGTCGGCGCAGGCATCGTGCTCCGGCAGTGGCGGCGGCCGGCTATAGAAAGCGGTGTTCGGCTCGATCGTGAGCTGGTACGCCGACAGGTGCGGCACGCCGGTGGCGAGCGCAGCGCGGAGATCCGACTGCGCCATGTCCAGGGTCTGGCCGGGCAGGCCGTACATGAGGTCGAGGTTGACGTTGTCGAAGCTTGCGAGCGCGGCCTCGACGCCGCGCCGCGCCTCGGCGGCCGAATGGATGCGTCCGAGCGCGGCGAGCATCGCGTCGTCGAAGCTCTGCACGCCGAGCGAGATGCGATCGACACCGGCGCCGCGAAAGCCGCGAAAGCGCGCTGCCTCCACCGTGCCGGGATTCGCTTCCAGCGTGATTTCGGCGATCGGCGCCGCCGGCATCCTGGCGCGGACGCCGGACAGGAGCGCGTCGATCGCGTCCGGGGAAAAAAGGCTCGGCGTGCCGCCGCCGATGAAGATGCTCACCAGCCGGCGGCCCCAGACGGAGGGCAGCAGGGCCTCGAGATCGGCGAGCAGCTTGGCCACATACTCCTGCTCGGGTAGTGCACCACCGCGCTCGTGCGAGTTGAAGTCGCAGTACGGGCACTTGCGCACGCACCATGGGATATGCACATAGAGCGCGAGCGGCGGCAGCGTCGCCAGCTCGACGCGGCCCGGCCGCTCAACGGCGATCGTCGGCATGCAGAAGCTCGAGGAGTTTGCGCAGCGCGAGCGCGCGGTGGCTGATGCGGTTCTTCTCTTCCGGCGGCAGCTCGGCCGCTGTCTTTCCCTTGGGCAGCAGGAACAGCGGGTCGTAGCCGAAGCCGTTCGAGCCGCGCGGCGCGGTCGCGATCTCGCCGCGCCAGACGCCCTCGGCGATGAGCGGCTGCGGATCATCGGCGCGGCGGACGAGCACCATGACGCAGTAGTAATGCGCCGAGCGCTTCGCGCCGAGCTGCGCGAGCAGCTTCGCGTTGTTGCGCGCATCGCGCTCGGGGCGGCTGCCGTAGCGGCCGGCGTAGTGGGCGGAGCGCACCCCCGGCTCGCCGCCGAGCGCATCGACGCAGAGGCCCGAGTCGTCGGCGAGCGCCGGCAGGCCGGCGGCGCGGCTCGCATGGCGCGCCTTGGCGAGCGCGTTCTCGACGAACGTGTCGTGCGGCTCATCGGCTTCGGCGATGGCAAGCGCCGACTGCGGCACGAGGTCGAGCGCCGGCCTGGCGAGCGCCTTGAGCTCGCGCAGCTTTCCGGGGTTGTTCGACGCGAGCACGACTTTCACGTCAGCTCGTACTCGGCCAGCCAGTAGTACTCGAGCGCCCGATAGCCGAGGCTGCGCGCATGCGGGGCGAGATCGGCGCGCAACTGCGCCTCGGACGGGAAATTCTTCAGCACGCGGTTCTCGCTGCCGTCCGCGAGCCGCCGCAGCTGGTAGCTGTTGCCCTCGGCGTCGTGCTCCACGAGCGGCGTGCTCGAGCCATCGACATAGCGGTTATCCATCAGCACGACGCGCGCCCCCGGGGCGAGCCGTGCATGCAGGGAGGCGAGGAAAGCGCCCACCCGGCTGCGCGGCACATGCGACCACCAGAAGACGGCCATCGCTGCGTCGAAACGCCCGAGGGAAGAAGGCAGAGCATATGCGTCGGCCAGCTCGAAGCGCACGGCGTGGCCGCCATAGTCTTTTGATCGCGCGATAGCCATCGGTTCCTGCACCGCGTCCGTGGCGGTGAGGGACTTTGCACTGCGGGCGACCAGCACGCTCCAATAGCCGGTGCCGCATGCCACCTCGAGAACGCGGCGGCCCGCCATGCGCTCCGGGATGTGCCGGCGCAGCACGGCGAGGTCGGCCTGCCGCTCGGGCTTGGCATAGATCGACTCGTACTCACCGGCCCGGCGGCGGTAGTAGTCGACCAGTTCAGGAGAGACCAAGGGCCCTTCGCTGATGCGCGATCAGCTCGCGGATGCCGGACTGGGCCAGCGCCAGCAGCTGGTCGAGCTGCTCGCGGCCGAAGGTCTCGCCCTCCGCCGTGCCCTGCAGCTCGACGAAGTCGCCGGCGCCGGTCATGACGACGTTCATGTCGACGGCGCAGGAGGCGTCTTCTGCGTAGTCGAGGTCGAGCACCGGTGTGCCCTCATGGATGCCCACCGACACGGCGCCGACGAAATCGCGGATCGGGTGCTGCTGCAGCAGCTTCCTCTTCTGCAACCAAGTGACGGCGTCATGCAGCGCGACGAACGCGCCGGTGATGGCCGCGGTGCGCGTGCCGCCGTCGGCCTGCAAGACGTCGCAGTCGAGGTGGATCGTCCTTTGCCCGAGCGACGTGAGGTCGACGACCGCACGGAGCGAGCGCCCAACCAAGCGCTGGATCTCCTGCGTGCGGCCGCTTTGCTTGCCGCGCGCCGCCTCGCGGTCGGTGCGGGTATTGGTCGAGCGCGGCAGCATGCCGTACTCGGCCGTGACCCAGCCGCGCCCGGTGTCCTTCAGGAACGGCGGCACGCGCTCCTCGACCGAGGCGGTGCACAGCACGCGCGTGTCGCCGAACTCGATCAGCGCCGAGCCCTCGGCGTGCTTCGTATAGGAGCGCTGGATACGCACGGGACGCAGCTCGTCGGGGCGCCGGCCCGAAGTCCTGGCCACGGTTCTCAAGACGACGAACTCTTGCGCAGCGCCTCTTTCAGGTCGGCGATGGCCTTCTCGATGTCCTCGTCGGACACGCGCATGTAGTCGAGATCGGTGGCGGTGAAGTCCTTCACTTCCGTGCGCTCGGGCTCGGGGGCGGCGGGGGCGCCCACCTGGTCTTCGCCCCAGGTCATCGCCAGCACCGAGACATTGTCGCATCCGAGTCCCGCGCGATGCTCGGCGAGCATCACGAGATCGGGGATGGCGATGCTCAGGTCGCGCGACATCAGCGCATGCAGCATCTGGCGTTGCGTGAGCGGACCCCAGAAGCCATCGGAGCAAAGCAGCACGATGTCATTCTTCGCCAGCCTCTCGGTGGTCACCGTATCGGGTTGCGGCGCCTGGTAGCCGCCGAGGCACTGCAGCAGGCGGTTGCGCTCGGGATGCGACGTCATCGCCTCCTCGCGGATGCGCCCCGCGTCGAAAAGCTCCTGCACCACGGTGTGATCGCGCGTGCGATGGAGGATGCGGCCCTGGCGGAAGAGATAGAGCCGGCTGTCGCCGACATGCGTCCAGTAGGCATGGCCGTCCTGCACGACGCAGGCGACGAGCACAGTGCGCGGCGTGTCGGGCAGGTCGCGCCGCTGCGCATCGCGCAGGATTGCGGCATGGCCGGCGCCGATGGCGCGCGAGAGAAACGTCGCCGGGTCGGCAATGTGGGGCCGCGCCTCCCGCTCGAACGCCGCGCCGAGCAGGCGGATCGCGAGCTCGGCGGCCACCTCGCCGTGGATGTGCCCGCCGAGGCCGTCGGCCACCGCCAACAGCACGCTCGTCGAAGTCGACCAGCAGCCGATGCGGTCCTGGTTGATGCGCCGCGTGCCGAGGCGCGTTTCCTGGGCGACGAAGTATTTCATTTCGGTCGCATCTTCAGCACGCCCTTCAGCTGCCTGAGGAGCGGGGCGGGCCGCTGGCGCTCGGGCTCCTTCTCGCCGAGCAGCGCTTTCTGCAGCGCGAACACGCTCTGCGGCCGCTCGAGGTGATCGAGCCGCAGGCACCAGTCGATGATGTCGAGCAGCACCGCCGAGTATTGCCCGGCCCAGGCGCGGCGCGCGGGCACCAGCTCGTCCTTCTCGAGGCGCAGGTGCGCCGCCTGCGGCGCGGCGCCGGCGAGGCAGGAGTACACGGTGGCGCCCACCGAATAGATGTCGGTCCATGGGCCGAGCTCGCCCTGCCGCGCGTACTGCTCGGGCGCGGCGAAGCCGGGCGTGTAGGTCGGCGGCAGCTTCGCGCCTTCGGCGGAAAGGGTCTGGCGCGCCGCGCCGAAGTCGATGAGCAGCGGCGAGCCGTCGGTGCGCAGGAAGACGTTCGCCGGCTTGATGTCGAGGTGCAGGAGCTTGTTCGTGTGCACCTCGCGCAGCCCGTTCAGGAGCTGCGCGAAGGTGGCGCGCACCCAGATCTCGTCGGGCAGGCCCTTGCGGGTCTCGATGTGCTTTTGCAGCGAGCGGCCGCGCTCGTGGCGCATGACGAGGTACACGGTTTCGTTGGCGCGGAAGAAATTCAGCACTCGCACCACGTTCGGGTGCTGGAGCTTCGCCAGCGCCCGGCCCTCCTCGAAGAAGCACTTCAGGCCGTAGCGAAAGCGTGCCATGTCGGTCGCCGCGACCTTCGGCGAGGCGCCCGCCTCCGTGCGCACCGCGAGCGTCGCGGGCAGGTACTCCTTGATCACCACCGGTGATTCGTTCTCGTCGTGCGCGAGATAGACGATGGAGAATCCGCCGGAAGCCAGGGTGCGCTGGATCCGGTAATTCTCGAGCCGGGTGCCCGCCGGCAGCGCTTGATTGGCTTGCGACGCCATCTCCTCGCTATGATAACGAATGATCCAGAGCATGACGGGCTATGCCGCGATATCGGCAGATACGGCGCGCGGCACGCTGAGCATCGAGCTGCGCTCGGTCAACGCCCGCTTCCTCGACCTGCAGTTCCGCGTCTCCGACGAGCTGCGCGCGCTCGAGCCGGTGCTGCGCGAGCTGATCGCGGCGAGCGTCTCGCGCGGCAAGCTCGATTGCCGCCTTTTCCTGAGCGACGCCGGCGGCAGGGCGCCCGGCGCGCGCATCAATCCCGAAGCGCTCGGCCGGCTGCGCGAGCTGGCGGGCGAAGTCACCCGCGCGATGCCGCAGGCGTCGCCGTTGCGCGTCGCCGACGTCCTGCGCTGGCCCGGCGTCATCGCCGAGTCGCCGCTCGACGAGGACGCGACCCGCACTCTCGCCGCGGCGCTCTGCCGCCGGGCGCTCGAGGAGCTCGTCGCGTCGCGCAGCCGCGAAGGGGCGAAGCTCGCCGCGGCGGTGGGCGAGCGCGTCGCCGCGATGCGCCGGCGGCTCGAGCAGGCCGCGCCGCTCGTGCCGCAGTCCATCGCCGCGTACCAGGCCAGGCTGAGCGAGCGGCTGCGCGAGGCGCTGGGTTCGGCGGACGACGAGCGCGTGCGCACGGAGCTCGCGGTGTTTGCCGCCAAGGTGGACGTCGACGAGGAGCTGACGCGCCTGCGCACCCACCTGGACGAGGTCGAGCGCACGCTCCAGCGCGGTGGAGCGGTCGGAAAACGGCTCGACTTCCTCGCGCAGGAGCTGAACCGCGAGGCCAACACGCTCGCCTCGAAAGCCGCCAGTCAGGAGATCTCGGACTGTGCGCTCGAGCTCAAGCTGCTCGTCGAGCAGATGCGCGAGCAGGTGCAGAACATCGAATGAAACAAAGGGATGTAAAGACGAAAGGGCAGCTGTTCGTCATCACGGCCCCGTCGGGGGCCGGCAAGACCTCGCTCATCGAAGCCGTGATGAGCGACGATCCGAGCCTCAAGATCTCGGTCTCCTACACGACGCGAGCGCCGCGCAAGGGCGAGAAGGACGGCGTCGACTATCACTTCGTCGATGAGAAAACGTTCCGCGCCATGCAGAAGCGCGGCGAATTCCTGGAGAGCGCGGAGGTGCACGGCAACCACTACGGCACGGCGAAGCAGGTCATCCTGGACGCCGTTGCCAAGGGCGACGACCTGATCCTCGAGATCGACTGGCAGGGCGCGCAGCAGGTACGGCGGCTCTATCCCGGCTGCATCGGCATCTTTATCCTGCCGCCCTCTATCGAGGAGCTCGAGCGTCGCATGCGCACGCGCGGCCAGGATTCGGACGCTGTGATCCGCCGCCGGCTGGAGAATGCGCGCGAGGAATTGGCGCACTCCGCCGAGTTCAAATACCGTATAATTAACAAAGACTTCGAAACCGCACGGCGCGAGCTGGCCAGGATCATCGAAGGCGAGCGCGCCAAAACCTGAAGAGACGCCATGGCCCGCATCACCGTCGACGACTGCCTGAAGAGAATTCCGAATCGCTTCCAGCTCACGCTGGCGGCGACTTACCGCGCGCGCCAGCTGAGCGCCGGGGCCAGCCCGCTGGTCGAGCCGAACCGCGACAAGTCCACCGTGATCGCGCTGCGCGAGATCGCGACCGGCAAGGTCGGCACCGAGGTTCTGAAGCGCAACGCTACACCTCCCGGTCCGACTACTCTGTAAAGAAGCAAGGCCCCGGGGTCGGTGTAATCTGACCCCATGGCAGCGACCGCCCCCCTTCTGAGGGAGTCCGGGCGCTTCGGCTACCTGAAGCCGAAGGACGTCGCGCGCCTGGAGGACGCGTACCGCTTCTCGGAAGCGGCGCACGCCGGGCAGACCCGCCAGTCCGGCGACCCCTACATCTCACATCCCCTCGCGGTGGCCGAGATCCTCGCCGACTGGCACCTCGACGGCCAGACGCTGATGGCGGCCCTCCTGCACGACGTCACCGAGGACACCTCGGTCACCAAGGACGAGATCTCCGACACCTTCGGCAAGCCCGTGGCGGAGCTGGTCGACGGCGTGTCCAAGCTCGACAAGATCGAGTTCCAGTCGGCCGAGCAGGTCCAGGCGGAGAACTTCCGCAAGATGCTGCTGGCGATGGCGCGCGACGTGCGCGTCATCCTGATCAAGCTCGCCGACCGCCTGCACAACATGCGCACCCTCGGCGCGGTGCCGGCCCCCAAGCGGCGGCGCATCGCGCGCGAGACGATGGAAATCTACGCGCCGATCGCCAACCGCCTCGGGCTGAACGCGCTCTACCACGAGCTGCAGGAGCTCGCCTTCGCGCACCTCTATCCGGTGCGCTACCGGGTGCTGGCCAAGGCGACCAAGGCCGCGCGCGGCAACCGCCGGGAGATGATCACCCGCACGCTCGACGCGGTGAAGAAGAAGCTCGCCGACGGCGCTATCGAGGCGACGGTGCACGGACGCGAGAAGCACGTGTACTCGACCTACCGCAAGATGATCGAGAAGCACCTGTCGTTCTCGGAGGTGCACGACATCTTCGGCCTGCGCGTGGTGGTGAAGGACGTGCCGACCTGCTACCTCGCGATGGGCGCGCTGCACGGCCTGTACAAGCCGATCCCCGGCAAGTTCAAGGACTACATCGCCATCCCGAAGGCGAACGGCTACCAATCGATCCACACCGACCTGATCGGCCCCTACGGCGTGCCGGTCGAGGTGCAGGTCCGCACCGAGCAGATGCACCGCCTCGCCGAGTCCGGCGTCGCCTCGCACTGGCTCTACAAGGACGAGACCGACAAGCTCTCCGACCTGCAGAAGCAGACCCATCGGTGGCTCCAGTCGCTGCTCGAGATCCAGCACCAGTCGGGCGATCCGCGGGAATTCCTCGAGCACGTGAAGGTCGACCTGTTCCCCGACGAGGTCTACGTGTTCACGCCGAAAGGCAGGATCCTCTCGCTGCCGCGCGGCGCGACGACGGTCGACTTCGCCTATGCCGTGCACACCGACATCGGCAATCGCTGCGTCGCCGCCAAGGTGAACAGCGAGCTCGTGCCGCTGCGCCAGGAGCTGAGGAACGGCGACCGCGTCGAGATCATCACGGCGAGCCACGCCAAGCCGAACCCGGGCTGGCTGCAGTACGTGCGCACCGGCAAGGCGCGCTCCAACATCCGTCACTTCCTGAAGACCATGCAGTACGAGGAGTCGGCAGGCTTGGGCGAGCGCCTCCTCGACCAGGCGTTGCGCTCGCTCAAGGGCACGCTCGCCGAGGTCGACGACGCGAGCTGGGAGCGCGTGGTGCGCGAGGGTGGGGCGCGGTCGAAGGAAGAACTGCTCGCCGACATCGGCCTTGGCAAGCGCCTGCCGGCGGTCGTGGCCCGGCGGCTGCTGAAGGGAACGGAAGCCCGGGAGGAGGCCAAGGCCTCGGTCACCATCCGCGGCACCGAGGGCATGGCGGTGCAGCTCGCCACCTGCTGCCGGCCGATCCCCGGCGACGCGATCGTCGGCTCGATCAAGAAGGGACAGGGCCTCGTCGTGCACCAGTCCGACTGCGCGAGCATCGTGCGCTCGCGCAGGAACGAGCCCGACCAGTGGCTCGACGTCGAGTGGGATCCGCGCACCAACCGCCTGTTCCAGGCGGGGATCCACGTCATGGTGGAGAACCAGCGCGGCGTTCTCGCGCGCGTCGCCTCGCAGATCGCCGAGGCCGGCTCGAACATCGACTCGATCACCACCGAAGAGGACCGCTCGCTCTTCACCACCATGCACCTGGTGATCGAAGTGGCCAACCGCCAGCACCTCGCGCGCGTCATGCGCTCGCTGCGCCGCCTGCCGGACGTCAAGAAGATCTCGCGCGCGCGCGAGTAAATGGGGCCTGTCCCCATTTACCGGAGCTGGATCGTCAGCAGGAAGTCGCCGCGCACCACGTTGAGCCCGAGCCGGCCGGTGGCGCGCAGCGCCTTGGCAAGTTCCTGCGCCGTGGTCACGCGCCGCTGGTTCACGCCGATGATGAGGTCGCCCTGGCGGATGCCGTGGCCGAACGCGGGCGAGCCGGGGTCGACCTTCGTCACGAGCAGCGCGCGGTCCTTCCCGGGCAGTCCGCGGCGCTGGACCTCGGCGAGCGCCGCGCCGTTCAGCTCGGCGAGCGGCTGGCCACCAGCCTGCGTCTTGTCGATCTCGCCGATCTGCGCCTTGAGCGTCTGCGTCTCCTTGCCTCGCTGGACCTTGAGCTCCACCGATTCTCCCGCCGGAACTACGCCGAGCCTCGCGCGCAGCTCCGCCGGCGCACGCACGGGGCGGCCATTGAGTGCGGTCACCACATCGCCCTTGCGGATCCCCGCTTCCGACGCCGGCGAGTTCGGCTCGACCTCGGCGATCAGGGCGCCCTCGCCGCCGCCGACCACGGGCTGCATCGCTATGCCGAGCCGTCCGCGCTTCACTTCGCCGAAGCGGATGAGCTGGTCCATCACCGCGCGCGCCAGCACCGAGGGTACGGCGAAGCCGATGCCGACGTTGGCCGGGCCGATGATCGCCGTGTTGATGCCGATGAGCTCGCCCTTGAGGTTGACCAGCGCGCCGCCCGAGTTGCCGGGATTGATCGAGGCGTCGGTCTGGATGAAGTGCTCGTAGCCCTCGACCGACAGGCCGCTCCTGCCCAGCGCCGAGACGATGCCGGAGGTGGCCGTCTGACCGATGCCGAAGGGATTGCCGATGGCGACGACGAAATCCCCGACCTGCAGCGCATCCGAGTCGCCAAACTTCACCTCCACCAGCCGCTGCGGCTCGACTTTCACCACGGCGATGTCGGTGCCGGGATCGGCCCCCACCAGCGTCGCCGGCAGGCGGCGGTTGTCGCGCAGCGTCACCATGATTTCCTTCGCCTCCTTGACGACGTGGGCGTTGGTGATGACGTAGCCGTTCTTCGCGTCCACGATCACACCCGACCCGGCCGCCACCTGCGGCTCCGCCTGCTGCGGTCCGCCGAAGAAGCGCCGGAAGAAAGGATCGCGCAGCAGCGGGTTCTCTTCCTCGGGGCTCTTTTGCAGCACGGCGATATTGACCACCGCCGGCGTCACCTTCTCGAGGATCGGCGCCAGCGTCGGCAGACCGTCGCGCGTCGGCAGCCCGGCCGGCTGCGCATGGGCAACGCTGACTGCCAGCAGCAGCACCAGCCAGCGCCTCATTCGTCGGACTCGGCCTTCTCGCCGCCGTGCCGCTTCACCTCGGTGTTCATCGCCACGTCCTTGCGGCGCCGCTGCACCAGCTTCTCGCCGGTCTGGAAGTACTCGCCTTTCACGGCGAGCTGCGCCGCCTGCTCGAGCTCCTCGGGCCAGTCGCC
Organism: Burkholderiales bacterium; assembly: GCA_035635495.1. GTDB lineage: Bacteria > Pseudomonadota > Gammaproteobacteria > Burkholderiales > SG8-39 > SCGC-AG-212-J23. Next base: position 11,232 of record DASQAW010000218.1, read on the forward strand.
GAGGCTGTAGCCGAACCACGGCGCCTCGGGCTTGAGCGGCGGCAGGCCGAGCTCCTGCCAGATCTCCCGCGCGCGCTCCATGTACTCGCGCTTGGGCAGCGAGATCGGCGGAAAGTCCTCCTTTAGCGTCGCATCGATCAGTACCGATGCGTCTTCGCCGTTATTCCTTTGGCTGCGCGGGCCGTGCCCCTGGTCGCGGTGCGGCAGGATCTGCAGGTCGAGCGCGGGATTGGCGCGATACGACATCGCCCAGAGCAGCGCGTCGGCATTGTCCGGATCGATGTCTTCGTTCACCGCGATGATGTATTTCCCTGCCGCGCGGTTCCACGCGGCCGCGCCGTACAGCGCGCGCCAGATCTCGGTCCTGGGGGTATTTCTCTCCATTACAACGGCTATGACTTTCCGCAGGTTGGTGAGCGGCTCGTGCATCGACACGCGCTTCACTCCCTGGATGCCGAGCGCCTGGCGCAGGTGCTGCGTGTAGAGCGGCTCGAGCGCCACGCGCTTGATCAGGCTCGACTCGCTCGGCGTCACCTGCGAGATGATCGAGGTGAGGATGGCGTCCTTGCGGCGCGTGATGCAGGTCACCTCCATGAAGGCGTTGTACTCCTGCAGGTTCACGTG
>DASQAW010000219.1:0-16962 GCA_035635495.1 Burkholderiales bacterium
ACGTCCGAGATGAAGTTCGACTCCGGCACCGGCTGGCCGAGCTTCTTCACCACCATCCCGGGGGTCTTCGAGACCAAGAAGGACTTCTACCTCATCTACCCGCGGGTCGAGTACCACTGCATCCGCTGCGGCGGCCACCACGGCCACCTGTTCGACGACGGCCCGCCGCCGACCGGCAAGCGCTACTGCAACAACGGCGTGGCGCTCAAATTCATCCCCAAGGACGGCAAAGCGTAGTCCGCGTAGCGTAGGGGTCATACGAGTAGTTTGTCGTGTGCACCGCGCAAACTCGCGCGGTGCCTCGTTTCGCCTGCCCGCTGCAAGCGCGGATCAATTCGCGCATAATCGGTCTCACGTGTAACCCATCAGTTGCCGGCCTCACAAGGGACGGTGCTGAAACTTGAAAGGGACTGCGATGACCGTCGCCGCCACCTTCGAGATACGGTTCACCCGGTACCTTCTACCCGATGGCCGGGAAGCCGCTGATCTCCCCTCTTTTGCCGCCGATCCCCGTGCATTGGTGCCCGACTATCGCGCCATGGTCTTCATGCGCGCGCTGGACGCCAAGGCTGTTGCAATGCAGCGCACCGGGCAGATCGGCACCTACGCCTCGACGCTCGGCAAGGAAGCCGTAGACGCCGGCATCGGCGCCGTGCTCGGCAAGGACGACGTCCTGCTGCCGAGCTACCGCGAAAGCGGCGTGCTGATGCTCCGCGGCGTCTCGCCGCACCGCACGCTCCTCTATTGGGGCGGCGACGAGCGCGGCAACGTCTTCCCCGAATCGCCGCGCGATTTTCCCTTCAACGTGCCGATCGGCACGCAGCTCCCGCACGCCGCGGGCGTCGCCTACGCGATGAAGCTCCGCCGCGAGCCGCGCGTCGCGCTCGCCATGTGCGGCGACGGCGCCACCTCCAAGGGCGACTTCTACGAGGCGCTCAACGCCGCCGGCGTCTGGCAGCTGCCGATGGTCGTCGTCGCCGTGAATAACCACTACGCGATCTCCGTGCCGCGGCATATGCAGACGAAGGCCCAGACGATCGCGCAGAAGGGCATCGCCGCCGGCATCGACTGCGAGCAGCTCGACGGCAACGACCTGATCGCGGTGCGCGACGCGGTCGGTCGTGCGGTAGAGAAGGCGCGGAACGGCGGCGGCCCCACGCTGCTGGAAGCGCTGACCTACCGGTTGTCGGATCACACCACCGCCGACGATGCCACGCGCTACCGCAGCGCCGAGGAAGTCGCCGAGCAGTGGAAGCAGGAGCCGATCCTGCGCCTACGCACCTGGTTGCATTCGAAGGGCGCGTGGTCGCAGGCCGAGGAGCAGGCGCTCGCCAAGGACGCCGCGGCGCACGTGCAGAAGATGGTGAAGGCCTACCTCGAGACGCCGCCGCCGGGGCCCGAGCAGATGTTCGAGCACCTCTATGCCCGGCTGCCGCGGCAGTACATCGGCCAGCTCGCGCAACTCACCGAAGAACAAGAGCCCCATGTCGAACATCACGCTGGTTGAAGCGATCAACCTGGCGCTCGCTCGCGCCATGGAAGAAGACGACTCAGTCGTAGTGCTCGGCGAGGACGTGGGCATCAACGGCGGCGTGTTCCGCGCCACCGCCGGACTCCGGCAGCGCTTTGGCGCCGAACGCGTCGCCGACACGCCGCTCGCCGAAGGCCTGATCGCCGGCATGGCGGTCGGCATGGCCGCCGAAGGATTGAAGCCGGTGGCCGAGATCCAGTTCGCCGGCTTCGCTTACACCGCGATCGACCAGATGCTGAACCACGCCGGGCGCCTGCGCCATCGTACGCAGGGGCGCCTCTCGTGCCCCATGGTGCTGCGCACGCCCTGTGGCGCCGGCATCCACGCGCCCGAGCATCACTCCGAGAGTCCGGAGGCGATGTTCGCGCACATCCCCGGTATCCGCGTCGTGTATCCATCCTCGCCGTCGCGTGCGTATGGGCTGCTTCTCGCCGCTATCCAGGACCCCGACCCGGTGGTCTTCCTGGAACCGTCGCGGCTTTATCGACGGTTCAAAGAGGAAGTGGAAGACGACGGCACGCCGCTCCCCCTGGATAAAGCGTTCGTCGCACGCGAAGGCACCGACGTCACGTTCGTCGCCTGGGGCGCGATGCTGCGCGAGGCGCTCGATGCGGCCGAAGAATTGGCCGCCGAGGGCCTGTTTGCAGAGGTCATCGACCTCGCGACGCTGAAGCCGATCGACTTCGACACGGTGCTGGCATCGGTTAGGAAGACCGGGCGCTGCGTGGTGATCACCGAGGCGCCGCGCACCTGCAGCCTGGCGTCGGAGATCTCCGCCAACATTTCCGAGCAGGCTCTGCTCTCGCTTCTCGCGCCGGTGGAGCGCGTCACCGCGTTCGACTGCGTGACGCCGATGTTCCGCCTCGAGGAGAAGTACATGCCGGACGCGGCGCGCATCGCTGCCGCGGCGCGCAAGGTGATGGAGTACCAGTAGTGCGCGTCTTCAACCTGCCCGACCTCGGCGAGGGCCTGCAGGAAGCCGAAATCGTCGAGTGGCACGTCAAGCCCGGCGACTCGATCGAGTCCGACCAGGCGATGGTCTCGGTCGAGACCGACAAGGCGATCGTCGAGGTCCCCGCGCCTTACACCGGCAAGGTCGAGAAGCTCTTCGGCGACCCCGGCACCAAGATCCACGTCGGCGCGCCGCTCATCGGCTTCGAAGGCGCCGTCGCCGACACCGGCACGATCGTCGGCGATCTCGCCACCAAGAAGTCCACCGTTAAGGCGGCGCAGGCGAAGGCCACCACGGAAGTGAAAGCCACGCCCGCCGTGCGGGCGCTGGCGCGGAGCCTGAACGTCGATCTCGCGAGCGTCGAGCCGACCGGTCCCGGCGGAACGGCGACCAGCGAGGACGTAAAGCGCGCCGCGCGCGGCGATGGTTCCAGAAAGGATGCTCCCTCTCCGCAGCGCGGAATGAGAAGCAGCATGGCGCGCAACATGGCGCTCGCACACCAGGAAGTCGCCGCCGTCACCGTGATCGACGACGCGGACGTGGAGCACTGGCCGAAGGGAACATCCGCGCTCGCGCGCCTCGCGCGCGCGATCATCGTCGCGGCGAAGGCGGAGCCCGGGCTCAATGCCTGGTACGACGCCAAGGCCGACGCGCGCACCGTGCGCGAGGAAGTGGATCTCGGCGTCGCCGTCGATCTACCGGACGGCTTGCTCGTCCCGGTGCTGCGCAACGCCCATCGCGTTGGATCCGAGGACTTGGCGCGCGAGCTGGAACAGCTGGTGGCAAAGGCGCGAGAGCGGTCGCTGTCGCCGGAGATGCTGCGCGGCGCGACGATCACGCTGTCGAACTTCGGCGCGATCGGCGGGCGCTATGCCTCGCCGATGGTCGTGCCGCCGCAGGTCGCGATCCTCGGCGCGGGACGCATCGAGCGGCGTGCAGTAGTGAGTAAGGAGGGAGAAATCGTGGCCCACCGCGTGCTGCCGCTGTCGCTCACCTTCGACCATCGCGCCGCCACCGGCGGCGAGGGCGCGCGCTTCCTCAACGCGGTGAAGGCGGACCTGCAGGGTTAAGCCGCAGGTTCGGCGGCAAAGGCACCCAGTCGGTCTCGCCGGGTATCCGCGGCGTCTGGTGCTCGGTCCATTCGGAGGCCGCAGCGGCGATGCGCTCGCGCGTCGAAGAGACGAAGTTCCACCAGATGAAGCGCGGTCCATCGAGCGGCTCGCCGCCGATGAGCATCACCCGCGCGGCCGTTTCCGCCTGTACGCGCACCGTCTCGCCCGCGGGCAGCACCCCCATTGCGTATGGCTCGATCCGCTTGCCTTGCAGCTGGTAAGAACCGTCGACCGCATACAGCGCGCGTTCTGCGGCGAGCGGCGGGATCTCCACGCCGCCGCCGGCGGGCAGTGAAATATCCACGTACAACGTTTCGGAGACCGGCGTCACGGGGGATTCCATGCCCCAGGCCCGGCCGACCAGGACGCGAACCTGCGCGTCTTCGCGCTCGTCCGCCGGGATGGCCGAGCTCGCCGTGTGCGCGAAGCTCGGCGCGCCGCCCTCGAGCGCCTTCGGCATGCCGGCCCATAGCTGCAGCCCGTGAGCGCGGCGGCGTAGCGCGCGCTGCTCGGGCGGCGTGCGCTCCGAATGCGCGATGCCGCGCCCCGCGGTCATCCAGTTGATCGCGCCCGGCTCGATCGGCTGAACTGAGCCAATGCTGTCGCGATGCACCAGGCTGCCTTCGAAAAGGTAGGTCACGGTCGACAGCCCGATGTGCGGATGCGGCCCTATATCGGCGCCCCTGAAGGGCTCGAATTCCACCGGCCCGAAATGATCGAAGAACAGGAACGGCCCCACCGACTGGCGTTTCGCGGCGGGAAGAAGGCGCCGGACCTCGAGGTGCCCGACCGGCCGCAGCCGCGGCTGCAGCAGCAGGACGTCAGGCATGGCTTACCCGCTTCAGCGGGACCAGGTTGACGATCGCCGCCACCAGGATGTTCACGGCGAGCGCCAGGAGCCCGATGTAGACCGTGACGCTGGCGTGGCCGAGCGGCAGCGCTTGCAGCGGCTTCAAACCGTTGACCCAGGCGAGGGCGGTGCCGCCCGCGAAGCCGGCGAGCCAGCCGGCGAGCAGCGCCGGCGCGCGGAACCAGCCGAAGAACAGGCCGAAGACCACCGCCGGCAGCGTCTGCAGGATCCACACGCCGCCGAGCAGCTGCAGGTCGAGCGCGAATTGCGTCGGCAGGAACACGATCGCCAGCAGCGCGCCGAGCTTCACGACGAGCGAGGTGATCTTGGCGACCTGCGCCTCGCGCGCCGGGTCCGCGCCCGGATCGATATAGGCCTTCCAGACATTGCGGGTGAAGAGGTTGGCGGCGCCGATGCTCATCACCGCGGCCGGCACGAGCGCGCCGATGCCGATCGCGGCGAAGGCGAAGCCGGCGAACCAGCCCGGGAACAGCGTCTTGAAGAGCGCCGGCACGACGTCGTTGGGGCTCGTGATCTGCAGGTGCGCGGCATGCCCCATATAGCCCAGCAGCGCGATGAGGCCGAGCAGCAGCGTGTAGGCCGGCAGCAGCGCCGCGTTCTTGCGGATCGTGTTCTTGCTCTGGCTGGCGAGGATCCCCGTGAGGGTGTGCGGGTACATGAAGGCCGCGAGCGCCGAGCCGAGCGCCAGCGTGGCATAGGCCGTCTCCTGGCTCGCGCTCAGCAGGATGCCGCCCGCGCCCTTGGCCTGGAACGCCTGGTCGGCCGCGGCGAAGATCGCGCCATAGCCGCCGAGCTTCGACGGCACGAGCAGCACCGCGGCGATCACCACGATGTAGATCATCGTGTCCTTGACGAACGCGATCAGCGCCGGCGCTCGCAGGCCCGAGGAATAGGTGAACACGGCGAGCACCGCGAAGGCGGCGATGAGCGGCACCTCCCCCGAGAGCCCGAGCGCCTTGAGCACGGTGGCGATGCCGATCAATTGCAGCGCGATGTAGGGCATGGTGGCGATGACGCCGGTGGCGGCGACGGCCAGCTCGAGCGCGCGCGAGCCGTACCGGCCGTGCACCACGTCGGCGGCGGTGACGTAGCCGTTGTCCTTCGCCACCTGCCAGAGCTTCGGCATGACCGCGAAGACGAACGGATAGACGATGATGGTGTAGGGCAGCGCGAAGAAGCCGTAGGCGCCGACCGCGTAGACGAGCGCGGGAACCGCGATCACCGTATACGCCGTGTAGAAATCGCCGCCGACGAGGAACCACGTGATCCAGGTGCCGAACCGCCGCCCGCCGAGCCCCCACTCGTCGATCTGCGCCAGGGTCTTCGGCCGTTGCCAGCGCGCCGCGGCGAAGCCCATCACGGTGATCAGCAGGAAGAAGAAGACGAAGACGGCCAGCGCCGCCATGTCAACCTTCATCGCGCACGCTGCGGTAGGCGAGCCAGGTCAGCCCCGCCGCAATGGGCACCCAGGCGAGCTGATACCAGTAGAAGAAGGGAATCCCGAAGAGCGCCGGCTCACGAAAGTTGTAGAGCGGCACGCACAGCAGGCCCGCATACGGGATGAGGAGCAGCCACAATTTCCATCCGGGCGCCGAGGCCTTCATGGGCGATGCCACTTTTGCGCGAGTGCCTTACCGCATCGTTTCGGCGGCGATTACAGCTGCAACGGTTCCTTCATGCAAGCGCCGCCTGATCCGCGACGGGCAGCTTGCGAATGCGCTTGCCGGTCGCCGCGAAGATCGCGTTGGTCACCGCCGCCGGCAGCAGCGAGGTGCCGGTCTCGCCCATCCCTCCGGGAGCCTCGGTGCTGTTCACGATGTAAACATCGATCACCGGCGCCTCGTTCATCCGCAGCACCTGGTAATCGTGGAAGTTGCTTTGCTGGACGCGGCCGTCCTTGAGCGTGATCTGTCCATGGAGCGCCGCCGTGATGCCGAAGATGATGCCGCTCTGGATCTGCGCGCGGATGGTGTCGGGATTGACCGCGATGCCGCAATCGACCGCGCAGACCACGCGCCGCACGCGTACCGCTCCGTCGCTGGCCACCTCCACCTCGGCCACCTGCGCCATATAGGTGGCGAAGGCATGCTGGATCGAGACGCCGCGACCGACGCCTTTGGGCAAGGGCTTGCCCCAGCCGGCTTTCTCCGCCGCGAGATCGAGCACGGCTTTGGCGCGCGGGGTCTTGTCGAGGAGCGCCCGCCGATAGGCGAGCGGGTCCTTCTTCGCCGCCGCCGCCAGCTCGTCCATGAAGCTTTCGACCACGAACACGGTGTGCGACGGCCCGACGCTGCGCCAGAACGCGGTCGGAATGCCCGGCGGCTCCACCCGCACATACTCGACGTGCAGGTTCGGCAGCCCGTAGACCAGGTCGATCGCACCTTCGGTGCTGTCGCCGTCGAGACCATTCTGGAAGCCAGGCGGCACCCACCGCGCGATGACCGACGAGCCCGCGAAGCGATGGTTCCAGGCGACCGGCGCGCCATTCGCGTCGAGGCCGGCGGAAAAGCGATCGAACCAGTACGGCCGGTACATGTCGTGCTGGATGTCTTCCTCGCGCGTCCACACGACCTTGACGGGGCCATCGACCTGCTTCGCGATCTGGACTGCGCGAATCACCCCGTCGACCTCGAGCCGCCGGCCGAAGCCGCCGCCGAGCAGATGGTTGTGCACGACGACCTTGTCGAGCGGCACGCCGGCGGTCTTCGCCGCGGCCTCCTGGGCTCGCGCCATGACCTGCGTGCCGACCCAGATTTCGCAGCCGTCGCTGCGGACGTGCGCCGTGCAGTTCATCGGCTCCATCGTGGCGTGCGCGAGGAACGGCACCTGGTAGGTCGCCTCGACCTTGGTCACCGCAGCCGCGAGGGCGCTGCCGACATCGCCGACGTTCTCGGCCACCGCGCCGGGACTGAGCGTCGCCTGTTCGAGCGGGCCCACCACGTCGTTCATGCCGAGCTTCGCGTGCGGGCCATCGTCCCATTCGATCACCAGCGCCGCGAGGCCTTTCTTCGCGGCACCCATGTGGTCGGCGACCACGGCGACGGCGTCGTCCAGTCGCACGATCTGGCGCACACCTTTCACGCCTTTGGCCTTCGAATCGTCCACGCTCTTCACGCGGCCGCCGAAAACCGGCGATTGCGCGAGCGTCGCCATCTTCACGCCCTTCGGGCGAGCATCGATGCCGTAGACCGCCGTGCCGTTGACCTTCGCCGGCGTGTCCAGCCGCTTGGCGGGCGTGCCGATCAGCTTGAACTCGCCCGGCCGCTTGAGCGCCACGCTCTCCGGGACCGGAAGCTTCGCCGCGTCGGCGGCGAGCTGACCATACTTGAGGCGCCTTCCGGTCGGTGCATGGCGCACTTCACCACTCTGCGCACGGCAGGACGCCGGATCGACATTCCAGCGCTTCGCCGCCGCCGCGACGAGCATGGTCCTCGCGGCAGCGCCGGCCTGGCGCAGCGGCTGCCACGACGCGCGCACCGCGTTGGAATTGCCCGTCGCCTGAATGCCGCCGAGCAACGGATTGCCGTAAAGCTTTTCGTTCGGCGGCGCGTGCTCGAGGCGCACCTGCTTCAGGTCCACCTCCAGCTCTTCGGCGATCAGCATCGGGATGGAGGTGTAGGTGCCCTGCCCCATCTCCACATACGGCATGGTCAGGACGACCTGACCGTCGGCTCCGATGCGGACGAAGGCGTTCGGCGCGAACGCTTCGACCGCTGCGTCGGCAGCGCCCATCCTGAAACCGATAACGAGTCCACCACCAATCGCCGCGCTCGCGGTGAGGAATTGGCGACGATCCATGTCAGCCCCCTTTCGTGCCGCTCGCTGCGAGCTTGATGCCGTCGCGGATCCGCGCGTAAGTGCCGCAGCGGCAGATGTTCCCCGACATCGCGGCGTCGATATCGGCATCGGTCGGGTGGGGCTTGGCGGCAAGCAGCGCGGTCGCCGACATGATCTGGCCCGACTGGCAATAGCCGCATTGCGGCACGTCCAGCGCGACCCAGGCCTCCTGGATCTTCTTGCCGGCGGCCGTGGCGCCAACGGCCTCGATCGTGGTGATGCGCTTGCCGGCCGCGGCGGAGACCAGCGTGATGCACGAGCGCACCGGCTGGCCGTCGAGGTGGACCGTGCAGGCGCCGCACAAGCCCAGGCCGCAGCCGAACTTGGTGCCGGTCATTCCCAGCGCATCGCGAATCACCCAGAGCAGCGGCGTGTCGTCGTCGACGTCGACGCTGCGAGGCTTGCCGTTGACGGTCAGCGGATAGGGCATCTGCGGGCTCCGTGCGAAAGCGAAGGGGAGCTCAGAATCGAGCGCCGCAGCGTCGGAGATGTGTCAGGCGATACCTACTCTGTTGCAATCGCCATTTTGCGCCCGGCCATGAGCGCGCTCGCCCACCAGTGGAGGTCGTCGAGCATGGACTTCGCGCTCGGCTCGAGGTAGCCCAGCTCCTTGATGTCCTTGCCCTGCTGCCACACGGCCATGAAGTCGGCGCCCTGGATGTGCACGCCGTGGCGCGTCGGCGCCATCTGCAGCTCGACACAGCTCAGCCGCAGATGCTCGATCGAGCGCGCCGCGCCGACGCTGCCGTAGCCGACGAACGCGGCCGGCTTGCGGTTCCATTCCGGATAGGCGTAGTCGAGCGCGTTCTTCAGCACCGCCGGCATGCTGCGGTTGTATTCCGCGGTGACGAAGACGTAGCCGTCGAACTCGGCGACCTTCTTCTGCCAGCGCTGCGCCACCTCGTTCTTCGACGGCACCCAGGCATTCGATGCCACCTCGTCGAAGAACGGCATCGGATAGTCGCGCAGGTCGATGAGCTGCACGCTCATGTCGTGGCGCGCCCGGGCGATGTCGTAGATCCACCGCGCCGGCTTCTCGCCGAAGCGCGCCGCGCGGGTGGTGCCGATGATCACTGCGATGTTTGGCTTCATGTCAGATGCGGCCCTCCGCCCGAAGGCGCTGGCCGATCTCGGCGATGCGGCTCTCGCCCCGGCGCAGCGCGTCGCGGCTGGTGTGGACCGAATACGTGCCGAGCGCCAGCTCGTGGGGGTGCTTCACCGCCGAGCCGAGGATGAAGCCCGCATCCTCGAGCGCTTCGAACTCGATGGCCGCGTTCGACTCTTCGAACACCGCGAGCTCGCCCTTGTCCACCATCGCCGGCGTGGCGAGCCTTCCCTGGTGCACGGCGATCCAGGCAACGCGGTGGTCCCGGGGCGGCTGGTAGCGCCATTTCTCGCCTTTCTTCAGCGCGACCTCGAGGTAATTGATCGTCGCCGGCGCGGGGACCTTGCTCGCCGTTTCGCCGTGGCGGCCGAGGATGACGCGCGCCGGGCCCTCGCGCGGGAACTCGCGCGGACCGAGATAGCGCGCCTCGGAGTCGAGGTTTTCCATCTCGGCGGGCAGCGCGATCCACAGCTGGTAGCCCTTGACGCGCACGCTTCCGGTGGCGCCGCCGTTGTGCCAGACGCCGCCGCCCGCGCGCATCCATTCGACGCCCCCCGGATCGATGACGCCGGTGGTGCCCGACGTCTCCTCGTAGGAGATCTGGCCCTCGAGGATCACGGTGATCGTCGCGATGCCCGAATGCGGATGAAAGCCGATATCCGGCGAGCGCTTCGGATCGATGTCGACATAGTCGAGGAACACGAAGGGCTTGATGGCCTGGCCGATGTCCGAGGGACTGACGAGCCGGGTGATCGGGCCGTGCGAATGCCCGCGCGTGCGCTGGAGGATGCGTCTCATAGGCCTACCAAGTTAGGGGCGCGCCGAGTATCTTGGTAGCCTATATTTCTCGATGCCAACCATCGCCAGGGACGATAGATGCTCGACGGCCTGACGCTCGACCAGCTGCGCACCTTCATCGCGGCGGCGGAGGAAGGCAGCTTCTCCGCCGCCGGGCGCAAGCTCGGGCGCGCCCAGTCCGTGGTGAGCCAGACGCTGGCGAACCTCGAGGCGCAGCTCGGCGTGAAGCTGTTCGACCGCAGCGCGCGCTATCCGCGCCTGACCGACGAAGGCCGCGCGCTGCTGCTGGATGCGCGCGCAGTGGCCGACGGCATGGCCGACTTCAAGGCGCACGCCGGCACGCTGCGCGAGGGGCTGGAGCCCGAGGTCGCCGCCGTGATCGACGTCATGTATCCGATGGCGGCCTTGACGCGGGCGCTCGGGCTGTTCCGCGCCAACTATCCGCGCACCACGCTGCGCCTGTACGTCGAGGTGCTCGGCGCGGTCATCGAGGCGGTTCTCGAGCGCCGCTGCCGCATCGGCGTCGTCGGATCGCTGCCGCTGATCCCGCCGGAAGCGCAGTCGCAGGCGCTGCTCGAGGTGCCGTTCGTGCCGGTCGTTGCGCCGGCGCATGCGCTCGCCGCGATACGCGGCGTCGTGCGAAACACCCAGCTCGCGCAGCAGGTGCAGCTCGTGCTCACCGATCGTACGTCGCTGTCCAAGGGCCGCGAGTTCAGCGTGCTGTCGCCGCAGACCTGGCGGCTGTCCGATCTCGGCTCGAAGCACGCCTTTCTCAAGGCGGGCTTCGGCTGGGGCTACATGCCGCTGCCGGCGGTGGCGGAGGACATCCGGGACGGCCGGCTGGTCAAGCTGCGCATCGAAGGCAAGCCGGCGCGCGCGCAGGTCATGCCGATGCACGCGGTATGGCGCAAGGACGCGCCGCCCGGGCCCGCGGGGCGCGCGCTCGTCGAGTGGCTTACGGCTTGAGCCGCAGATCCTCCTCGAGCGGCGGGGCGGGGAAGTGGAAGCGCACCGGCCCGTCGGGCAGCGCGTTGACGAACTGCCGCAGGAAGGCGCTGGGCGAATTGCGGATCTCGTCCGGCGTGCCTTTGCCGATCACCATCCCGTCCGAAATCACGTACGCGTAGTCGGAGACGTTCAGCGCCTCCTTGACGTCGTAGGTCACCACCACCGAGGTCAGGCCGAGCGCCTCGTTCGTCTCGCGGATCAGGTGGCAGATGTGCGTGAGCGAGATCGGATCGAGGCCGGCGAAGGGCTCGTCGTACATCATGAGCTTCGGATCGGTGGCGATCGCGCGCGCCAGCGCCACGCGGCGCGTCATGCCGCCCGAGAGATCGTTCGGCATCATGTCGCGCGCGCCGCGCAGGCCGACGGCGTGCAGCTTCATCAGCACGACGCGCTTCACCAGCTCGTCGGGCACGTCGAAGTTCTCGCGGATCGGAAACGCGATGTTGTTGAACACGTTCAGGTCCGTGAACAGGCCCGAGTTCTGGAACATCATGCCGATCTCGAGCCGCAGCTGGTAGAGCTCTCCGGTGGAGAGCTGGTGCACGTCGCTGCCGGCAACCTTGACCGTGCCCTTCGTCGGATAGAGCTGGCCGCCGATGATCTTCAGCAGCGTCGACTTGCCCGAGCCGCTCGCACCGAGGATCGCCACCACCTGCCCGCGCGGGATGCGCAGCGACAGGCCGCGGAACACCTCGAGATCGCCGTAAGAAAAATGCAGGTCCGAGATCTCGATCGCGTTCTCCATGGCGGACAATTGTAGCCGTGGACACGCACCCCGCCGGCTCTCATCCCTATGCGCGGCTGACGCCGGACCTCGTGCTCGACGGCGTCGCTGCCGCGGGGCTGCAACCCGATGGACGCCTGCTCAGCCTCAACAGCTACGAAAACCGGGTCTACCAGGTGTGGCTCGACGATGGCCCGGTGGTGGTGGCCAAGTTCTACCGCCCCGGCCGCTGGAGCGACGCGCAGATCGAGGAGGAGCACGCCTTCGCGCGCCAGCTCGCCGAGCGCGAGATCCCGGTCGTCGCGCCCTCGCATTCGCTGCGCTTCGCCGACTTCCGCATCGCGATCTATCCGCGGCGCGGCGGGCGCACGCCCGAGCTCGGCGACGACAAGACGCTGGAATGGATCGGGCGCTTCATCGGGCGCATCCATGCGGTCGGCGCCCTACGCCCATTCGCCGTACGGGAGGCGCTGACGCCCCGGACCTTCGGCCATGATGCGCGGGCGTTTCTGCTCGGCACGAAATTCATTCCGGCCGATCTGCTCGATGCGTGGAAGGCGGTGACCGCGCAGGCGCTGGCCGGCGTTGAGCATTGCTATGCCAACGCGGGCGCGGTCCGCGCCATCCGACTGCACGGCGATTGCCACGTCGGCAACATCCTCTGGACCGATGATGGGCCGCACTTCGTCGACCTCGACGACGCGCGCATGGGGCCGTCGATGCAGGACCTGTGGATGCTGCTCTCGGGCGAGCGCGCGGCGATGAGCCTGCAGCTCCATCACGTGCTCGCGGGCTACGAGGAATTCGCCGAGTTCGACCGGCGCGAGCTGCATCTGCTGGAAGCGCTGCGCACGCTGCGCCTGATCCACTACTCGGCGTGGATCGCCCGGCGCTGGGACGATCCGGCCTTTCCGGCCGCGTTCCCGTGGTTCAATACGCAGCGTTACTGGCAGGACCGGATACTGGAGCTGCGCGAGCAGATCGCACTGATGCAAGAAGAGCCCCTTAGGGCCGACTGACCTGATGCAAGGCAGATCGAGCGCGGTCGTGCCGTGGGCCGTGGCCGCCCTGGCGCTCGGCTATTGCGCCTGGCTCGGATGGCACTGGGTGCCGCTCGATTACAGCGCAGCCGAGGCCGCGGGTTTCGTGTCCCGGCTGTGGGACGTGCGCAGCGCGCTGCTGCAGGAGCATGCCCTGCCCTGGTGGACGCCGTACTACCTGAGCGGCTCGAGCTACGGCCTGCACCATTCGCAGGGGCTCTATCTGGTGCCGAGCCTCGCCTTCTCCGCGTTCTTCGACCTCCTGACGTCGGTGAAGCTGACGGCGCTGCTGGCGATCTTCGCCGGCGCGGTGGCGATGTATTTCTGCGCGCTGCATTTCCTGAAGAGCGAATGGGCCGCGGCGCTCGCCGCCGCGGTCTTTCTCCTGCACCCCGCGCAGCTGATCCGCGCCGCGGGGACCGAGCACCTCGGCATCAGCGTCTTCATTCCCTTCGTGCCGCTCACCTGGCTGTTCTTCGCGCGCAGCCTCGAGCGGCGCCGGTTCGCCGATGTCCTGTGCTGCGCGCTCGCCGTGGCCGCGAGCGTGTGGGCACACAACAAGATGGGGTTGGTCAACCTGCTGTTTCTCGCCGCGTACTACGTCTACTGGGTGCTCGACGGCGGCGCGTGGCGCGCGCGCTTGCTGCCGGGGGCGAAAACCAGCGCTCTGATCGGAGCGCTGTCGCTCGCGATCGGCGCGTTCTTCGTCGTGCCGGGACTGACGGAGGCCAAGCATAGCCAGCTCTTCAGCGCCGAGGAGCTGGTCCGATGGCGGCAGACTTATTCCTTCAAGAGCCTGTTCGCGCTGGTCGACCGCGACGGCGTGGTCACGCGCGACGCGATGCAGCGTGTGCTCGACGGCGTCAATGCCCGCGGCGTGCGCAGCGCCGAGGAACGCGACCAGGCGCAGCAGATCGTCGCCCTGCAGGTCGACTCGCCGGAGAAGTACGCGGGCCTGGTCGTGCTCGCGCTGCTGGGCGCCGCCGTGCTCGCGAACCGCAGGCGCGAGCATCGTTCGCTCTTCTGGTTCCTGGCCGGCGCGTTCCTCGCGAGCATCATGCTCGGTTACGGGTCGAGCACGGTCTGGCAGGCGAACGTGGCGAGCTGGCTCGCCGTCATGCGCCTGGAGGACATGCCGGCGGGCGCAAAGCTCGCGGCGTGGCTCGCGCTGCTCGCGCTCGGCGCGTTTCTCGCCGCGTTCTACCGGCGCAAGCTGCCGACGGCGCGGCGCCGTGCCGCGGCGGCCGCGGCGCTCGCCGTATTTCTGCTCCTGCCGGCCTTTGCCCTCGTCGCCTGGCTGCCCTTCTTCAAGGAGATCCGCGCCCCCCACGTGTTCTACGACGTGAACGCCGCATTCTTCAGCGCGCTGCTCTGCGGGTTCTTCGTCACCGACGTGCTGCGCTCGCGCATCCCGCTGATCGTCGGCGCGCTCGTGCTGCTGCTGCTGGTGGATTTCTGGCCCTATCAGCAGCCGACGCGCGACAACGGCGTGCCGGCGCGCACGCTCGCCAATATGCGCGCCGCCCTGGCGTCGCTGCGGTCGGACCCCGACCCCGTGAAGGTGTACATGATCTCGGCGCGGGAGCTGCGCGTGCTCGCGCCCGCGCTCGGCGGCAAGCCGCTCGCCTATGAGGCGTTCTACGCCTGGATGGCGCCCAAAGGCACGGGCTACCTCAACTCGCAGGCACCGGGAGAGCCGGCGCTCTTCAATCTCCTCGGCGTGCGCTACCTGATTTTCGAGAAGGAGAGCAGCGACCCGCGCATGGCGAGCGCGGCGCGCGCGCTCGCCATGTACCGCACGCTGTACCCTGTGCACCGCGAGAACGAGGATTTCGTCGTCTTCCGCAATCCCGGCGCGCAGCCCTACCTCGCGGCCTTCGCCCAAGCTGCGCGCTTCGAGGGCGATCCGGCGCATTCGGTCCTGCTGTCACTGGCGCTCGCCGGCGAGGGGTGGCCGCTGATCCACGCCGACGCCGACGCTGGCGAAGCCTTCGCGCAAACGTACCGCGACGGCGAGCCGCCCGCCGCGCCCGCGCAGCCCGGACGGACGGTCCCCCTGCGCATCGAGTCGCTGACCCGCGCGAGCCACGGCAGCATCCGCGCTACGGTCGGCGCCGACGCGCCCTCCTGGCTGGTGATCAACGAGAGCTATTACCCGTACTGGCGCGCGAGCCTCGGCGGCCGCAGCGTGCCGCTCTATCGCGCCTCCACCGGCTTGATGGCGGTGCGGCTGCCTTCCGGCCGGCAGGAGCTCGGGCTCGACTTCTCTCCGCCGGCCGCCTATTTCGCCGCTCAGCTCGTCAGCGCGCTGGCGCTTGCCGCCGCCCTCGTCGCAGTCTGGCTCGAGCGCCGGCGCGCCAGGTAGGCGTGGATCTGCGCCACCACGGCCGCGCCTTCGCCGATCGCGCCGCCGACGCGCTTCACCGAGCCGGCGCGCACGTCGCCGATCGCGAACACGCCCGGCACGCTGGTCTGCAGCGGCAGCGAGAGGTCGTGGCCCGTCGTGACGAAGCCCTTGTCGTCGACGTCGACGTCGCAGTCCTCGAGCCATTGGGTGGCAGGCTCGGCGCCGAGGAAAAGGAACACGTGCCGGATCGCCCGGGTCTGCTCTCGCTCCGGGTCGCGGCTCGTCCAGGTGACCGACTGGATGCCCGACTCGCGCGAGCCGGTGAGGTTGGTCATCTCGGTGCGCGTCAGGAGCTCGATGTTCGGCGACGCCGCAATGCGGTCGATCAGGTACTTCGACATGCTCGCCGCGAGCCCCGGGCCGCGCACCAGCATCCAGACTTTGGCCGCATGCCCGGAAAGGAATACCGCCGCCTGGCCCGCCGAGTTGCCGCCGCCGACCAGCACCACCTCCTCGCCCGCGCACATCTTCGCCTCGATCGGCGAGGCCCAGTACCACACGCCGCGCCCTTCCATCGCCATTAGATTGCTGCACTCGGCCGGGCGCCTGTAGCGCGCGCCGGTGGCAATCACCACCGTGCGGGCGCGCACCGCGCGGCCGTCGCCGAGCTGCAGCAGCATCGGCTCGCCGCGCTCCGCCGGCTCGCAGTCGAGGCGCCGCGTCTCCATCGGGATCAGCATGCGCGCGCCGAACTTCTGCGCCTGCGCGTAGCCGCGCCCGGTGAGCGCCTGGCCCGAGATGCCGGTGGGAAAGCCGAAGTAGTTCTCGATGCGCGCGCTGGCGCCGGCCTGGCCGCCGAAGGCGCGCGCGTCGATCACGAGCACGTTGAGTCCTTCCGAGCCTGCATAGACGGCGGCGGCGAGCCCGGCGGGGCCGGCGCCGGCGATGGCGACGTCGTACAGCATGTCCGCCGGCTCGCTGTCGATCATGCCGATGCAGCGCGCGAGCTCGTTCTCGCCCGGATTGCGCAGCACCTCGCCGTCCGGGCACACCGCGAGCGGCAGCTGCCCGGGCTCGGGCGCGTAGCGCTCGATGAATGCGCGCGCGTCGGTATCGGTCGCCGGATCGAGGAGCTGGTGCGGGATGCCGTTGCGGCTGAGGAAGCTGCGCAGCCGCGCGACGTCCGGCGACGAAGCCGCGCCGATCAGCACCGGGCCGCCGGCGCCGGTCTCGATCAGCGCCACGCGGCGCAGGATCAGCGCGCGCATGATCTTCTCGCCGAGCGCCGCCTCGGCGACCAGCAGCACGTGGAGCTGCTCGGTGGCGATCTCGATCGTCTCGACCTCGCCGACCGCGACGCCGTCGACGAACGACGGCTTGCCGGAAAGCTGCGACAGCTCGCCGGAGAACGCGCCGGGCCCGTGCTCGACGACCGGAAAATCGTGACCATGCCCGTCCCGGCCCGTGACGCGGATGGCGCCGGAGAGGACGAGGTAGATGCCGGGACTGGTCTTCCCGGTCTGCACGACGCGCTCGCCGTCGTGGAAGCGGCGCGGCCGGCCGAAGCGGCCCATGCGCGCGACCTCCTCCGGCTCGAGCACCGGGAACATCTGCGCGCGCCGCGCTTCGCGCGTGGG
>DASQAW010000220.1:0-2574 GCA_035635495.1 Burkholderiales bacterium
AAGAAATACGAGGCGGGCGGCATCGCCAAGGACGGCGCGAAGATGGTCACCGCCGTGGCCACCGCCGCGGTGCCGAAGTTCACCCTGATCGTCGGCGGCTCGTTCGGCGCCGGCAACTACGGCATGTGCGGCCGCGCGTACGGCCCGCGCATGCTGTGGATGTGGCCGAACGCGCGCATCTCGATCATGGGCGGCGAGCAGGCGGCGAGCGTGCTGGCGACGGTGCGGGGCGACTTCAAGTCCAGGGACGAGGAGGAGAAATTCAAGCAGCCGATCCGCGAGCAGTACGAGCGCCAGGGCCATCCCTACTATTCGAGCGCGCGCCTGTGGGACGACGGCGTGGTGGATCCGGCCGACAGCCGCCGGCTGCTGGGACTCGCCATTTCGGCGGCGCTCAATGCGCCCATCGAAAGGACACGCTTCGGCGTGTTCCGCATGTGAGCGAGCATCGCGCCACCATCGAGTGGTCCCGCGGCGGGCGGGACTTCGTCTACGAGACCTACAGCCGCCAGCACGTCTGGCGCTTCGAGGGCGGGATCAGCGTGCCGGGGAACGCGGCGCCGGCCAACATCCCGAAGACCGTGCCGCCGGCGCCCGGCGTCGATCCCGAGCAGGCCTTCGTCGCCTCGCTCTCCTCTTGCCACATGCTCTGGTTCCTGCACCTCGCCTGCCAGCGCAAGCTCGTGGTGGAACGCTACGTCGACGAGGCGAGCGGCGTGCTCGACAAGAACTGGATGTCGCAGGTGACACTGCGCCCGGTGGTTACGTTCTCGGGGAAGGCGCCGACGGAAGAAGAGCACCGCGCGCTGCATCACAAGGCGCACGAGAAGTGCTACATCGCCAACTCGGTCAAGACCGAAGTGCTGGTCGAGCCGCGCATCGGATGAGCCTCCTCGTCGACAAGAAGGGCGCCATAGGGCGCGTCACGTTGAACCGGCCGGACGTGCGCAATGCCTTCGACGATGGGCTGATCGCCGCTCTGACCCAGGCATTCACCGAGCTCGACCGCGACAAGGCCATCCGGGTGGTGGTGCTCGCCGGCAACGGCCCCGCATTCTGCGCCGGCGCCGATCTCAACTGGATGAGACGCATGGCGGGCTACGGCTACGACGACAACCTGCGCGATGCGCGCGGTCTTGCCGAGATGCTGGCCACGCTCGACGGGCTCGATAAGCCGACGATCGCGCGCGTGCACGGCCCGGCCTTCGCCGGCGGCACCGGGCTGGTCGCGGCATGCGACATGGCGGTAGGCACGCCGGAGGCGAAGTTCTGCTTCTCGGAAGCGAAGCTCGGCCTCTCGCCCGCCACCATCAGCCCGTATGTGATGCGCGCCATCGGCGCGCGCGCGGCGAGCCGCTATTTCCTCACCGCCGAGGTGTTCGACGCCGAAGAAGCGCTGCGCATCGGCATGCTGTCGGCGCTCGTACCCGCCGCCGAGCTCGACGCGACCGTCGACGCGCTGGCGCAGCACCTGCTCGCGGGCGGCAGCGAGGCGCATGCGCGGATCAAGGACCTGATCCGCCAGGTGGCCGGACGGCCGATCGACGACGCACTGAAGGCCGACACGGCGCGCCGCATCGCCGAGATCCGCTCCTCGCCCGAAGGTCGCGAAGGCATCGCTTCGTTCCTGGAGAAGCGCAAGCCGAAATGGTTTTCCGGAAAATCCTGATCGCCAATCGCGGCGAGATCGCCTGCCGCGTGATGCGCACGGCGAAGCGCATGGGCATCCGCACGGTGGCGGTGTACTCGGACGCTGACCGCGGGGCGCTTCACGTCAAGATGGCCGATGAAAGCCACCGCATCGGGCCCCCGCCGGCGGCGGAGAGCTATCTCAATATCGAGGCGATCCTCGCCGCAGCGAAGGAGAGCGGCGCCGAGGCGATCCATCCTGGCTACGGCTTCCTCTCGGAGAACGAGGACTTCGCGGCGGCGTGCAAACGTGCCGGCGTGGTTTTCATCGGGCCCACGCCGGAGGCGATCGCGGCGATGGGAGACAAGTCGGCGGCGAAGCGCCTGATGGAGAAGGCCGGCGTTCCGCTCGTGCCGGGCTACCACGGCGAGAAGCAGGACGCGGCGCTGCTGGAGAAGGAGGCGGCGCGCGTGGGCTACCCGGTGCTGATCAAGCCGTCGGCGGGCGGCGGCGGCAAGGGGATGCGCGTGGTGCGGGATCGCAAGGCATTTGCCGGCGAGCTGGAAGGCGCCCGGCGGGAGGCGAAGGCCGCCTTCGGCGACGAGCGCGTGCTGATCGAGCGCTACCTCGAGCGACCGCGCCACATCGAGATGCAGGTGTTCGGCGACACGCACGGCAACGTGCTGCACCTCTTCGAGCGCGACTGCTCGGTGCAGCGGCGGCATCAGAAGGTGATCGAGGAAGCGCCCGCCCCGAACTTCACCAAGCGGAGCGAGATGGGCGCGGCCGCCGTCGCGGCGGCAAAGGCGATCGGCTACACCGGGGCCGGCACCGTGGAATTCATCGCCGAGCAGGACGGCCGCTTCTACTTCATGGAGATGAACACGCGCCTGCAGGTCGAGCACCCGGTGACGGAGATGATCACCGGGCTCGATCTCGTCGAG
>DASQAW010000221.1:0-16459 GCA_035635495.1 Burkholderiales bacterium
TGCAGCGCGATGTGCTGGATGCCCTCGCCGTGGTAGGCGTCGAGATATTCCTGGATCTGCGAGCGGTCGTCGGCCGATTCGTTGATCGGGATGCGGATGCGCCCGCAGGGGCTGGTCATCGCCTTGGATTTGAGGCCGGTGAGCTTGCCCTCAATGTCGAAGTAGCGGATCTCGCGGAAGTTGAACAGCCGCTCGTAGAACTCGGCCCATTCGGCCATGCGGCCGCGGTGCACGTTGTGCGTGAGATGGTCGACGAAGGTGAGCCCGGCGCCGGCCGGGGCCGGCGCCGCGCCGCGCCAGAAGGCCTCGAAGCCGGGGAGCGGCCGGAAGTCGACGTCATAGATGCTGTTGCCGTAGGCGTTCTCGGGATAGCGGTCGACGAGATAGATCAGCGAATCGCCGATGCCCTTGATCGCCGGAATATTGAGCTCGCCGGGGCCGGCGTGGTTCTCCACACCCCATGCGCCGCGCTCGACCAGCTTGTCGTAGGCCGCGGCGGCGTCGCGGACGCGAAACGCCATCGCGCAGACGCTCGGCCCGTGGCGCCGCGCGAAGTTCTGCGCGAACGAGCGCGGCTCGGCGTTGAGGATGAAGTTGACGTCGCCCTGCTTGTAGAGCGCGACGTCCTTGTGGCGGTGGCGCGCGACGCGCTGGAAGCCGAGGCGCTCGAACAGCGCGCCGAGCGCCTTCGGCTCGGGCGCGGCGTACTCGACGAACTCGAAGCCGTCGGTCTGGATCGGGTTGTCCCACGCGGTGGTGCTCATGGCGTTCAATTGTATGATGCCGCCCCTATGTCCCGGGTTCCATTGGCGGAGTTCGAGCCCGCCCTCAAGAAAAGACTCGAAGCGCTCTGGGGCGCGCCGCCCAACCTGTATCGCGCGCTCGCCAACCACCCGGCGCTGATCGCCGCGTGGACCGAGTTCTCCAAGATGCTGCGCCACGACACGCGCACCCCGCGCGCGCTGCGCGAGCTGGTCATCCTGCGCGGCGGGCAGCTCATGCGCTCGGAATACGAATGGGCGCAACACCTGCCGATGGCGCGCAAGGCCGGGGTGCGTGAGGCGCAGATTCAGAATTTGCATCGCTGGAAAACTTCCCCGGAGTTCGACGCGCGCGAGAAGGCCGCGCTCGCGCTCGCCGAGGCGGTGACGCAGGGCGGCGTGACGGACGAGGTGTATGCGCAGGCGATGCGCCACTTCGATCACCACGACTACGTCGAGCTCGCCGCGGTGGCGGCTTTCTACGCAATGGTCGGGCGGATGCTGGATGCCATGGCCGTGCCGCTCGATGCCGATGTCACCAACTACCAGCCGAAACTGAAGTGAACGACCAGCGCAGCTACCGCTATTACGAATTCGTGATGGCGGCCTTCGTCACGGTCCTGATCTGCTCGAACCTGATCGGCCCGGCGAAGATCGTGCAGGTGGATGGCTTCCCCGTCTTCGGCGCGGGGCTGCTCTTTTTCCCGATCTCGTACGTCTTCGGCGACGTGCTCACCGAGGTCTACGGCTACGCCCGCGCGCGGCGCGTGATCTGGGCCGGCTTCGCCGGCCTGGCGTTCGCGGCAGTCATGGCGGCCGTAGTGGTGGCGCTGCCGCCTGCGCCGTTCTGGAAGAACCAGGAGGCCTACGAGATCGCGTTCGGCACGACCTGGCGCATCGCCGCCGCGTCGATGCTCGCCTACTTCTGCGGTGAGTTCGCCAATTCCTTCGTGCTAGCCAAGATGAAAATCCTCACCGCGGGGCGCTGGCTGTGGACGCGCACCATCGGCTCGACCATCGTCGGCGAGGCGGTCGATTCGGCGCTCTTCTATCCGCTCGCCTTCTACAACTCGGGCATCATGCCGAACGAGGTGCTGCCGGCGATCATGCTCGCCCAGTTCGTCGGCAAGGTGGCGGTGGAGGTGGTCTTCACGCCGCTGACCTATGCCGTGGTGGGCTTCCTCAAGCGCGCGGAGAACGAGGACCACTTCGACCGCGACACCGACTTCAGCCCGTTCCGCCTCAAGGTTTAAGTCGCCCGCTGCGGTAAGCGGATAGCACTTTCTGCAAACGCGAGCGCTCGTCGCCCGGCGCGTCGTCGAGCGCGAAGCCCTCGCCGGTGCGCACGAAATACTGGCCTGCCAGTGCGTGGCCGGCAGCGGCGAGATCCCAGATGAGCAGATGACGTTCGCCGATGGCCACCTCGGCGATCAGACGATTCGGCGGCGAGGCGTACTGCGTAAAGATGCGCTTGAACTCGTCGTCGCCGACGCGCTTGCGATAGTCGCCGAGCACTTCGCGCCGCCGCTCCGGCGCGTTGGACATCGCCGCGGCAGCGTCGATGTTGCCGTCCGCCAGTAGCGCGAGCATGCGCGCTGCCGTGGGCGCTGCGCTGTCGGCGGCATCGGGGGCGACCAGCCGATAGTGCATGCCGTCGAGCTCCTGCGCCGCCGCGGCGATCGCGACGAACGCCAGCAGCCAGGCCCAGCGCTCAAGCCGCGGCGCGCTCTTTCCCGGTGCTATCAAAGCGGGCGATGAGATCGTCGTGCTTCTTCCGCGCGGCCGCGAGATGGCGGGTCTTCACGTGGCCGAAGCCGCGGATGTCCTCCGGAATGGAAGCGACCTGCACGGCGAGCGCATGGTTCGCTGGCGAGAGCTGCGCGAGCAGGCGCTCGACGTCCGCCTCGTACGCGGCGATGAGGGAGCGCTCGGTGCGCCGCTCGGCGGTGTAGCCGAAGGGATCGAACGCGGTGCCGCGCAGCCCGCGCAGGCTCTTCAGCAAGCGGAAGACGGGCAGCATCCAGCCGCCGAAGCGCATCTTGCGCGGCTCGCCGCTCGTCGGATCCTTGCGGGCGAGAAGCGGCGGCGCCAGGTGGAAAACCAGCCGGTAATCGCCCTCGAACATGCCAGCGATCTTCCTTTCAAGCGCGCCGTCGGCGTGCAGCCGTGCGACTTCGTACTCGTCCTTGTACGCGAGCAGCTTCGCGTAGTAGCGCGCCACCGCTTCGGTGAGCTTGCTGCCGCTGGCGACGTCGCGCTCGCGCTGGCGTACGCGCTCGACCAGCTCGCGGTACCGCTCGGCGTACGCGGTGTTCTGGTAGGCCGTGAGGAACTTCACCCGGCGCTCGAGCAGCTCGTCCAGCGTGCGCGAGAAATGCTCGCCGAGCGCGATGACTTCCGCCGGCCGGGCAATGCGCTCGACGCGCTCGAGATCCACGGCGGCGCGCCGACCCCAGATGAAACTCTGCTTGTTGAAGTCCACGGCGACGCCGTTCAGCTCGATCGCGCGCTCGAGCGACGCCCCCGATACCGGCAGCCAGCCCTTCTGGTAGGCGTAGCCCAGCATCAGCATGTTGGTAGCGATGGCATCGCCCATCAGGCCGGTGGCGAGCTGGGTCGCCGCGAGGAAGGCGGCGCCCGCGCGTCCGCAGGCTTCCTCGATATCGTGCTGCAGGTCGCTGCCCGGCAGCTGCCAGTTCGGGTTGCGCACGAACTCCGCCGTCGGCGTGACCGAGGCGTTGACCACCGCGCGCGTCTGGCCGGGCGCCATCTTGGCGATGGCGTCGGTGCTGGCCGTCACGACCAGGTCGCAGCCGATGACAAGGCTCGCGCCGCCGGTGTCGATGCGCGTCGCGGAGAGGGACTGGGGGTCCGGTGCGAGCTGCACGTGCGACATGACCGCGCCGTATTTCTGCGCCAGTCCCGACATGTCGAGGACGGAGACGCCTTTGCTCTCCAGATGCGCTGCCATCGCCAGGATCTGGCCGATGGTGATGACGCCGGTGCCGCCGATCCCCGTGACGAGCACGCCGTACGGCGCGCGCAGCTCAGGCAGCGCGGGCTCGGGCAGCGCCGGAAAATCATCGGCGGTCTTCGCCGCCGAGCGGCCTTTCCTGAGGCGGCCGCCCTCCACGGTGACGAAGCTCGGGCAGAAGCCCTTGAGGCAGGAAAAATCCTTGTTGCAGGAGGACTGGTTGATCAGCCGCTTGCGGCCGAACTCGGTCTCGAGCGGCTCAACCGACAGGCAGTTCGATTTCTCGCTGCAGTCGCCGCAGCCCTCGCAGACCCTCTCGTTGATGACCGCGCGCACCGCCGGATCGGGGTATTCGTTCTTCTTGCGGCGGCGGCGCTTCTCGGACGCGCAGGTCTGGTCGTAGATCAGCGCCGACACACCGGGCGTTGCGCGCAGCTCGCGCTGCACAGCATCAAGCTCGTCGCGGTGGCGGATGGTGACGCCCGGTGCCCAGTCCGTGCCGTAGGGATATTTCTCCGGCTCGTCGGTCACCACGACGATCGGCTTTACGCCCTCGGCGGCGATCTGGCGCGAGATCATCGCCGGATCCAGCGGGCCGTCGTGGCGCTGGCCGCCGGTCATGGCCACCGCGTCGTTGTAGAGGATCTTGTAAGTCATGGTGACCTTCGCCGCCACGGCGGCGCGGATCGCCAGCAGGCCCGAGTGGAAGTAGGTGCCGTCGCCGAGGTTGGCGAAGATGTGCTTCTCTTCGGTGAACGGCGCCTGTCCGATCCACGGCACGCCTTCCGCACCCATGTGCGTGAAGGTCGACGTGTTGCGGTCCATCCACACCGCCATGAAATGGCAGCCGATCCCGGCGGTGGCGCGGCTGCCCTCGGGCACCCGCGTCGAAGTGTTGTGCGGGCAGCCCGAGCAGAAGTAGGGCTGGCGCACGGTGGTGACGCGCGGGCGCGCCAGCGCCTTCTCCTTGAAGTCGAGGAAGGCAAGCCGCTCGCGGAACTGGCTGCCCAGCGGGCCCGTCATGCCGAGTTTCTCCAGCCGCTGCGCGATGGCGCGCGCGACCATCGCCGGCGAATGCTCGTAGTGCGCTGGCAGCAGCCACGTGCCGGCCGGCTGGCCGCCGCTGCGGCTCCATTCCCCGCTGTCGTCGAACTTGCCGACCACGCGCGGCGCGCGCACGCCTTCCTTCCAGTTGTAGAGCTCTTCCTTGATCTGGTACTCGATGACCTGGCGCTTTTCCTCCACCACCAGGATTTCTTCCAGTCCATCCGCGAAGCGCCGGGCACCCAGCGGCTCGAGCGGCCAGGAGAGCGCGACCTTGTAGACGCGCAGGCCGATGTGCTTTGCAATCTCTTCGGTAATCCCCAAATCAGCCAGCGCGCGCATCACGTCGCCGTACGATTTTCCGGTGGTGATGATGCCCAGGCGCGCGCGCGGCGAGTCCCAGACGAGCCGGTCGAGCCCGTTCGCCCGCGCGTAGGCGAGCGCGGCGTACACCTTGTAGTCGAGGATGCGCGCTTCCTGCTCGAGGATGCCGTCGGGCCAGCGGATGTTGAGGCCGCCCGGCGGCATGGCGAAGTCGGTGGGCAGCACGACCTTCACGCGGTCTGGATCGACGATCACCGAGGCACCGGATTCCACGACGTCGGTGACACATTTGAACGCCACCCAGCAGCCGGAGTAGCGGCTCATAGCGAAGCCGTGCAAGCCGAGGTCCAAATAGTCCTGGACGTCGGCCGGGTTGAGCACCGGGATCAGGCAGGCCTTGAAAATATGCTCGGATTGGTGCGGCAGGGTTGAAGACTTCGCGGCGTGGTCGTCGCCGGCGAGGGTCAGCACACCGCCGTGGCGCGAAGTGCCCGCGGCGTTGGCGTGCTTGAACACGTCGCCGCAGCGGTCGACGCCCGGGCCCTTGCCATACCACATGGAGAAGACGCCGTCGTAGCGCGCCTTCGGGAAGAGGTTGAGCTGCTGGCTGCCCCAGATCGCGGTGGCGGCGAGGTCCTCGTTGACGCCGGGCTGGAAGCGGATGTGATGGCTCTCGAGATGCGGCCGCGCGCGCCACAGGCTCTGGTCGAGGCCGCCGAGCGGCGAGCCGCGATAGCCGGAGACGAAGCCCGCGGTGTTGAGGCCCGCGCGCACGTCGCGCTCGCGCTGCAGCATCAAGAGGCGAATCAGCGCCTGGGTGCCGGTGAGGAACACGCGCCCGCGCTCGAGCGTGTACTTGTCGTCCAGCGAGGCGGCGGCGAGGGCGGCGCGGTCTACGGGGGCGTTCATCTAGAGCGGTCCACAAAAATTGTGTTCATGTGGGACAACGGCCACTCGGGATTGTGTCCCTCGCGGGGGGCCGAGGGTAGCACGGCTAAGCGGCGGCTCGCGGCCGGATGCGGGGCTTCGTGCGCGCGACGGGGCGGTCCCAGTAGGGCTCCGGGCCGAAGGACTGCGCGAGGAACTCGATGAAGACCCGCGTCTTCGCCGGCAGGAAGCGCCGGTGCGGATAGACGGCGTAAATCGCCACGTCGGAATGGAACGCGTAGCCGGGGAAGAGCGCGATGAGCGAGCCGTCCTGCAGTTGCCGGTACACGTCCCAGGTGGACTTGAGGGCGATGCCGAGGCCGGCGAGCGCCCATTCGCGCAGCACTTCCCAGTTGTCGCAGGCGTAGCGACCCTGCACGCGCACCGCGGCAGAGCGGCCGTCGGGCCCCTTGTACTCCCAGCTGGAAACGAAGTCGGCGGTCACCAGACAGTTGTGCTGCGCCAGCTCTTCCGGCGTGCGTGGCGTGCCGTGCGCCGCGAGATAGTCGGGGCTCGCGCACACGACGCGGCGATTGGGGGCGAGCCTGCGCGCCGCGAGCGAAGAGTCCTGCAGATCCGCAATGCAGACGGCGACATCGAAGCCTTCGTCCATGACATTGACGCTGCGATCGGAGAGGCTGAGCGCGAGCTGCACCTTGGGATGGCGCGCGGCGAACTGCGGCACGAGCGGCGCGACGTGCTGATGGCCGAAGGACGCGGGCAGCGCGACCTTGAGCGCGCCCTGGGGCTCGACGCGTCCGGCGGAGACTTCCGCGTCCGCTTCCTCGATCTCGGCGAGCACGCGCGTGCAGGCGTCGTAGTAGCGGCTGCCTTCCACGGTGAGATGGAGGCTGCGCGTCGTGCGATTGACCAGGCGCACGCCGAGCCGCGACTCGAGGGCCGCCAGCCGGCGGCTAACCAGACCCGGCGAAAGGCCAAGCTCGCGGGCAGCTGCCGAAAGGCTGCCGGCGGCGACCACTTTGGAAAACACAGCCATCTCCTGAAGGGCATCGGCCATTTGTGCAGATCATGCAAAAGTGTTTTACGAAAGAGGGGGATTCTAGACGGACGGTAGAAAGGTGGTATAGTTGCTGCGTCGCAGCACCGTCGGATCCTCCTCCTCCTCTTTCCGCCGGGATGCGCCTAAGGGGCGGCCCGCAAGGGTCTGCCCCTTATTTTTTGGCCGACCGCGTTCGCATCTAAAGTTGGCCCTCATGCAATACACCCGAGCCAACCCGAGCCCGCGATATCGAGAGCTCGTCGCGCTTTACGCGCGCATGCACGTCGAAGGCGAAACCCGCCTGCGCATTCCGGCGGCGCAAACCTTTCCGGGCAGCAGCCTCGCCCCGCACATCGCGCGCATCAAGGCGCTGATCGATGCCACCGGCGCGAAGAGCGTGCTCGACTATGGCGCGGGCAAGGGCACGCAATATCGGCCGCAGCCGCTCATCGTCGACGGCCGGCACGTGGCCGACGGCATTGCCGAATACTGGGACGTGGAAATCGAATGCTACGACCCGGGCTACGCCGATTACAGCAAGCTGCCTGAGGCGACCTTCGACGGCGTCGTGTGCACCGACGTGCTCGAGCACTGTCCGGAAGAGGATCTGCCCTGGATCCTCGATGAAATCCTGGCCTTCGCCAGGCGCTTCGTTTACCTGAACGTCGCCTGTTTCCCCGCGCGTAAGTCGCTGCCCAACGGGGAGAACGCGCACGCCACCGTGCGGCCGCCGCAATGGTGGGAGGCGCTCGTGCGCGAGCGCACGCGCTCGCGGCCGGACCTGCGGTGGGCGTTGCACAGCGCGCACCCGGTCGACGGAAAGGTGCGCGAAGCGCTCGTGACGAGCGGGTCGGATGCCGGCGTCGCCGATCCGGTCGTGGAGGTTCTGCTGGAGGGTAAAAAGGCGCGCTTCCATGCCCCCAACGACATGACGCGCTGGCGCGCCGAGGGCCTCTATACGAAAGAGCCGGTGACCATCGCCTGGCTGCGCGAGATGCCGCACGGCGCGGCGTTTGCGGACATCGGCGCCAACGTGGGGATGTACACCGTCTTTGCCGCGCTTGCGCGCGGCGCTCGCGTAGTGGCGTTCGAGCCGGAGAGCGAGAACTATGCGATTCTCAATCGCAACATCCGCCTGAACGGCATTGCCGATCGGGTGCTGGCGCTGTGCGCCGCGCTTTCCGACGCGCCGGCGATCGATCGACTCTACCTGTCGGCGGCGATAGCCGGCGGCTCCTGCCACAGCTTCGGCGAAGAAGTCGGTTTCGATCTGAAGCCGCGTGCTGCAGCGTTCGCCCAGGGATCGATTGCCCTGCGCCTCGACGATCTCGTCGGCGGCGGCCAGATCCCGGCGCCGGAGTTCGTGAAGATCGACGTGGACGGGTTCGAGCACAAGGTCATCCGCGGCATGGAGCGGACGCTGCGCAAGGGACCCGTGCGCTCGATGCTGGTGGAGCTCAATCCGGCGCTCGCGGAGCACGTCGCGATCCGCCGATTGCTCGAGCAGCTCGGCTTCGCGTGGGATGAGGCGCAAGTCGCCGCGGCGACGCGCGCCTCGGGGCCCTTTGCCGGCGTGGCGGAACATGTATTCAGACGTTGAGAGCCACGTTCTTCGGCGCATCGCCGCCGCGCCGATCAGCGAAGACCCGTTTCCGCATTGCGTGATCGACGGTGTATTTCCGCAACAGTTCTACGAGTCGCTCCTCGATTTCTGGCCAGAGGAGCCGAGCTGGCAAGCGCTCGCCGAATCCGGACGCGTCTCCAAGGAGAGCTATGCGGAGCGCAAGGTCGTGCTGATGACCGAGCAAGATCTCGCACGCCTGGACGCGGCACGGCGCGAATTCTGGCAGCAGGAGGTCGCCCGGTGGCTGATGGGGCCGAAGCTGCGCGACGCGCTGCTTGCAAAGTTCCGCCATGAGCTGGCGCGCAGTGGGTTCGGCGCCGCAGCCGAGGACACGGCCGGTGACGCGCTGATCGTGAGCGATCGCACGAACTACGCCATCGGCCCGCATACCGATGCGCCGCACCGCGTGGTGTCGCTGCTCTTCTACCTACCCGAGGACGCGACCTTCCGCCGCTATGGCACGAGCCTCTACGTGCCGCGGGACCCGGCGTTTCGCTGCGCCGGCGGCCCGCACCACGCCTTCGAGAACTTCCGCCGCAGCCGCACCATCGAGTTCGTGCCCAACCGCCTGGTGGTGTTTCCGAAGAGCGAGCGCTGCTTCCACGGCGTCGAGCGTGTCGATCTTCAGGGCATCGAGCGGCGGCTGCTGATCTTCAATGTCCGGCGCAGGAGCTGACGCAGGCGAACGCGCAGCGCCGCCTTGAAATGGGGCAAGGCTTCCCGGCCGCGCCCGGTCTTCAGCAGCGCCTGCGCCAGGTTGGTTTGCGCGGCCTCGTTGTCGGCATCGAGGCGCACGGCCTCGAGGTAGCAATCGACCGCTTCGGCGTGCCATCCCTTCGCGACATAAGCCGTGCCCAGGTCGTTGTGCGCGGCGGCAAAGTCGGCGTCGAGGCGCAGCGCGCGGCGATAACAGCTGATCGCGCGGTCCGCCCTGCCCTGATCCTGGTAGATGTTGCCTAGCAGGTGCTGCCCTTCGGGGAGGGTGCTGTCCAGCTGGAGCGCAGTGCCCAGCAGGCGCTCGGCCTTCTCGAGGCGGCCGGCCGCGTATTCGCTGCGAGCCTCGCTCACGAGCGGTGCCGCGTCCTCGCTCCCGGCGAAATCCAACATGCGCATCCAGAAGCGGCTGATCGCAGCCGGTGAATGATTTTGCGCGACATACCGCTGGCCTTGCTGCAAGCGCTCCAGCGCAGCCCGGGGGTGGCGCAGCAGCCAGTGGAGGCCTGCGGCGAGCGACTCTTGCTCCGCTTCGGGTTGCGCGATCACGAAGCGGCCGGCGTTCAGCGCATCGATGAAAGCCTCCCCGTCCGGCAGGAGCACGACGCTGCAAGCGGCGAGCGCCGCAGCCAGCGCCTGCGGCGATGCGCCCTCGACGGCGACGCGCAGCGGCGACGATGGCGCGCCTTCCGGCGCGACGGGTTCTTCGCCATCGGTGAGGCAATGCAGAAAGAGCGGCACCCGCGAAGCGAAGGCGCGCAGCTCGGGTAGCGCGTCCCGCAGGCGGTGCGCCGTGGCCGCATTTCCACTCCATAGCAGCCTTAACCGCCACGGGTCGAGGCCGACGCCGGCGCGCTTCGCCAACGCCGTCCCGATGCGCCCTCGCCAGCCGAGTCGGGGGACATGCGGCGCGCCACGCTGGGACTCGACGGGCAGCGGTGCGACGACGACGTTGCAAGCGCATTCCTGCGCCAGCGCCTTTCGTGTCGATTCGGAGCGCGCGAGCCACGCATGGCTGGAGGCTGCGACTTCCCGGTAGAAAGGCCGCCGCGCGTCGCGCTCGCCGATGAAGAACACGAGCCGTCGCGCCGCAGCGCCGCAGAGTTCCACGGCATCGCGGTAGGCGGGCTCATCACGGTCGTCCAACATCGCGCCAAAAACGACGCGGTCTGCCTTTTCGACGATCGCCTGTACCTGCTCGCGCGGCCACGCTCGCAAGCTGACGACCTGCACCCCTACGCCACGCGCCTCCAGGGCTCGCGCGGTCAGAATGATTTCGCGGCGCACGGACGAGACGGGCGAGGAAAGTCCGTCGGACGCCTCCGCAAGCGCCGCGTTGGTGATCAGCGCGACGCGCCTGGCCAAGCGCTGCCCCAACCCGCGTTCAAGGCCTCCTGCACCTGGCGCAGCACCGGGCCCCATTCGTCCGGACCCGGCTGGCGCAGGATGCGCGCCGACGGATACCAGGGCATGGTCTCGCTGCTCATGCCGTAGCGCCACTCGGGGCTGTACGGCGCCATGACCAGCACCGGATGCCCAAGCGCGCCCGTCAGGTGAACAATCGAAGTGCATACGCTGATCACGCCGTCGAGAGCGCTGACCAGCGCCGCCGTCTCGTCGTAGTCGTCGATGGCCTGTGGCTCGTGCAGGATGCGAATGCCGTGGCGGCGCTCGAAGCTCGCGAGCTCGTCGCGCACGTCGCCGTACTGCAGGCTGACGAAGCTTGCGCCCGCCGTGCTGAGGATTGCCAGGAGCTGGGCGAGATCGAGCGAGCGGCGCACGCGCCCGGTCTTCACCAGTCCGCCGCGCCAGGAGAGGCCGAGCTTGGGGCCGCCTGCCATCGATTGCAGGCGTGTGCGCCAGCGCTCCACGTTGGCCGGATCGGCGCGCAAATAGCCGGCATGCGCGGGAAAGTCCTCCGGCCGCCGCCGGAAATGGCGCGGCAGCGAGCCGACCGGCACCTGGAAATCCGGTTGCGGCTCGAGCGAGCGCGTCCAGGCATTGGTCTCGGTCCGCTCGCGGGCGAATACCGCGCATCCCGGAAACGAACGGCTGAAAAGCGGCCCGAGACGCGGGTCGCATTCGAGCACGACGTGCCGCGCCTGCCGCATGAGATCCGGGATGCAGGACGCGAACATGATCTCGTCTCCCAGGCCCTGCTCGGCATAGACCAGCACGGACTTGCCCGCCACGCTGCCGCCGTCCCAGGCGGGGTAGGGAAAGCGGCTGTAGACGGAGGCGAGCTCATCGACCTTCGCGCGCCATTCGTAATGATCCCAGCCGTTGGCAAAGCTCGACCGCTTGAGCAGCGTCACGCCGAGGTTCTGGTGCGCGACCGCGTCATTCGGATCGATCGCCAGCGCGCGCCCCGCGTACGCCTCGGCCTCTTCCAGCCGGCCCTCGACATTGAGCAGGCCCGCCATCGCGGCCACGGCGCCGACGTGGGTGGCGTTTTCCGCGAGCAGATGCTCAAGCATCTCTCGTGCGCGCGCCACTTCGCCGCCTTCGAAGATCGAGACGATCAGCTCGGAGCGCAGGTCGAAGGAGCCGGGCGAGCGCCCCAGCGCCTCGCGCAGCACCGACTGCGCTTCCGGCACCTTGCCCGTCCAGCGCAAGGACCGCGCGTGCCAAAGCGCTGCCGCGGGGTTCGCGGCGTCGAGCATGCGGGCTTCCTGGAAGCACTCCACCGCGTCGGACCACCGGCCGAGGAAAACGAAGGCACGGCCGCGCCAGTAATGCGCGTCGGCGCATGCCGGATCGAGCTCGAGCGCGCGCTCCGTGAGCGAGAGCGCCTCGGCGGACTGCTGCTGGGCGAGCTGCAGGCGCGCCAGCTGGGCAAGCGCCGGGGCGGCGGCGGGGTCGAGCGACAGGGCATGATCGAGGGCTTCCGCCGCCGCGACGCGGTCCTTGCCGTCGAGAAGCAGGCGAGCGAGCGCGGTCCATAGGTCTGCGTCGGCGCGTTCGCGCACCAGAGCGCGCAGGAGCGTGAGCGCTTCGGCTGCCTCGCCCGCGGCGGCCAGCGCCTGCGCCAGCTCGCGGCCAACGCCGCGCTCACCCAAGGACATGGACTTGCGCAGCGCGTCCACCGCTTGCTTCTCGTCCCCCATGGCGCGCCGCACACGAGCCATCTGCAGCCAGAGCGCGCCGTCCTCCGGGGCCGCTTGCAGGGCGCGCTCGAGAAAGCCGAGCGCGGCCTCCGCATCGCCCGAGCGCAAGGCGATGCCGGCCTTGACGGCAAGAGCCCTGCTGTCGCCTCCGTCGTCGGCAAGCGCCCAATCGGCCAGCATCGCCGCCGTGCGAGTGCTGCCGCGCGCGAGCCATAGCTCGGCCTGCTCGGCAACCGAACCAGCGGTGCGGGTTCTTTTTTGCAGCGCGGCCTTCAGGCGCGCCCACAGCTCGCGCCGGTATGCGTTCAGAGCGCCGCGGACGTCACCCAGCGCACGCAGGCTGGCGCCGAGATTGCCGAGCGCGACGACGTGCTGCCGGCCGTGCTGCAGTGCCTTGCGATAGCACTCGACGGCGAGCTGCGGCTTGCCCGATGCGAAGTAAGCCGTGCCGAAATCGTTCCATACGTCGGCCGCGTGCGGCGCCAGGCGCAGCGCTCGGCGGTAGCCTTCGAGGGCCTCGCGCAGCCGTCCGCTGTCCTGAAGCACGTTCGCCAGCGCGTGGTGGAGATGATGCGCGCGAGGCTCGAGTTCGATCGCGCGGCGCAGGTGCCGCTCGGCCTCGGCGTGCGCGCCGCGGCGGCGCGCCGCTTCGCCGAGCAGGTGATGGGGCTCGGCCCAGGACTTGTCGCGATGCAGGAGCTCGCGCGCGCCGCGCTCGGCCTCGGCGAGGTCATCGTCTGCGAGCGATTGCGCGGCCTCGAGGAACAGCGAAAGAACTGCTCGCTTGTCGCTCAAGAGGAAAACCGTTACCTTGGCGCCAGAAAAGGGGCGCTAGTCTAGCGCAAGAAGGGACCTGGACGATGGGACGTCCGGAGAAAATCCGCCTCGGCGACGTGCTCGTCGCGCAGAAGCTCATCTCGCAAGAGCAGCTCAAGCAGGCGCTCGAGGCGCAGAAGCGAAGCGGGCGCCGTCTTGGCCGCGTATTGGTCGACGAGGGCGTGCTCACCGAGGAGCACATCGCGGAGGCGCTGGCGCGCCAGCTCGGCTTGTCGTTCCTCAACCTGAAGTTCTACAACTTCAATCGCAAAGTCTCGGCCCGGCTCCCCGAGCAGGCGGCGCGGCGCTTCCGCGCGGTGGCGCTCGAGGATCGCGGCAACACCTTTCTCGTGGGCATGTCGGACCCTACGGATCTCTTCGCCTTCGATGAGCTGACCCGCATTCTCAAGAAGGACATCGAACTGGCGGTCGTGGCCGAGGGGCAGGCGCTGCAGACCATCGACCAGATCTACCGGCGCACCGAGGAAATCACCGGGCTCGCGCGCGAACTCGAGCAGGACATGGGCGACGGCGTGTTCGACTTCGGCCTGCTGGGCGCGACGCTCGGCGCGGAGGAAGCGCCGGTCGTGAAGCTGCTGCAGTCGCTGTTCGAGGACGCGATCCAGGCCGGGGCTTCGGACATTCACATCGAGCCGCAGGAGACGCGGCTGCAGATCCGCATCCGCGTGGACGGCGTGCTGCATCCGCAGACCGAGGCCGACAACCGCATCGCCTCGGCGGTGGCGCTGCGGCTCAAGCTGATGGCGGGCCTCGATATCTCCGAGAAGCGCCAGCCGCAGGACGGCCGCTTCAACGTCAAGGTGCGCGACCAGACCGTCGACGTGCGCATGTCGACGCTGCCGACGCAGTACGGCGAGTCGGTGGTGATGCGGCTGCTCAATCGCTCGAGCAAGCTGCTCGAGCTCGAGACGCTCGGCATGCCCGCGGACATGCTCGCGCGCTTTCGCGCCATCCTCGGCCAGGTGACCGGCATGGTGCTGGTGACCGGACCCACGGGCAGCGGCAAGACGACGACGCTCTATGCCGCGCTTTCGGAGCTGAACACCGCCGATCGCAAGGTCATCACGGTCGAGGATCCGGTCGAGTACCGCATGCACGGCCTGAACCAGATCCAGGTGAACGAGAAGATCGACCTTAGCTTCGCCAAGGTGCTGCGTTCGGTCCTGCGGCAGGATCCGAACGTCATCCTCGTCGGCGAAATGCGCGACGCGGAGACTGCGCAGATCGGGCTGCGTGCGGCGCTGACCGGCCACATGGTGCTTTCGACCCTGCACACGCGCGACGCGGCGAGCGCGCCGGTCCGGCTCCTCGACATGGGCGCGCCGGCGTACATGGTGGCGAGCTCGCTCGAAGCGGTCATCGCCCAGCGCCTCGTGCGCCTGGTGTGCGAGAGCTGCACGCAGGATTACGTGCCCAGCGCGCAGGAGCGCATATGGCTTAAGCCGCATCTCAGTCCCGAAAAGCTCGCCGCCGCGCACTTCCGCCGCGGCGCCGGCTGCAGCCACTGCAACGGCACCGGCAGGCGCGGCCGCCTCGGCGTCTACGAGATGCTCGAGTTCAGCCAGCCGCTGGCCGACGCCATCGCCCGCCAGGACACCACGGCGTTCACGCACGCCGCGGCGGCCCAGATGGCCGGCAAGACGCTCGTGGACCGCGCGCTGGAGCTTGCGCTCCAGGGCCGTGTCATGATCGCCGAGGTGATGCGGATCAGCCAGGCGGACGACTGAAATGCCGCATTTCGCCTACGAGGGGCGCAACGCCCGTGGCGAACTCGTGAAAGGCGTGCTGGAAGGGCCCTCGAGCGGCAGCATCGCCGACCAGCTCTTCAACACCGGCATCACGCCGATCAGGATCGACGAGACGGCGTCGGCGGC
Source organism: Burkholderiales bacterium (assembly GCA_035635495.1). Lineage (GTDB taxonomy): Bacteria > Pseudomonadota > Gammaproteobacteria > Burkholderiales > SG8-39 > SCGC-AG-212-J23. The sequence continues at coordinate 15,187 of DASQAW010000221.1, forward strand.
GGCCGCGGCGCCAGGCCGGGGCTGGCAGCTTCAGCTCGGAGCGCAACGCGTCGGGCTCGACGACCTGATGCTCTTCTGCCGCCAGCTGCACACGCTGCTCAAGTCCGGCGTGCCCATCATCCGCGCGCTGGCGGGCCTGCGGGAGGCGTCCAGCAACCCCGCGCTGGCAGCGGTGCTGCTGGACCTGCGCGACAACCTGGAAGCGGGGCGCGAGATGAGCGTCGCCATGCAGCGCCATCCGCGCGTGTTTTCGCCGTTCATGGTTGCCATGGTCCGCGTGGGCGAGATGACGGGGCGCCTGGACGAGGTCTTCCTCAGGCTCTACGAGTTCTACGCCTTCGAGAAGAACATCCGCGAGAAGGTCGCCGCGGCGCTGCGCTATCCGGGCTTCGTCATCGCCGCGATCGTCGCGGCGATGTTCGTCATCAACATCTTCGTCATCCCGGCCTTTGCCAAGCTGTTCTCGGCCTTCAAGGCGCAGCTGCCGCTCGCGACGCGCATCCTGATCGGCACCTCGGATTTTTTCGTCGGCTACTGGTGGCTGGTCGTGGCCGGCGCGGTCGGCCTGGCGCTCCTTTTCCGCGTCTATACCAAAACCGCCGGCGGCCGTTACCAGTGGGACCGCCTCAAGCTGCGCGTGCCGGTCGTCGGCGAGCTGATCCACAAGGCGACGCTGGCGCGCTTTACGCGCAGCTTCGCGCTCGCCACCCGCAGCGGCGTCCCGATCGTGCAGGCCTTGAGCGTGGTCGCCAACGTCGTCGACAACGCCTTCATGGAGGACCGCATCGCGCAGATGCGCAACGGCATCGAGCGCGGCGAGAGCATCCTGCGCACCGCCGCCACCGCGGGCATCTTCAATTCGCTCGTGCTGCAGATGATCGCGGTCGGCGAGGAGACCGGCGAAATCGACGCAATGATGGACGACGTCGCCACCCTCTACGAGCGCGAGGTCACGCTGGAGGTCGAGGGCCTGGCGGCGAAGCTCGAGCCGATCCTGCTTCTCGTGATGGGCGGTCTGGTCCTCATTCTGGCGCTCGGCATCTTCCTGCCCATGTGGGAGCTTGCAAGCGTGGCGCGTGGCGGACGCTGAACCCGGCGCGCGCCGGCGCGTCGTCGGTTTCTCGCTCCTCGAACTCGTGATCGTCATCGTCCTCATCAGCGTGCTGCTCGCGGTGGCGATCGACCGCTTGCTCGCCATGAAGGCCATGGCCGAGCGCGGCGCGCTGGAGCAGGTCGTGGGCACGATCCGCAGCGGCATCACCATCCGGCTCGC
>DASQAW010000222.1:0-10199 GCA_035635495.1 Burkholderiales bacterium
CTGCCGGCCTATCAGGACTACACGATCCGCGCCAAGATGTCCGAGCTGATCCTCGCCATGAGCGCCTGCCGCACCTCGATCACCGAGGTGTACCAGACGGGCGGCACGGCGCCGTTGGCGAACGCCTGGGGCTGCGAGAGCGGAGTCGCCTCGAAGTACGTCTCGGCGATCTCTACCAACGGCAACGGCGTGGTGACCGCCACGGTGCAGAGCATCAGCCCGTCGGTCAACACCTCGGTCGTGACGCTGGCCCCGCTGGCGCCCGGAGGCGGTCTGGCCACCTCGGCGACGATGGGCATCGGCCTCTTCGGCTGGCGCTGCGGCTCGAGCACCGACGGCACCAACGTCAACGCGAAATACCTGCCCGGCTCCTGCCGCGGCAGCTAAGAAACAAGAATCGTCTAGCCATTAAAAAGGTACCCTTCGGGGTGCCTTTTTTTTGTCTGGCGCAGGCCAAAATGCGGCACCCGGCCCGGCAGGGAGGGCGATTTCCGTGATGCATTTCCTCTCCCGGCCTGGCATACGGCTTGCGTAGACGTGCAGTGCAAGTTTTCTCCAACCAATAAACTGGGAGGTCTCAATGAAACGGTTGCAAAAGGGCTTCACGCTCATCGAGCTGATGATCGTGGTGGCCATTATCGGCATTCTGGCCGCAGTCGCGCTGCCGGCCTATCAGGACTACACGATCCGCGCCAAGATGTCCGAGCTGATCCTCGCGATGAGCGCCTGCCGCACCTCGATCACCGAGGTGTACCAGACGGGCGGCACGGCGCCGTTGGCGAACAACTGGGGCTGCGAGAGCGGAGTCGCCTCGAAGTACGTCGCGGCGATCTCTACCAACGGCAACGGCGTGGTGACCGCCACGGTGCAGAGCATCAGCCCGTCGGTCGACACCTCGGTCGTGACGCTGGCCCCGCTGGCGCCGGGAGGCGCTCTGGCCACCTCGGCGACGATGGGCGTCGGCCTCTTCGGCTGGCGCTGCGGCTCGAGCACCGACGGCACCAACGTCAACGCGAAATACCTGCCCGGCTCCTGCCGCGGCAGCTAAACGTCGCATGAGCTCAAAGGGCGCCTTCGCGGGTGCCCTTTTTTTTGGCTGGAAGGACCGCTCCAGGCTGCTGGCGATCTCGGGGCTCGCCGCCGTCGTCGCGGCGCTCTACCTGCCGTTCCTTTCCAATCCGTTGTTCTTCGACGACCGCGGGATCTTTTCAGGCTACGCCTTCGCCCATTACGCCGCCTCGCCCTTCGCCCTGAACGCCCGCCATCCGGGCTACTTCACCATCGCTGCCGTCGAGGTCCTCTTCGGCACGGTCGAAGCGCAACGCGCAGTGGGCGCGCTGTTTCATTGCGCGACCGCGCTGGCGCTGCTCTTCGCCATTCGCGCGCTGCAGCGGATCTGGGCGCCGGCACCGGGCCCGCAGTCGGCAAAGCGTGACGAGATCGCTGCGTTCGCCGCTGCGGCGCTCTTTGCGGCGCACCCGGTGGCGGTCTACGCCGCCGGCTACCTGGTGCAGCGCTCGATCGTCCTCGCCACGCTTTTTTCGCTCCTCTCGCTCGCCGTGTTCGCGCGGGGTGCGCCGACAGGCCGCATTGTCTACGCCGTCGCCGCGGGTTTGCTGTACGCCATCGCGGTCCTCTCCAAGGAGCACGCCCTGCTCGCCGCGGCGCTCGCGCCGGCCGCGATATGGCGCCATGGCGAGCCACCGCGCCGGCAATACCGCTACATCGCCATATACTGGGCGGTCTGCGCGCCCGCTGCCATCCTCGCCGTGCTGTTCGCCAAGGGCGTGATCGGGCAGCCCTACGAGCCCGAGTTCGCCGAGGTGGCCGCGCTCATCTCGCCCGCCGATGCCGGCTGGGTCGGCGATCCATGGCTCGGCAGCGCGCTCGCGCAAGCGGCGCTTTTCTTCCGTTATCTCGGCTTGTGGCTGTGGCCGCGCACCGGGGCGATGGCGCTCGACCTGCGGGTGGACTTTGGCAGCCTGTGGAGCGCGCCGGTCGCGGCGGCGAGCGTGCTGGGATTCGTCGCGTTCGGTTGCGTCGGGGCTCTCCTTGCGGCGCGGCGCGGCCGCGCGGCGCTCGCCGGGCTGGGTTTCCTCTGGTTCTGGTGTCTCTTCCTCGTCGAGTTCACGACGGTGCGCTTCCAGGAGCCCTTCGTGCTCTACCGTAGCTACTTGTGGGCGCCTGGTCTCGCCATCGCGGCGGCCGCTTTGCTGGCGTGCCTGCCCGTGAGAGCCGCGGCCGCGGCGTGCGCCGGAGCGCTGCTGCTCCTCGGGTGGCAGGCGCACGATCGGCTGGGGAGCCTTTCCAGCGGCCTCGCGATGTGGGAGGACGCGGCGGCCAAATTGCCGTCCACGCCGGTGCCCGGAGCGCCGCGCACGCTCTACCAGCTCGGGCGCGAGTATCTCAACAACGGACAGCCGGAGCGCGCCGTCGCCGTCGTCGAGCGTTGCCTGCGCGCCTATCCCCGGGCATTTCAATGCACTTTGGCGCGCGCCGCCATCCACGTGCGGCTCGGCGAATACGAAGCGGCCATCCCGTACTTGCGCCGCGCCATGGCGCTTCGGCCCGATCAAGGCGTCGCGGCACACCACCTCGGACTGGCGCTGCAGCAGCTCGGCTGCCGCGACCAGGCGCGCGCGCAATACGAAGCCGCCTACAAGCTCGGTTTCGTCGGCGCCATGCATCGCATCAAGGCGCTCGACGCTCCGGGCGAGGGGCTGCTGCCGCCGGCGAGCGCAGTAGCGCGCTCCGCTTCCTTCCGGTGTCCGGCATGAAGCCCGTGCGCGCAGCAGCGGCGATTTTTGCCGGCGCGCTCATCCTCTACCTTTCCAACCTGTCGCTCCTGCCGCTCGCGGGCGACTCGATTCCGAACGTTTACCTGCCGGCGAGCGTGCTGGGTGACGGCGATCTCGCCTTCAGTCCGTTCGAAGCGCCGGGAATGTTCCTCTGGAGCGCGCAGGGCCCTGCCGGGCAGGCGCGGGTCGATGTGGACAACTGGCGCCAGACCGCGCCGGGCGAGCGCAAGACGTATGCCGATCTCTATGGCGAGCGCCGCCTGGAGTTCAGCGGCTGGAAGTACTACGTCGTGCCGACAGTGCGCAGCCGGACAACCACCGGCGAGCCGCTTTTCGTCGGAGCGTTTGGACCGGTGCCCGGCCTGACCGCGCTGCCCTTCGCCGCGCTCGCGCAGCTCTTCGGCGCGCACCTGTGGGATCAGCAGCCGGCGTCCGTAGGGGCGGCCAAGCTGACGGCGGCGCTGCTCGTCGCCGGATCCGTCGCGCTCATCTACCTGACGGCCATCGCCTTCATTCCACCGCGCCGTGCGTTGCTTCTGGCGCTGGCGTACGGCGCCGGGAGCTGCGTGTGGGCGATCTCGTCGCAGGCGTTGTGGCAGCAGACCGCCGAGATCTTCTTCCTCGCGCTCGGGGTTTTTTTCCTGATGCGCATGCGCTCCTCGTGGTCGCGGGGCGCGAGCGCCGGGCTTGCGCTCTCCGCGGCAGCGGCGTGCCGGCCGACCGCCGCGCTCGTCGCCGTTCTGGTGGCGGCGTGGCTCGCGCTTTCGGACCGGCGTGCCTTCGCCGCATTTGCTCTGGCGGCCCTGCCGCTCGCCGCCGGCATCCTGCTCTACAACCAGTACTACTTCGGCTCGCCGTTCGACTTCGGGCAGCTTGCGGCCGGTGCCCGCATCGCGCAGTACAAGACGGGCTCGCCCGACGTGTGGCAGACACCGATCTGGGTTGGCGCAGCCGGATTGCTGGCGAGCCCCTCGCGCGGGCTCTTCGTGTACTCGCCCTTTCTCGTCCTGGCCTTGCCCGGCGCCTGGCTCGCATGGCGTGACGAGCGCTACCGGTCATTGCGCGTGCTAACGCTCGCCGTGCCGGCGCTCTGGCTTCCGGCCTTCGCCTGGTTCGACTGGTGGGGCGGCTGGACCTTCGGCTACCGCCCGATCGTCGATAGCGCCCCGCTGCTCGCCGTGCTGTGCGTGCCGGCTTTGGGCTGCGTTCTGGACCGGCCCGTGTGGCGCGCCGCGCTCCTCGCCGCGCTCGTCTGGTCGATATTCGTGCAGGTGCTCGGCAGCTTCGCCTACTCGCCTTGGGGCTGGGACGCGCGCGTCATCGACGCCAGCGGGAAGCGGGCCGACGTGGACCTGCCCGCTTACCGGCACCGGCTGTGGTCGTTCACCGACTGGCAGATCGGTTACCTGATCGCCAATTTCTCCCAGGCGCGCGCCGAGCGGCAGCTGCCGGCCGTGTACTGAGCCATGCCCGAACTCACCGTCGTCGTCCCTGCCTACGCGGAGCGCGACAACGTGCTGCCGCTCACCGTGGCGCTCGAGCAGGCGCTGGCCGGCCATAGCTGGGAAGTCATCTTCGTGGTCGATGACGCGCTCGACGGCACGGAGGACATCCTGCGCGAGCGCGCGCAGCGCGACCCGCGCGTGCGCTGCATCCACCGCATCGGCCGGCGCGGCCTCGCCTCGGCGTGCATCGAAGGCATGCTGGCGAGCTCCGCGCCATACCTGGCGGTCATCGACGCGGATCTCCAGCACGACGAGCGGCTGCTGCCCGCACTTTTGCAGACGCTGCGCGACACGCAGGCGGACATCGCCGTCGCCAGCCGCTACATGGAAGGGGCGGGCACCGGCGATCTCGCCCCCGCCCGGGTGCGCGTGAGCCGCATGGCGAGCCTCATCAGCCGAGTGCTGACGAGCAAGCTGAGCGACCCGATGAGCGGCTTCTTCATGGTGCGGCGCAGCTTCCTCGAGACGGTGGTGCGGCGCCTCTACGGGCGGGGCTTCAAGATCCTCCTCGATCTCATCGCCGCGGCACGCGGCGACGTGCGCATCGCCGAGCTGCCGTACCGCATGAGGAGCCGCGCGGCGGGCGAGAGCAAGCTCGGCGCGCGCGTCATCGCCGAGTTCTTCATGCTGATCCTCTACCACCTGTCGGGCCGCCTGGTGCCGGCGCGCTTCTTTCTGTTCTCCGCCGTCGGCGTGAGCGGCCTCGCCGTGCACCTTGCGGTGCTGACGGCGCTCTATTCCGCCTCGAACGGTCAGTTCCTCGCCAGCCAGGCGGTCGCTACCTTGGCCGCGATGACCAGCAATTTCTTCATCAACAACGCTTTCACCTACGGCGACCGCCGCCTCCGTGGCCGCAGGCTCTGGCGCGGGCTGCTCAGCTTTTACGCCGCGTGCAGCATCGGCGCGCTGATCAACGTGGCGCTCGCCGACTGGATGTACCTGCGGGGAATGACCTACTGGGTTGCCGGGCTCATCGGCGCGGGCGTGGCGGCCTTCTGGAACTTCCTCACTACGGCCTCCTTTACCTGGGGCGGCAGCACCCCGACCGCCGACAAGGGCCGCCGATGACCCCACGTCGAGACTGGCTCGAAGCCGGGCTGGTGGCGCTCGCCCTGCTGGTCCTCTACGCCCTCACCGCGCCGCGCACGGTGGCGCTGGAGGACGACGGCCTCTTCATCCTCTCGAGCTATTTCCTCGGCGTCGAGCACCCGCCCGGCTATCCGCTGCACACGCTGCTCGGCAAGCTCTTCACGTATCTGCCGTTCGGCTCCGTCGCTTATCGCGTGCATCTCCTGAGCGCCGTGCTGGGCGCGCTGAGCTGCGCCGCATTGTGGCTATGCGCGCGCCGGCTCATTCCCGGACGGCTGCCCGCCTACGTCGCCGCGCTCGGACTCGGCTTCTCGCGGGTGTTCTGGTCGCAGGCCATCATCGCCGAGGTCTACACGCTCAACACCTTCTTTTTCTTCACGCTCGCCTACCTCGGCCTGCGTCTCGCGCCGCCGCACACCGACGTCGTGAACGCGCCGCACGCCCTGCGGCGCCTCTCGATCATGGCGCTGGTCTTCGGCCTGAGTCTTTCCAACCACTGGCCGCTGATGCTGCTCGTGGCCCCCGGATTTGCCGTGCTGCTGTGGCCGCTCCTGCGCGCGAAACTGCTGGCGCTGCCGCTCTTCCTCGCCATGGTGGCGATCGGCCTCCTGCCTTACGCCTGGCTGGTGGTCAATTCATGGGGCGGCCTCGTCATCAGCTTCTACGGTCCGCTCCAGTCGTGGTCCGAATTCTGGTACTTCGTCAGCCGGCAGGGCTATGCCAATGTAGATGCCTCGGCGGCGACGAACTGGCTCGACCACCTGAGCTATTTCCGTTTCGTCGGCGAAGTGGTCCTCGTGCAGTTCGCGATCGTCGGCGCCTGCATCGCCGGCATCGGCTTCTGGCAGCAATGGCGCACCTGGGGGATGCGCGTGTCGCTTTTCCTGACGCTCGCTTTCGCGATGCCTACGTTGGTGCTCACCCTGCTGCTCGGGTTCGAGTACGACTCGTTCCACAAGCACATGTTCCACGTCTATCCGTTGCCGGCTTATGGCGTGGCCGCGCTCTGGATGGCGCTCGGCGCGAGCTGGCTCGCGGCGCGGTTCCGCCTGCGTCCGCAGCAAGCGGGCGCGGGGGCCGCCGCGCTGCTCGCGCTCATTCTCGCCGTCGGCCTGCACTCGAACTGGCGCGCCGACAGCGACAGCGTCTGGGCGGCGCGCTATGCCGACGTCGTGCTGAAGACCCTGCCGCGCGACGCGATCGTCTTCGTGGGCGGCGAAGCCGACCTCGGCCCGATCGGTTATTACCACCTGATCGAGGGCCGCCGTCCCGACCTCACGCTCTACCAGCCGCAGGGCCTCCTGCTTGGCAATCGCCTGTTCCATATTCTGCGCGTCAGCACCACGACGATGCGCGAGCGCATCCACGGTCTGATCGACGGCGACAGCCGGCCGGTCGCGTTCACGCAGGGGCACGTCGAAGGCTATGCGCGCCGCGACCGCTGGCTCTTCCGCGAGGTGGACAAGTCGTCGGCCGACCGCACGCGCGTCAGCGTCGACATTCCCGAAGAGATGGTGCGCTTCTTCGAGGACTCGCTGCTCAACGTGTCCGAGGACAATGCCTGGATCGCCTACTGGCAAGGCGAGCTGCGCCGGATCTATGCGGCACTCCTCATCAACGGACAGCCGCGCGACCGGGCGCCCGATGAGCGCACGCGGCGGCATATCGAGGCGCTTTCGCATGACTTCTACGGTGCGCTCGGTCTCGCCGAAGGCCTGCTCGCCAACAAGCAGGGCTATTCGGTGGGCCAGGCGCTCGCCTTCATCGAAGCGGCGCGCGACCGGATGCCCTCCGATGCCGGCAAGCAGCAGAAGGCGCGCCTCTTCGAGCTGCGCGCCTACCTGCGGCTGGAGCGCGCCGACCGTGCCGGCGCGATCCAGGATCTGGACATGGCGGTCACGCTCTGGCCGGTCACGGACAATTCCGCGACCGGCGCGCTCGACCGGCTCTACGTCGAAGCGAAGGACCAGGGCTCGCGGCAGGCGCTCTGGGCGCGCATCAAGCGCTAGGGCACTCTCTCGAGCAGCACCGCCCGCTGATCGGCGAAGCGGATGCGCCAGCCCTCGCGCAGCCGCGGCATCGTGCCGATGCGGTAGTTGAACTCCCCCCAGGTCAGCAGGAAGTAGCTCACGTCATAGCGCTGGATGAAGTCGAGCAGCGCCTCCTCGTTCACGCCGAGGTGCACCGTGTAGAGGAAATAGCGCTCGCCGTAGGCATCGATGCGCGAATCGATCATCGGCCGCAGCCGCGGGTAGTAGTCGTGGATCAGCTGCGCGCCGAGCACGTAGGAATTGAACACGTTGCCTTCGATCTTCCCGAGCTGCTCGGCCATCGGCGGCGTGAAATTGTCGGAGGCGATGCGGTGCGGCCAGGCGCCGTACATGTTGCCGTAGCGCACCGCCGCGGCGATGCCGAGGACGAGGAGCGCGACCCCGGCCGGCACCAGCGCGCGGCCCAGGCGCGCGCGCACGGCGGCCGGATCGATCGCCACCGCGATGCTGTACAGCGCGACGTAGGCGAAGAGGGCGATATGCCGCTGTCGCTGAGTGGCGAGGAGCGCAAAGACCACGAACAGCAGCACCGCCGTCGCGGTGAGGCGCTTGCGAAAGGCGACGCCGAGCGCGACGCCGCCGGCGAGATAGATCACGAAGGCCCAGAACGCACGGTTGCCGCCGAACGGGTCGGAGAACGGCGAGCGCCATTCGATGATGAAGTCGCTCAGCACCTGCCAGTGCGCGATGTGCCATGCAAAGGCAAACAGGTGCCAGCCGTAGGGGTTGAGGAGCATGGCGAGCGTCATGGCCGTGCCGAGCACGGCGTACGGTGCGGCGGCGGCCGCGGCGGCCCGCGGGCTGCGCCAGCGCTCGAGGGCCGCTCCGGCGGCGAACAGCGCGACGATCACCAGCGCCACCGGGAACGACCCATGGCAATTTGCCCATAGCGCGGCGAGCGGCACGGCCCAGGCCAGCGCGAGCTTGCGGCCGGTGAGCTGGTATTCGACGAGCAGGTTGAGCAGCCCGAGCAGGAAGACCACCGCGAAGAGCTCCGGGCGCAGGAAGTGCCGGAAATTGCCGGCGACCATAGCCGCGATGGCGAGGACGACGGCGATCGCCTGATCGCCGGTGAGGCGGCGGGCGAGCCGATAGCAGAGCGCGAAGATGCCCAGGCCGAACGCGCCCTTGACGAAAAGCAGCGCGTCGTAGCCCAGCCACTTGTGCAGCAGATAGAACACCACCGAGGGGAGCCACTCGTGCGCAATGAACGGGTAGTCCCGTGCTTCGGTGAACGGGAACAGCACCGTGCGGGGAATCGCGCCGTCGTTCCAGATCATTCCGCCGATGGTCAGCTGCAGCCAGAAGTCGTTGCTGCTCAACGGCACGCAGGTCAGGAGCCCCACCAGCACGAGCGCCGCGACGAGCAGGAACAGGCGGCCCCTATCCATGCCGGGCCGTCTCGCGCGAGATCTGCAGCGCCAAGCGCACGCCCATCGCCGCAAGCAGCACATTGCGCAGCGTTAGCGCGGCGAGCGGCCATGCCTGCGGCTCGCTGCCGGAGAGCTCGGCGCGATGCGTGGGATAGAGCAGTTGCGTCAGCGCGCAGGCCGCGAGCAGAAGCGCCGCATCCATGCGCGGAAGGGTGGGCGGCCCGCGCACGGCGCCCCAGGCGGCCATGAGCGCCGCGGCCCAGATCATGTACTGCGGGCTGAACACCTTGTTGGTCACGATCCAGAGGAGGGTCAGGAGCAGAGCGAGCTGCGCGCCGAGCGCCGGCGTGCGCACGCCGGGCGGGGCGCGCAGCACCCTCGCATAGAGGAGCGCGAAACCGATGACGCCCGCCCAGAAGGCAACCTGCGCGGCGGAAAGCGCGGTCGGAACGCCGCTCGCGCGAAGCTCGTCACAGTTGCACGCGGCATGCTCGATGGTGGCCGACTGCGGCTCGGCGAGGCGCCTCCACAGGAACGGCAGTGCCGGGATGGCTTCCACCTCGAGCCCGCGCGCGGCCTGTAGGACGAATGGCGAGACCAGCCGCAACGGGCCCGCGGCAAGCAGCGTGGCGCCGGCGACGAAGGTGCCCGTGGCGAGGAGCGCGACGAGGAGCTTGCGGCGTTGCTCGGGCGCGGCCACGGCCAGGAGCGCCGGGATCTCGAACACGGGCCAGATCTTGATCGCGGCCCCGAGCATGCTCAGCACCCCGGCGGTGGCGGGCCGTGAGGCGCCAGCCGCGAGCAGCGCCGTCCCCGCGAGCGCCGCCGCCACCCCGTCGAAGCGCGTGAAGATCAGCGGGCCGAGGAGAGGAGCCGCGAGCAGCCAGAGGATGAAGCCGCGGCTCGGGCCGCCGGCGCGCCACAGGGCGATGGCGTACGCCGCGTCCGCGAAAAGGAAGAAGATGGTGAGCGCGCCATAGTATTGCGGCCAGTCGGCCGTGCCGAGCCGGAGCGGCAACTCGAGCATCTCCGCCGCGAGCCACGGGTACTCGAAGAGCGAACCTGTCGCGCCCGCCTTCGCCAGCGCCTTGCCGTAGTGCGTGAAGTCCGCCAGCCGCTCGATCTGCGGCACGAGCAGTGCGAGCGCGATGCCGCGCGTGAGAAGGTAGGCGGCTGCCCAGACGGCCCGCACTAGACCGGCTGCGCGCGCCGCTGCAGCGCGAGCGAAAGGATGTAGTACAGGATCGCGACCAGGACGAGGTAGCCGAAGCCGAGGACCAGCGAGAGCTGCTCGCTCAGGCCGCCGAGGATAATGCCGGCAACGTTCGAACCGAAGTCGACGCCCGGGTCCGCGCTCCTGGCGAATGCCGTCGCGAAGATTAC
>DASQAW010000223.1:0-10359 GCA_035635495.1 Burkholderiales bacterium
GAAGCCCGATCCGAACAAGGAACTCGCGGCGAAGGTGAAGCAGGCGCTCGAGGCGCCGGAGGCCAAGCTGCCGGGCGGCGCGATCGACGTGACCGCCGCCGACGGGCGCGTCAGCCTCTGGGGCGCCGTCCCCACCGCCGCGCAGCGCACCCGCGCCCAGCAGGTCGCCTCGAAGGTCGAGGGCGTGCGGAGCGTCGACAACCAGCTCAAGGTGGTCAAAGGCTCCTAATTCGGGGCCAGGACCGCATTTAATTCGGGGTCAGGACCATAAATAATTCCGGTCCTGGCCCCGAATGTTTTTATGAAGATCGCCACCTGGAACGTGAACGGCATCCGCGCGAGGGCGGCGGAGGTGTGCGAGTTCCTCGAGCGCGAGCGGCCCGACGTGCTGTGCCTGCAGGAGCTGAAGGCCGACCTCGCCCAGGTGCCCGAGCAGTGCAAGGTCGCCGGCTACCACATCTACTGGCACGGCTCGAGCGTGCGCGCGTACTCGGGGGTGTCGCTGCACGTCAACCAGTCGGCTTTCGCCGAGCCGCCGGCGTTCAGCCATCCCGAGTTCGACATGGAGTCGCGCATCGTTGCGGCCGAGGCCGGCGGCACGGTGTTCGCGTCGGTGTACGTGCCCAATGGCGGCAAGGACTTCCCGGCGAAGCTGCGCTTCCTCGAGCTGATGCGCGATTGGGTGCAGCGCGTGCACGCGGGAGGCAAGTCGCTCGTCCTGTGCGGCGACATCAACATCGCGCGCACCGAGCGCGACGTGCACCCGGCCGAGCGGAAGAAGGTCATCGGCCAGCTTCCCGAGGAGCGCGAGCTGTTCGAGGCGCTGATCGGCGAGCAGCTGGTCGACGTGCAGCGGGCGCTCGACCCCGACAACGAGCGGCTGTTCACCTGGTGGGCGCCCTGGCGCAAGATGCGCGAGCGCAACATCGGCTGGCGCCTCGACTACGTCCTGGCGTCGAAGCCGATCGCCGGGCGCGCCGTGAGCTGCGTCGTGCAGCGCGAGTTCGGCACGAGCGACCACGGCCCGCTGGTGATGACCGTGAAGGGTGCTACGGACCCCGGCGCGCCACCAGGTTGAGGAATTCCTCGCGCGTCGCGAGGTGCTCGCGGAACACGCCCAGCACCGACGAGGTCACCATCAGCGAGTTCTGCTTCTCGACGCCGCGCATCATCATGCAGAGGTGGCGCGCCTCGATCATCACGCCGACGCCCTTGGCGCCGATCTCGTCCATCACCACCTGCGAGATCTGCTCGGTGAGGCGCTCCTGCAGCTGCAGCCGCCGCGCGAACACGTCGACCAGGCGCGCGAGCTTCGACACGCCGAACACCTGGCCGCTCGGGATGTAGCCGATGTGGCAGCGCCCGTAGAACGGCAGCATGTGGTGCTCGCACAGGCTGTAGAGCTCGATGTCCTTGATGATCACCATGCCGGCGGTGGTCTGCGTGAAGAGCGCCTGGTTGATCACCGTGCGCACGTCGGCGCGATAGCCCTGGGTCAGGAACTTGAGCGCCTTCGCCACGCGCTCGGGCGTCTTCACCAGCCCCTCGCGGTTCACGTCCTCGCCGAGCTCGAGCAGCAGCTCGCGCACCAGCCCTTCCATCTTCGCCATGTTGGGTTCCATGCCTACTCTTTTACCAATCGCTCCGCGGCCGCGTCTACCGTCATCAGGTCGCCGGGCGCGAAGATCCGCCCATCCTTGATGACGCGATGGATGCGGCTCAGGTTCTGCACATCGGCGAGCGGATCGGCGTCGAGCACCACCACGTCCGCCAGCTTGCCGGACGCCAGGACGCCGACGTCGCGTCCCGTCGCTCTGGCTCCATTGGACGTCGCCGAGCGCAGCACCTGCAGCGGCGAGAGCCCCGCTTGCGTCATGATCGCCAGCTCGCGGAACACCGATGGGCCATGCAGCGTGCCGATGTTGCCGGCGTCGGTGCCCATCACAACCGTGATGCCGGCGTCCCACACGGTGCGCAGGTTCTTCAGCGCGATGTCGGAGGGCTTCGGTTGCGGCGGGTGGGCTATCGCCTGCGCCACGCGCTCCGGCAGGTTTTCTTTCGGCATCCGCTCCAGGTCGCTCATCGCCGCCAGGATCTGCGGATCGGCGAGCCGCCGCTCGGCTTCGGTCGGCTGCCAGGTGTTCGACAGCGCGTAGCGGTAGCCCATGACGACGAAGAGCGTCGGGCAATAGAGGGCGCGGTTGCGTTTCGCGAGCGCGAGGAATTCCTCGTCCACCGCCTGGTCCTCGACCGAATGCACCAGGAAATCGGCGCCGGCGCGCAATGACGCCTTGGCCACGCCGAGCTCCGTGGCATGCACCGCCAGGCGGGCGCCGCCGGCATGCGCGGCGTCCCCGGTCGCCTTCACGATCGCCTCCTGCTTCGCGAGATCGTCGCCGGGCTGATGGATGAACCACACCTTGATGTAGTCGGGCTTGCGCTCCAGCTCGCGCGCCACGAGCGCGCGCGCCTCGTCCGGGGAGCCGATCCTGATGATCGGCGGATCGCCGAGGTCGAGCTTCGCGCGGTCGATCATCGAGATCAGCGGGCCGGCCACCGCGACGCGCGGCGCGGCCGGGCTCTTCAGCGCCGCGTCGCGCATCTCGAAGTTCCAGAAGGGCCCGCCGATGTCCACGACGCTCGTCACGCCGCTCGCGAGCCATACCTTGAAGGTCGCCGGCAGGCGCGCCTTGTTGCGCGCGGTCTCCTTCGCGTAAGGCACCACGGCGTTGAAATCGGCGACGTCGGGCCGCGTGTACAGGTTGCCCGACTGGAAGAAGTGCACATGCGCATCGACGAGTCCCGGCACCACCCATTTGCCTTTCCCGTCGATGCGCCGCGCGCCGTTCGGCACCGCGGTCGAGGCGGCGGGTCCCACACGCTCGATGCGGTTGCCGTTGATGATCACCGTGCTGTTGGCGGCCACCGCGCCGGGCATTTCGCGCTCGGGGTGGATCACGGTGGCGCCGACGATCGCGATCACCTCGGCGTGGGCCGGCATCGCGAGGAAGAGCAGCACTGCCAGAGCCGTTCTGATCGTCATTTCCCGCGCCTCACTTCCCAACGAAGCTCCTGATCTGCGCGACCGCGGCCGCGACCTTCATGTCGAGGAACAGCTTGCCGAGCTCGGGCGAGGCCCGCCGCGGGTCGCCGTCGACGCCCGCGGCGGCGTCGCCCGGCGCCAGCTTGTCGCGGCGGATCCACTGGCGCTGGCGGTCGAGGTACATCAATTCGGACGTGTCCTCGATGCCGGCATGCTGGCCGCTCGGAAGGTTGCGCTTCACGAGATACGCGCGGATCTGCTCCTGCGCCTTGTAATAGGCGTCGGGCACATAGTAGACGCGCCGCCCTTTTTGGCGCCATTCCTTGTCGAGCGCCGCGGCCGCCTGCTTCAGCGCCTCCTGCCCGCCGCCATGCTCACCCATCAGCACGACGTTGCGGAATCCCGCGGCGAGCATGCTGGCCGCGACCTCGCGCGCGACCGCGCCGAAGGTCTTGTCGCTCAGGTTCACCGTGCCGGGAAATTTCATCGGGTCGCCCGTCGGCGCGAACGGCAGCACGGGCAGCGCCAGCGCATTGCCGAGCTCCTGCGCGACGCGCCCCGCCAGATACTCGGCGATGACGTTGTGCTTGCCGAGCGCCATGTGCGGGCCGTTCTGCTCGGTGCTGCCGGCGTAGTAGATCGCCGTCGTCTTGCCGCTCGCGATCGCCTCCTGCACCTCGCGCCAGGTGAGATCGCCGATGAAAACGGACTTCGGCTGCGCCAGCGCGAGCGCCGGCACGAGGGCCAGCAGGAGGCCAAGCGCGAACCGCATGCGTCAGGGCTGCATCGGGAAAATGATGTAGCGGCAGAACGCCTCGGCGCAGCTGGCCATCAGCGTGGCGAAAAGAAAGATCGAGCTCTCGCCCGAGCCTTTCTGCTGCACGGCGCACGCGACGAGGTACGTGGGCTGCACGTAATTCAGGTCCCAGCACTTCCGGATCGCCGGCTCGCGCTGCAGGATCGGGCGGAGCTGCTTCATGATCTCGACGTATTCGCGGTTGTGGCGCACCTCCACGTCCTTCCGCTCCACCGCGTAGCGCAGGGCGCCGCTGGCCTCGCGCAGATCCTCGAGCGGCGTGACGCGCAGCGTCTGCTTCTCCAGCGTCTCCCACGGCTTGTCGGCCGTCCGGCTGGCGACGGAGAAGATGCAGGACGTTTCGCTCGCGCACCGCAGCTCCTGGATCACGTTCGCCGCGCCATCGCTCATCTCGAACTTGTGGCCCCCGGTGATGTTCTGGGCGAGCACCGGCGCCGGCACGACGGCCAGCAGAAGGCTAAGCGCGAACCGCATCAGCCGCGCGCCGCATGCGGTCGCGCCAGGCGGTTGCAGCGCTGCGCGGCTCGTCGGCGTACATGACCGCGCCGGCGACCGCGACCAGGCACGAGACGGGATCGCCGCTGAACGACGCGCGCACGGCCGCCTCCACGTCGCCCCCCTGGCGCCCTATCCCGGGCAGCAGGAACGGCAGCTCGGGGAATCGGGCGCGGACCGCCGCCGCCTCTTCCGGCGCCGTGGCACCGATGACCACGCCCACATTGCCGTGCCGGTCGCTGCGCACCGCCAGCTCGGCGACCGCCATGAAGAGCGGATCGGGGCCGCAACGCAGGTGCTGCAGATCGGCGCGCCCCGGATTGGAGGTGTGGCACACCACGTAGACGCCCCGGTCCGCGTACGCCGCGAAGGGAGCCAGCGAATCCGCGCCGTGGTAGGCGTGCACCGTGGCCGCGTCGAACGCCATCGCGTCGAAGACCGCCGCGGCGTACGCGGCCATGGTGTTCGGCACGTCGGCCCGCTTGCAATCGAGCAGCACGGGAATGTCCTGCGGAACGGATTGCCTGATGCGCGCCAGCCCTTCCCAGCCGCGAGGGCCATACTGCTCCCAGAAAGCCGCGTTCGGTTTGTAGCAACAGGCGATGTCGGCCGTCGTCTCGACCAGGCGACGGCAGAAATCGACCGCTCCCTCGAGTCCTCCGCCGAGGACCTTGGGATCGGGATCGAGGCCGATGCAGAGCAGCGAATCGCGCGCCAGGCACGCGGCGCGCAACTTCTCGAAGTAGCTGACTGCCTTCATGGCGCCCTGCCCACCCGCGCCCTGATCTCCTCGCGCTGCGCCTGCAGATGGCGCAGGAAGGCGGGGTTGCCGAACCAGATCGGGTTGTAGCGGAAGTCGAACATCTCGTGGATGGCGTCGTCGGCATCCCAGCCCTGCTCGATGATCCGATAGGCGGCGATGACGTAGCCGGTTCGATCCTTGCCTTCGGCGCAGTGCACGAATACGGGCCAGCGCTTCGGATCGGCCGTGGCCCGGCGTAGCGCACTCAGCACGAGGACGATGTCTTCCGTCTCGGGATGCCAGGCTCGCATCGGGATCCAGAGGTACTCGAGCCGCGTGTCCTGGAGGCGTGGGAAGTCGTCGTGGTCATGCCGCAGGTTGATGACGGTCTTGAGGCCCCGCCCCTCAAGTCGCCGGAACACCTCGGGGTCGTGGAGGTCGGGCTGCGCGCCGCGCCACAATTTTTCCGTCACCTGAGTGAAGTTCGCCACGCCTGCGATGCAGTCGTCGCAGGGCTGCTGCCATTCGCGGGTCGGCGGCGACGACGGCCGCGTCGCGCATCCCGCCGCCAGCGCGCTCGCGAGAGCGATCAGGCACGCGGCGACGACGTCTAGCCGAGTTGCGATTCGTCCTCCACGGGACGCGCGAGCTTGGCGCCGGGCCACAGATCGAAGCGGCTGCGTGCGTACGACGGCGGGTAGTCGATCTTGATGCCGTGGCGCTCGGCGGCGTGCCAGACCCAGCGCGGGTTGTCGAGGATGGCGCGCGCCATGGCCACCATGTCGGCCTGGCCGCTCTCGACCACTTCTTCCGCGTACTCGGGGCTGGCGATCATGCCGACGGCGCGGACCTTGATGTCGACGCCGTGCTTCACCTTCTCGGCGAACGGCACCTGGTAGCCCTCGACGATCGGCGGCAGCTTCTGCTTCGCCACCAGCGAGGCGCTCGACACGCAGACGTAATCGAAGCCGACGCGCTTCAGCTCCTTCGCGTACGCGACCGCATCGTCCGGTCCCAGCCCGCCGTCGGCAAAGTCGTGCGCGCTGATCCGTGCGCCGAGCGCCCGGTCTTTCGGCCATGTTTCCCGGACGGCGGCAGCAACCTCCAGCGGGAACTTCATCCGGTTGGTGCCGTAGGCATCCTTGCGCTGGTTCGAGAGCGGCGAGAGGAACTGGTGCAGCAGGTAGCCGTGCGCCGAATGCAGCTCGACCACGTCGAAGCCGATGCGCTTCGAGCGCAGGGTGGCGGCGACGAACGCCTCGACCTGGTTTCTTATTTCAGAAAGAGACAGTTCGTGCGGCGTGTGCCAGCCCTCGCCGAACGCGATCGGCGACGGCGCCACCGTCTGCCAGGGCGACTGGTCGGGACGCAGCCACTCGCGGCCTTCCCACGGCACCTGCGACGAGCCCTTGCGTCCGGCGTGCGCGAGCTGGATGCCGATCGGGTTCTTGCCGAGGCGCCGGCAGTGCTGGATCGCGCGCGCGATCGCCGCCTCGTTGTGCTCGCTGTAGATGCCGGCGCAGCCGTGGGTGATGCGTCCTTCGCGCGTCACGTGGGTCGCCTCGACCATCATCAGGCCGGCGCCGCTGTAGGCGAGATGGCCGAGGTGCGTCAGGTGCCAGTCGTTCATGCAGCCGTCGTCGGAGACGTACTGGCACATCGGCGAGATGACGATGCGGTTCGGCAGCGTGACGCCGCCGAGCTGGATGGGCGTGAACAATTTGGGAGTCATTGGCCGGGATTCTACGGTGCTGTCCACCGGAAGCGCGCTGGCGCGTTTAGAGGGGTAGCCACACCCACCACGGGGGAACCATGAAAACCATCACGTTGCTGATCGCCGCCGCCTTCGCGCTGCCCGCGGCCGCCCAGACCCAGAGCACCCCGCGCATCGACCAGCGCCAGCAGAACCAGGAGCGGCGCATCGAGCAGGGCGAGAAGTCCGGCGCGCTCAACAAGAAGGAAGCGGCGCGCCTCGAGAAAGGCCAGGCTCACGTGCAGAAGATGGAGAACAAGGCGATGGCCGACGGCAAGATGACGAAGAAGGAGCGCGCCAAGATCGAGAAGGCGCAGGACCACCAGAGCCAGCGCATCTACCGCGAGAAGCACGACAAGCAGACGGCGAAGAAGTAGCACCAGCTACGGCGCCGCGACCTCGATCTTCCTTTCGGCGAAGGCTCGGCGCAGCGCCCTGGCGAAGCCCGCCGCGCCCGGCTGGTCGCCGTGGATGCAGAGCGTGTCGGCGGCGACCGGCACGCGCTTGCCCGAGAGGCTGGTGACGTAGCCCTCCTCGATCATCGCCAGCGCCTGCTTCACCGCCTTGTCCGCGTCCTCGATCATGCCGCCGGGCTTGTCGCGCGGCGCGAGCGTGCCGTCGTCGGAGTAGCCGCGGTCGGCGAACACCTCGCCGCAGACCGGGATCCCCGCTTTTTTAGCGATCTCGAAATTCTTGCTGCGGGAGAGCACATACAGCATGGCGCCCAGGTCCTTCGCCGCCCGCACCATCGCATCGGACAGGCCTTCATCGTTCGCCGCCATGTTGTACAGCGCGCCATGGCATTTGATGTGGTGGAGCTTTGCGCCAGCCGCTCGGGCGAAGGCCTCCAGCGCGCCGGCCTGGTAGACGACGAGGTCATACATCTCCTGCGGCGAGATCTTCATCACGCGCCGGCCGAAGCCCTGGAGGTCGGGCAGCGACGGATGCGCGCCGATCGCCACGCCGTGATCGACCGCGAGGCGCACCGTCTTCCGGATGGTGGCCGGATCGCCGCCGTGGAAGCCGCAGGCGATGTTCGCCGAGCTGATGTGCGGCATGACCTCGGCGTCGGCGCCCATCTTCCAGGCGCCGTAGCTTTCGCCCATGTCGCAGTTCAGGTCGATGCGCTTCATGAAAAAGGGGTCAGAGCAATTTTCCTGAAACAAAGCCGGCGGCGCTCACGCCCGCTTTGTAACAGGAAAATTGCTCTGACCCCATTTTACTTGCCGTATTCCCAGGCGATGCCGCGCAGCGTCTGCTCGAGGCGGTTGTGCGTGTCCTTGCGCAGCTCGGCCGCCATGTCGAGCGTGGCGCGCGCGAAGTGGACGGTGCCCCCGGGCGCGATCTGCGCAAGGCGCGGCACGTCGGCCGAGGCGATCTCGGCGATGCGCGGATAGCCGCCGGTGGTCTGGTGGTCGGCCATCAGCGCGATCGGCACGCCGTTCGCCGGCACCTGCACGCTGCCGAGGGCGGTCGGGCCGGAGAGGATTTCATCGGACGTCGTGCGCGTGAGCGGCGGCCCCGCCAGGCGGTAGCCCATGCGGTTCGAGTCGGGCGTGACGCGCCAGATGGTGTCGAAGAACAGCCGCTGCATGTTGGCGTCGAAGTCGCCGAAATGCTCGCCCTCCATCGCGTGCAGCACGATCGGCTCGCGGTCGGGCACCGTGAGCGGCAGCACCGACCACTTCACGCTCGAGCCGCGCTTGTCCTTGTGCTTCAGCCGCGCGAAGCGCTCGCGCGAGAGCTTCTGCGCATCGCGCGCGAGCGGCAGCTTGTCGCCGCGCTTCAGCACGCGCCCGTCGAGCCCGCCGAAACCGCCCGGAATATAGGTGCTGCGGCTGCCGAGCACCTCGTCGACCGCGATGCCGCCGGCGACCGCGAGATAGCCGCGCGCGCCGCGCGCCGCGCGGCTGATCGAGACGTGCGAGCCGCGGGGGACGAGCACCGGCCGGTTGATGAGGATGTTGGCCTCGAAGTCCGCGCCGACCAGCGCGATGAGCGTGTCGCGCTCGAAGACGAGGTCGGGCCCAAGCACCGTCAGCTCGAGGGCCGCGGCATGGATGTAGTTGCCGACGAGCGCATTGGCGAGCGTGAGCGAGAGCGGGTCCATCGCGCCGCCGGGGCAAAGGCCGACGTGCTGGTGCCCGTGGCGGCCCATGTCCTGGACGGTCATCAGTAGCCCGGGACGCAGCACCTGGATGCTGCTCATGCGGAGCCGAGCTTCTGAAATTCGGCACGCGAGATCGGCTTGAATTTCACGCGATCCCCGGCGGCGAACAGGCTCGGCTCCTGGCGACCGGCGTCGAACACCGCAAGCGGCGTGCGGCCGATGATGCTCCAGCCGCCCGAGATCGCGTACGGGTACACCACCGTCTGGTCGTTGGCGACGGCGACCGAGCCCGCGGGCACGATGGCGCGCGGCGCCGCGCGCCGCGGCACCGCGAGCTTCGGGTTCAGCCCGCCCATGTAGGCGTGCCCCGGTGCGAAGCCGATCATCAGCACGCGAAAGTCCGATCCGGCGTGCAGCTGCACCGCCTCCTCCGGCGTCACCTTCGACGCCGCGGCGACTTCGGCGAGATCCGGCGCGAACTCGGCCTCGTAGCACACCGGCACCTCGACCGTGCGCACCACATCGTCCACCTTCGGCAGCCCTTCCTTCAGGCACTCGCTCACCGTGTTGAGCGCCGCGGTCAGCGCGTCGCTGGTGAGCGAGGGATGATCCGGATCGAAATGGATCGCGAGCCCGCCGAGCGCCGGCACCACATCGCGCACCCAGGGCAGCGCGCGGCCGTGGACCATGGTGGCCAGGCGCTGCACGGCCGAGTTCACTTCGAGGTCGAGCGTCTTCGAGAATTCGACGTAGACCGCGCAATCTCCGAGCGGAACTGCGCCGAGCGGGGCGAGCTTAGCCAACCCTTATCTAACCTGAGGCACCGCGACGCCGATCATCGCGTCGCGCGTGACGATGCCGGCGAGCCGCGCCTCGTCCCAGTCCTCGGTGCCCTGCGGGCGCATCGGCAGGACCAGGTAGCGCATGTCGGCGGTGGAGTCATGCACGCGCACCGTGACCGCAGCCGGCAGGCGAAGGCCGAATTCCTCGAGCACGGTGCGCGGCTCACGCACCATGCGCGAGCGATAGTTGCGCGACTTGTACCAGTCGGGCGGGATGCCGAGCAATACGCGCGGGTAGCACGAGCAAAGCGTGCACACGATCGCGTTGTGCACCTGCGGCGTGTTCTCGACCACCACCAGGTGGAGCGCCGGTATCTGCAGCCCGAGCTCCTCGCATGCCGCTGTCCCGTTGGCGAGCAGCCGCTTCTTGAACTGCGGATCGACCCACGCCCGCGCCACCACCTTCGCCCCGCGCTCCGGCTGCCGCGCCCGCATCGCCGCCACCTCGGCGCTCACCTGCTCGTCGGAAACGAGGCCCTTCTCGACCAGCAGCTCGCGCAGGCTGGTCTCCATCAGCTGGTAGTAGGTGAACGGCTGATAAGTCCCGCGATCGCTCA
>DASQAW010000224.1:0-6152 GCA_035635495.1 Burkholderiales bacterium
AGGAGATCAACCGCATCATCATGGACGAGCTGGTCTGCAGCGTCTTCAAGCCGGAGGCCGTCGCGTACTTGCAGCGGGTGATGCACCGCATGAAGGGCGACGGCTGCGACGCCGTCGTGCTGGGCTGCACCGAGATCCCGCTCATCATGAGCGACGCCAACTCGCCGTTGCCGACCTTGGACTCGACGCGGCTCCTCGCCCGGGCGGCGCTGCGACGGGCAACGGGCCCGTAGCAGTCAACCCCGCCGCGTCAGGCGCGTTGCGTGAAGGATGCAGAGACTACTGTCCGCTGTGTTGCTGGCGGCTGTGCTGCTTCCCGGCCCCGTTCTCGCGAAAGGCGAGGGCGTGGGGATGTGGATGGAGGGCCAGGTGTCCGAGGTGTCGGCCGACGGCAGGAACATCCGGCTGGTGGTCACCGGCCGGTTCTGGTTCGAGCAATATCGCCGTGCGCAACCGCAGCCATCCGTCATCGAGGTGAGGGACCTGCGCGGCGGGCCGGCCGCCATACCTGCCATGCTGACCCAGGGGAGGCCGTTCTTCGCCATGACCGAGAACTGGGGCGGCGGCGCCATCCGTAACTCCGGCGCGCTGCTCGGTATCCTGCAGGCCGCCGCCAGCACCGGAAAGGTCGTCAAGCTCGAGCTGGCCAACGCACGGCTGCAATTCGGCAGCGGCGGCACGCTCGCCGTCGAGAGCGCCACCGTGCGCCGCGCGACCGATCCCTCGCTACGCTGAGTCAGTGCTGCGAGCGATCGACGATCAGCTTCTTGTAGAGGCCGTGCCACTTGTCGTAGTCGTCGATCGCCTCGTGCGCGTTCACGACCTTGATGGCTTTGCCTTCGCGCGCCAGGCGGCGCACCGGGCTGTCGTAGTTCCTGTTGGCCGGCACGCGATTCACTTCGACGTGGAAGCGCTGGCCTGTCGTGAGCATGTAGTCGTAGAAGAGCGCGGCGGCGTGCGGATGCGGCGCGCGCCGCGAGACGGCCACCGCCGAGGGCAGGACCACCGCCGGCGGCAGTACGAACCAGTCGACCGGCGCCGCCTTCGCCTTGTAGCGCTCGGCGTCGTGGCTGTAGATGCCCATCATCAGCGGGATCTGTCCGGCGGCGACCAGCACCGCGCTATGGTTGTGGCCGGTGCGCACGCCGACGCCGTTGTCGGCCATGCGGCGGAAGAAGTCGAGCCCGGACTGCTCGCCCATCGACTGCACGATGGCGCTGAACCACTCGACGTTGGTCGCTTCCATGCCGATGCGCCGCTTCCACTTCGGGTCGAGCAGGTCGTGCCACGCTTTCGGCAGGTCGGCCGGCTTCACCGCGTCGGTGTTGTAGGCGTAGACGAGCAGGTTCAGCCGGTCGGGCGTCCACTCGCCGTGCGCGGGCAGCGTCTCGGACAGCAGCACCTCTTGCACGAACGGCGAGTCCATCCGGTGCAGGAGCTTTTCGCGCGCGAGCGCCTCGATCTGCGGCGCGTTGGTCTCGAGCGCGTCGAACTCGAAGCGGCCGCCGCGCGTCTCGCTGAGCACGCGCTGCAGGATGTGCGCCTGGCTGCCGCGCCAGAACCTGAGCGTGACGCCGTAGCGGCTCTTGAAATCGGCGGCGAGCCTGAGCTGGTCGTCCTGCGTGAGCGACGAATAGAGCATCACCTCGCCTTCCTTCTTCGCGCCGGCGACAAGGCGCTCCGCGCGGTCCGCGCCCTTGAGCGCGCTGACGGCGACGACGCCCGGTGTCGGCTCGACGGCGAGAGCCGTCGCCGCCGCCAGAAGGACGCTACAGGCGCAGCAGGCGAGCCGCGTTCTCACCGAGGATCTTCGCCTTCTGGCGCTCGGTCAGGTCCTGGCGCGAGCGGATCGTCGAGACAGTGTGCGGATACTCCGAGTCGAAGTGCGGGTAGTCGCTGGCCATCAGGATGTGGTCCTCGCCGAGCTCGCCAATCGGCCGCTGCAGATCGCCTTCGTCGGCCTCGCAGGTGACGTAGCAGCTGCGCTTGATGTACTCGGAGGGCGCCGTCTTCAGCATGCCCGAGATCTGCGGGAAGTCCTTGGCCCATTCCCAGTCGTCGTCCATGCGGTGCATCCAGTAGAGGATCCACTCGGCGCTGCATTCGAAGAACACCACCTTCAAAGCCGGAAACTTCTCCAGCACGCCGCCCAGCACCAGCGCGACGAGCGCCGCGCTGCAATTCGTTGGCCGGCCCAGGACGTGCGTCTTGTAGAAGTTGTCGAAGCGGTCGACGAGTTCGCCGTTGGAGTTCGGATGGCACAGGAGCGGGATGCCGAGCTCCTCGGCCACCGCGTAGTACGGAAAGTAGGCGGGATCGTCCAGGTTGCGCGTGCCGCAGTAAGGCACTAGGTGCGAGCTACGGAAACCGTATTTCTCGACGCAGCGGCGCAGCTCGTCGGCCATCGCTTCGGGGCAGCCGGCGGGTGCCATCGCCACCGGCAGGAAGACCTCCTCGTGGCCCTTCACCAGGCGGGCGACCCAATCGTTGAAGAGGCGCGCGCACTCGCGGCCCAATGGGCCGATGTTGGACGTGGCGACCGTGATCTGCGTGGGGAAGATCACCTGCTTGTCGATGCCTTCCTTCTTGATGTCCTCGCGGCGGCGTGCCATGTCGTAGCCACCGACCTGCCGCGCGGCGATGTCGCCGCCGCGCCAGTTGGTCTTCGGGTCGTAGATGTAGGGATGGCGGTGCGCGGCGTGGCCCTGCGGGCTGATCGGGTCGAGCGAGTGGATGAACTTGGTGTTGTGCGTGCGCCCGTCGTTCATCTTCACCGGCCGGAAGCGCTCGAGCGGCCCTTCCAGCCGGTAGACCTCGTCCATGAAGTACCCCTCGCGCAGGTGCGAGTCGAAGTCGATGATCATCCGGGCATTATGCCCAGACGTTCTAGCGGAGGCTCAGCGTCTCGCGCTTCCATGAAGAGTCCTGCCAGCGCCGGAGATCGGCCAGCCTGTTCGGCTCCGTGGAACGGCGGATCGGCGCGAGCGAGTCGAGCGCCAGCAGCTCGAACTGCCGGACGGGCTTGCCTCCGGCGAGCGCCTCGCGTGCCACAAGCACGCGGTTGCCGCCGGGCACCCAGCCGGCGAACTCGGCGTAGCCGACGTCCGGCGTGCTGTCTGCAGGCGGCAGCACACGCACCGTCCAGCCCTTCGCCTGCTTGCGGAAAATCCAGAGCTCGCGCCAGCTGTCGGTCGGCTGCACGGCGAGCGCGAATGCCGTGCCTTCGCGGTTCATCGTCATCGAGGCGGTCCAGACCACCGAGTAGGTGCAGCGCCGCGCGAGCGTCTTTCCGTTGCCGACGAGATGGACGCAGGTCTCGCCGGCTTCCCCGGCGGCGGTCTCGATGTGCGGCGCCTTGCGGTCGATGATCTCGGGTGCGGCGACGGCGGCCCAGCGCGAGGCGTTCGCGCGCAGGGCGGCTTCACTGTAAGCCGGCGCGTCTTCCTCCGTGAGCTCGGTCTTATTGATGCCCGCGAGCGCGGCCAGGGCGCGCGTCGCCGCATGGGCTGCATCGCCCTCGGCCCGCGCGCGCTGGTAGGCGAGGCTGGCCCAGACGGCGGCGCGGCGCATGAGGACGCGGTTTTTCATGAATCCCGTGAGCTTGGACTCGTCGACGCGATCCAGTATCTCGGCGCGCGCCTCGTCGATCCGGCGCCGCTCAAGCGGCGTGAGATCGGTGCTTAAGCACTCCGGCCGCGTCAGCGCGAGCGCGGCGCGCCCGCGCTGCTGGGGCGTCGCGGGCATGGCGATGACCTTGCGGAACGCCCCGCCGTCGTAGCAGAGCTGCATGCGCCCGTTGCGCTGGTAGGTGACGAAGTGCACGCCGTAGCGCGCCGCGCTGTCCATGTGCGCCGAATCCTTCCGGCGCGCGAGCCGCTCGGCGAGGGTGCCGAGCGCATCGAGCGCCTCGACGCCGGCTTCGCTGTTCAGCACCTCGGGCGGCGCGGCCTCGATGTAGGCGGCGGCGAATGCAATGCCGAGCGCGTCGGCTCCCGGCGTGGCGCGCAGGAAGCGCAGCACCGCCAGGAGCTCGGGCGCTTCGTCCGGCTGCAGCCGCACGCGCCGTAACTGGCTCGCGCGCACGTAACCGCCGCGCTCGCGACGGTAGTCGTAGACCTGCAGGTAATCGAGCCGCTCGCCGCGCACCTCGACCGTCTCGCCTTGTCCAAGCATGGCATTCGGCCGCACCGATGCCCGCGCGGCCGGCCGCAGGGCCGTCTGGTCCTGCAGCACGATGGCGAAGTCCTTCGCCGCCGCCGGGACGGCCACGAGCAGCGCGGCGAGAGCGAAGAGCCTCATTGCTTCTGCGCGCCGAGCAGCGTCGCGCCGATGAAGCCGTGGTCGGCGGGTGGCGGCGCGATGATCACCTGGATCTTGTCGGAGAGCTTGTCGGCGAGCGCCTTCTGGATCAGCAGCGGGTGGCGGCTGACCAGCGCGCCTTCGCGTTCCATCTGCGCCGCATTGACCTTGCCGATGCGCTCGAGGCGGTAAGCCTCGGCTTCGGCGAGCTTCTGCCGTGCCTCGGCCTCGGCATTTGCCTCGATCTTGCGCGCCTGCGCGCTGCCTTCGGCGCGGCGGACATGGGAGGCGCTCTCCGCCTCCGCCTCGAGCTTGCGCTGCTCGATCTGGCGCTGCTTGAAGGGCAGCACGTGCTTCATCGCCTCGTCCTGCGCGCGGGCCGCGATCACCTGCTCCTGCGCTGCCGCCTCGGCCGCCTTCTCGCGGCGCACGCGCACGGCTTCGGCGTCGAGCTCGCTCTCCTTGACGCGCTTCTCCTTCAGCTCGAGCGTGTAGCGCATCTTCTCGGACGCCAGCTCCTCGGCGAGCAGCGCCTCCATGCCGCGCTTGTAATCGGCGGGCAGGTCGACTTTCCCGATCACCACGCCGCGCAGCGCGATGCCGTCGTTCGCGAGCCGCGTCCGCAGCTCGGCCTCGATTGACTGCTGGATCTCGGCGCGCCTGGTCGAGAAGATCTCGCGCACCGTGTAGCGCGCGAACGTCTTGTAGGCCACCCCCTGCACCGCGGGCTCGACGATTTCGCCGCTGTAGTTGTCCGGGAGGTTCGCCGCCACGGCGCGCAGGCGCGCCGGGTCGAGCGCATAGCGCACCGCGACGTCGACGCCGAGCGAGAGGCCCTCGACCGACTGGAAGGGCGAGGGGCCGTCGGCGCGCATGCTCTCCGCCGGCCGGTAGACCTGGTCGCGCAGCGAGAGGATGCGCAGCTCGTGCAACCCGGGGAGGACCAGCACGCTGCCGTCGCGCGATTCGCTCACGTCGCCGGAAAGCCGGTTGATGCGGATGCCGACTTCGCCGCGCGCCACCGTCTTGAGCGGCGGATTGCGGTAGAGCACGTAGCCGATGGTCGCGGCGACAGCGGCGGCGAGCAGCACGCCTTTGGCAAGGCCGCGCAGTCCATCGATCAGGTCCTGGAGAAACTCGCGCAAGCGCCGCAGCATCTGGTGCTCCCCCTGTGGTCTTCTGCCATTGGAGCAAGCCAGGCTGGCGAAACCGCGGCGCGCCGATTGAAAAGCGGTGTTCAATAATGGCGATATGAGGTACGCGTTTCTAGCGGCGTTGCTCTTCTGCGGCCCGGCGCAGGCGCAGCCGGCCAAACCGGTCGAGCTGTACATCGGCTACAGCGTCGGCGGCGGCTACGACGTGTACGCCCGCCTGCTGGCGCGGCACATGGGCCGCCATCTCCCCGGCAACCCGGTGATCGTGCCGAAGAACATGGAGGGCGCGGGGAGCCTGCGGCTCGCCAACTGGCTCTACAAGGCCGCGCCGCGCGACGGCAGCGTGTTCGGCACCATCGGCCGCGGCATCGCCTTCGATCCGCTGCTCGGCACCGAGGGCGCGCAGTTCAAGGCGAACGAGTTCGGCTGGCTCGGCAGCGCGAACGACGAGGTGAGCGTGTGCGTGGCGTGGGGCAAGACCGGGATCACCCGGTTCGAGGACTTCTACGCCCGCACCATCTTCGTCGGCGGCACCGGAGCGGGGGCCGACACGGATGTCTTTCCGAAGGCGCTGAACGCCATCCTCGGCACGAAGATGAAGCTCGTCACCGGCTATCCCGGCGGCAACGACATCACGCTCGCCATGCAGCGCGGCGAGGTCGAGGCGCGCTGCGGCTGGTCGTGGTCGAGCATCAAGTC
>DASQAW010000225.1:0-4795 GCA_035635495.1 Burkholderiales bacterium
AGCCCCCTCATGCACTCGTCGTCGTCCATCACCAGCACGCGTTTCATTGTCTGTATCCTTTTCGGCGTTACGCGCAATATCGCGGATTGCCAGGGAGACCGCTTCCCCCCGCGCGCCAGTCGCTTGCCCTTGCGCGCCAGGGGGAGCGGTCAGCGCGATTGGCGCCTGGGGGAAAACTCAAGGCGCGCGGGGGATAACGTCCTCAAGGTCACCATCGGCACCATGCCTGCGTTGCAGCCCGTTACTCGACTGGAAGAAGGAAGGCCGTCATGGTGAACGAAGAGGAAGAATTCCTGCGCTGGTGGTGGGAGCAGGAGAAGAAGTACCCCGAGAAGATCCGCTTCACGCATCTCGCACAGGCTGCGTACGCCGCATGGTGCGCTCGGGCCAGGTTCGTGCGAGAACATCCCGCCGACGTCACCATCACCAATCTGGAGTGCTTATGATCACGGCACTGCAGTGACTGAGTCAGGCGCCGCCCGCGCCGGCGATCAGTCGCGCCAGAGTTTCCTTGCCTCGATGGGGCAGATGTTCCGGCGCCTCCTTGAATTGCACGGCCTCGACGCAGTCGGCATCGCTCGGCATGCGGGTGTCGACCTCGCCGCCATCCCCGCTCCGGGCGAACGCATCGAAGTCGACAAGATCGACGCGATACTCCGCGTCGCGATCCCGCGGGTCAGTGATCCCGCCTTCGGGCTCCAGGCCGCACGCTGCTGGCACCCCTCGGAACTGGGCGTCCTTGGATATGCCTGGCTGTCGAGCTCGACGCTCCGCACCGGGCTCGAGCGGGCGGTGCGCTACTCACGGCTGGTAGGCGAGCGCGGCGTTACCGAGATCGAGGACACCCCGCAGGGGCTCAAGGTCCGCTTCTGGGCGAAGCGCGGCAATCCGGCCGTCGTGCCGGTGGCCGCGGTCTTCGTCGACATCGTGATGGCGCTCCTGTTCGATCTGTGCCGTATGAATTCAGGGGCGGCACTGCGACCGGTCGCCGCGACCCTGCGTCGCCGGAAGCCCGATCCTGCGGACGCCTACGAGCGCTTCTTCGGATGCCCGGTCCAGTTCGGCGTCGAGGAGAACACGTTCGTGCTTTCGGCCAAGGACGCTGACCGCCCGCTGCCGTCGGCCAACCGACAGCTCGCGGCGGTGTTCGACAAGATGCTCACCGAGGAGCTGGCGCGGCTCGACAAGTCCGACGTCGTTTCGCGGTCGCGTGCGGCGGTGCTGGAGCAGTTGTCCTCGGGCGAAGGGACGGCAGAGGATACGGCGAAGCAGCTCCACATGAGCCCGCGCACGCTGCAGCGCAAGCTCGCCGACGCGAACACCACCTACCTTCAGCTCGTCGACGACACGCGCAAGGACCTCGCCCTGCGCTACATCGAAGACCCGCGCCGCTCCGTCACCGACATCACTTTCTCGCTTGGGTTCTCCCAGCCGAGCGCGTTCACTCGCGCGTTCAAGCGCTGGACGGGGCTGAGTCCAAGCGACTACCGCGCGAAGTCGCCCATCGCCCGCTAGCGCTGAAGCGGTCCCCGAGGATGGCGCGTCCGGATTAGCGGCTGGCGCCAGCGGTCAAGTCACTTTTTTGCGACCCGTCCATAGTTCATCGATGGACTACACGCTATTTCGTCTCGGCGATAACAAGCTTATCGACGCCATGGAGGCGCATGTCCTGGCCCGCGCCTATGGCGAGGCTTGGCTGGCGTTCTACTTATGCGAACCGGTCGGCCGGCACGACATAAAAGGCCTGGACCTCGCGATCGATTTTGGCCCAAGTGGCAGCCGCAGAAATTGAGCCTCTTCACCCTACATCCTGGAGGTGCTGTGATGTTGGACGTCTTCTTCTTGATTCTGTTCTTGCTGATGCTGCTGATTGTGATCCCGGATCACGGGCAGGCCCGGCGCGAAATCGCCCAACGCCAAGGACGTGCTGGAGCGAAGCGATGAAGTTCAACGTGAGTTACTTCGGCGTAGACCAGGATGTCGAATTACGGTGGCTGTCGGGCATCGCAAACTTCTTCGAGCTTGCGCGCATCACGAGCCTCGAGGTCGGCGAGTCGGTAACCCTGCGGCACGGCAACATGGGGGGTTCCGGAGTGAAGGAGCCATTCCACGTGACGCGGGTGGCATGACGAACCGTTGCGCCGGCTAGCCGCTCGCAAGGAATCGGCCGGCAACCTCGGCGAAGGTGCCCGCCGCATCCCACTGCACGAGGTGCGCGCATTTCGGCAGGAGTTGCAGGTTGAGCGCGGGGTTAAGCTCCTTCGCCCGCCTCGCCCGCTCGGCGGCCTGGGCGCGATCGTTCTCGCCGTAGAGCATCAGCAGCGGGACTGGACATTTCGCGACGCGCTCCCACGGCGAGTCCTTCTTGCCGCCGCCCTGCCCCTTCGCCGCCTGCCGCGCCACAAAGGCGCTGAAGTTCTTGCCGACGCTCATGCGGTGGCGTAGATCGAGCTCGTCCGGCGTGATCAGCGCGCGGTTGTAGAGGTTGCCCTCCAGCAGCGCGCGTGTATCGCTGAGAGTGGGCTCGTGCGCTGCGCCTTCCTCGCCTTCGGCTTCGGCTTTCTCCGCGAGCGGCGGCAGCAGGCTGCCGGTGGCGAGCACCACGACCCTGGCGACGCGGTCGGTGGTGCTGCACGCCAGATCGAGCGCCACGCGCCCGGCCTGCGAGTGGCCGACGAGCGCGGCGCGCGGGATCTCCAGCGCGTCCATGAAGGCGAAAATGAAGCGCCGCCGGTAGGCGACCGAGTGGTCGCTCGGGTTGTCGGTGCCGCCGAAGCCCGGCAGGTCGGGGGCGATGACGCGCAGCCCATGCTTTGCGAGAGGACGCAGGTTGCGGGTCCAGACATCCGCCGAGGAGCCGAGCGACGCGCCGTGCAGGAGCACGACCGGCGCGCCCTCGCCCGCCTGGAAGTAGCGGGTGCTCAGCCCGTCAACGCGAATTCTTTTCGGCAACATCGAGCAGCACGCCGTCGACGTCGGCGAGGCGGTATTCGCCGAGCGAGCAGGACGCAGCGAAGAGCTTCATGCGCGCATCGCCCTCGCTCCCGGCAAGCTGCCGCGCGCGCAGGTGCGGATTGTTGTCGCCGAGCTCCTGCAGCCGCTGCTTGAAGGCTTCCAGGCTCTCGACCTCGAAGCCGATGTGGTCGGGGCCGGGCCGCGCGATGCCGGTGCCTGCGTAGTCGCTGATGCGCCAAGGCATGAGCACCAGCGTCACGCGGCCGTCCGTGAGGTGGAAGTTGCCATGGTTCCCTTTCACCGGCTGGAGGCCGATGTCGGCGTAGAAATCGACCAGCTGCGCAGCTTGCAGCGTGCGCAACGCGATGTGGCTGATGCGCCGCGCGGCAGGCTTCTCCTCCTCGACGTACACGGAGGTGCGGTTCTCCATGTTGCGCTGCGAGAGGTCGAAGATGTTGCCCGCGGGATCGTGCGTACTGATGCCGGCGAAGGGCCGCGTGCTCGGGCGCTGCACGACGTCCACGCCGTGCTTTTTCAGCCGCTCCAGGATGGGCGCCACTTCGTCCACCTCGAGGCCGAAGTGATCCAGCCCCGCGGGGCGGCCGGGCTTGCGCGGGTTGATGTTGAGGCCGACGTAGCCGTCGCCCACCGTCACCGCGCGCTCGGGCCGCGGATCGGCCGCGGTGCGCATGCCGAAGGCCGCTTCGTAGAACTTGCCCTGCAGCGCGTAGTTGTCGCTGACGAGAGCGATGTGCTTCAGCTTCGCGGTCATGGCGCCCTGCCGAAGATGGCGCGGAACTCCTTCTCGTGCTGATTGAACTGCGGTGCGAGCCGGGCGTTCACGTAATGGACTTTCAATGTTTCACGGTGCGAGCCGAGGTCGAAACGCGCCGGCACGCGGCCGCGCGACTCGATCGCACGCTGGCCTTCTTTCGAAAGCAGGAAATCGACCAGCAGCCGCGCCGCCGCCGGATGCGGCGCCTTTGCCGAGATGCCGACCTGGCTCGGCGAGGTGATGATCGGATCGAGGGTCTTCACCCACTCGACCGGCGCGCCGTCGCGCATCTCCTTCTCGACCTCGGCGGCGTGGACCAGCGCGAGCGGGAAATCGCCCGCGACCAGCAGGCGCGTAAGCAGGTTGTGCCCGCGGCGCTGCTGCGGCTTCTGGTTGCTCAGCGCACGCATGTAAGCGACGCCCTTGTCGCGGCCCCAGTAATCGAGCATGGCGGCGTACCACTCGACGTCGGTCTCATCGAGTGCAAGGTTGCCCGCCCACCGCGGCGCGAGCAAATCGCTCCACGCCTTCGGCGCGTCGGCGGCCTTCACCAGCTGGGTGTTGTACCCGATCACGTACTGGCGCACATAGATCGCCGCCCAGTTCGCGCTAACTGCGCCGGCGGGATAGCCCGTTGCGGTTTCGGGCGAGGTGTAGGCGGCGAGCAGGCCTTCGCGGTTCAGCGCATCCATGTCGAGCAGGTTGAACGACACCACGTCCCAGGCGTGGCGATTGGCGCGCGCCTCGGTCAGGATGCGCGTGCGTACTTTCTCGCCGGTCGCGCGCATCACCGTGAGCTTGACGGAGGGATAGCGCTCGTTGAACGGCTTGCGCAGCGCTTCGGTATCCGGGACGTTCATCGCCGTATACCAGACCACTTCGTCTTCCGCGGCGCTCGCCGCGGCGCAAAAAAGCAGAGTGAGAAACAGCATGCGCTGCATCGCCGGGCATTGTGCTACATATACCCGCCGATGAAACTGCCGCTGGCGATCCTGGCCGTCCTGGTGTTTGCGCAGCCGGCGTTGGCGCAGCGCAAGCCCGCCGCGCCGGTCGGCTTCCCCGACG
>DASQAW010000226.1:0-8570 GCA_035635495.1 Burkholderiales bacterium
GCACCGCATCCCCATGCTCGTCGTCATGTACAACAACCGCGCCTACTACAACGACTGGGAGCACCAGATCCGCATGGCGAAGCTCCGCGGCACGCCGGTCGAGCGCGCCTACATCGGCATGGACATGGACGACCCGGCGCCCGATTTTGCGAGCATCGCAAAGGCGATGGGCTGGTACGCGGAGGGGCCGATCGACAAGCCCAGTGCAATCGCCGCGGCGTTGAA
This sequence comes from Burkholderiales bacterium, assembly GCA_035635495.1. Classification (GTDB taxonomy): domain Bacteria; phylum Pseudomonadota; class Gammaproteobacteria; order Burkholderiales; family SG8-39; genus SCGC-AG-212-J23. The sequence goes on from DASQAW010000226.1 coordinate 226, forward strand.
GCGCGCCATCAAGCGGGTGAAGGCCGGCCAGCCCGCGCTGATCGACACGATCACCCAAAAGCGATAAAGGGGTCAGAGCAATTTTCCGGTAACTACTAACGAGCGTAGGTGTTACATGAAAATTGCTCTGACCCCTTTTCTGCTGGCGCTGGCGCTTGCGAGCGGCATGGCGTCGGCGCAGCCGGTGGTGAATCTCTATTCATCGATGGCGGAGAAGGACCTGCGGCGGCTGGTCGCCGAGTTCGAGCGGCGCCAGGGCGTGAAGGTGAATCTCTGGCGCTCCGGCAAGAACCGTGTCCTGCAGCGCGTCATCTCCGAGGCGCGCGCCGGGCGCCACGAGGTCGACGTGATCCACAATCCCTCGCCCGAAATGGAGGCGCTGCACCAGGAGAAGCTCCTGCAGGCGGTCGACTCGCCGCTGCACGCCAACCTGATCCCGCAGGCGGTGGCGCCGCACCGGGAGTGGGCCGGGCCGCGCGTCTATGTCTTCGTGCAGGCGTACAACACTCGAATGGTGCCGAAGGCGGATTTGCCGAAAACCTATGCCGACCTGCTGCAGGCTCGCTGGAAGGGCCGCATCGCGATCGAGGGTAAGGAGCAGGAATGGTTCTTCACGCTGGTGCAGGCGATGGGCGAGGCGGAAGGCCTGAAGTACTTCCGCGCGCTCGCGGCCAATGGGCTGCAGGTCAGAATGGGCAACGCGCTACTCACCAACCTGGTGGTGGCGGGCGACGTGCCCTTCGCGCTCACGCTCTACAGCTACCTGCCCGAGCAGCAGAAGCGCGCCGGCGCGCCGGTAGACTGGATCGCGCTCGCGCCGACCATCGCCGCCACCGATGCCGTCGGCATTGCGGCGCGCGCGCCGCACGCTAAGGCGGCGCGCGAGCTCTATGACTTCATGCTGGGCGAGGGGCAGGCGCTGATGGCCGAGATGGGCCACGTGGTGTCGACGCGCCGCATGGCGCCCGAGCTCGAGCGCTACAAGCTCACATTCATCGACCCGGCGGCGGTGATCGCGGATTACGATCGCTGGACGAAGATCTTCGAGGACACGATCCACAACCGCCAATGACCAGCGCCGAGGAAAACCAGACCCTGACCCGCACGGCGGCGGGCACGCCGATGGGCGCGCTCTTCCGGAGCTATTGGCTGCCCGCGCTCCTTGCCGAAGAACTGCCGGAGCCCGATTGCCCGCCGGTCCGGGTGAGGCTGCTGGGGGAGCGGCTGATCGCCTTTCGCGATACCGAGGGCAGGCTCGGGCTGATCGACGAGTTCTGCGCGCACCGCGGCGTGTCGCTCTGGTTCGGCCGCAACGAAGAGAACGGGCTGCGGTGCTCGTACCACGGCTGGAAATACGATGTGACCGGCCAGTGCGTCGAGATTCCGTCCGAGCCGGACAACCCGCGGCTCTGCCAGCGCATGAAGCTGAAGAGCTACCCGCTGCTGGAGCGCGGCGGCGTGCTGTGGGCCTACATGGGGCCGCCGGAGCGGCAGCCGGCACCTCCCGCCTATGAATGGATCGACGTGCCCCCCGCCCAGCGCCACGTGAGCAAGCGGCTGCAGGAATCCAATTACCTGCAGGCGATGGAGGGCGGGCTCGATTCGATCCATTCGACCTTCCTGCACCGCGGCTCGGTAGAAGACGATCCCCTGCTCAAACGCGACGCCGAAAGCGCCGCGATGATCAAGGGCGATCCGAGCCCGGCGTTCCTGCCGCTCGCGTCGCCCGCGGGCCTCTACATCTGCACGCGCCGGAAGGTGGGAGACGACCGCTACTTCTGGCGAGTGACCCAGTTCCTGATGCCGTGCTTCAACCTCTTTCCACCGTACGGTGACAATCCCTGCGGCGGCCACGCGTGGGTACCGCTCGACGACGCGAACTGCTGGGTGTTCAGCGTCGACTACCACCCGCGCCGCGCGCTCAGCGCAGCCGAGATCGAAGGCGCGAAGAACGGACGCGGCGTGCACGTGCCGCTGGTGAACGGCAGCTTCCTGCCGGTCGCGAACCGCCGCAACGACTACCTGCTCGATCGTGCGGCGCAGAAGGCGCGGCGCACGTTCTCCGGCGTCATCGGTGTCGGCGTACAGGACGCCGCCATCCAGGAAAGCATGGGCGCGATCGCCAGCCGGCCGGCCGAGCATCTCGTCGCCAGCGACAAGGGCATCGTCATGACACGCCGGCGACTCCTGGACGCGGCCGCTGCGCTGGCAAAGGGTGAAGATCCGCCGGGCCTCGAACCCGCGGCGCAGCGCGTGCGGGCGATGTCGCGCGTCACGCCGCGCGAGATGCCCATGGAAGAGGTGCTGGCATGAACATTGGCGTCATCGGCGCAGGGCGCATGGGGCTGCCGATCATCGGCCACCTCGCGCGCAAAGGTTTTTCCACGCTCGTGTTCGACGTTGATGGCGGGAAACGCGCCGCGGTGGAGGAGCGCGGCGCGCAATGGGCGAGCGATATCGCGCCGCTCGCCGCGGCGAGCGACGTGGTGCTGGTCTGCGTCGGTTACGACGAGGAGCTGCGCCAGCTCTTCCCCCGGCTCGCCGGCGCGGCGCGCAAGGGCGCCATCCACGCCGTGCTCAGCACGGTGAATCCGGGCACGGTGCAGCAACTCGCGGCAGCGGCGCCGCCGGGCGTGTCGGTGGTGGATGCCACGATGTGCCGCGGCGGCCGCGCGGCCGATGAGGGGACGCTGCTCTGTTTCGTCGGTGGCGATCCAGCGACGGTGGAGCGGCTGCGCCCGGTGCTCGCCGCCTTCGCCAGCGATATCGTCCACACCGGCCCCGCCGGCAGCGCCCAGGTCGCCAAGGCGGCCAACAACCTCATCCTCTGGGCCTGCCTCGTCGCCGATCACGAGGCGCTGGCGCTCGCGCAGCGCTTCGGACTGGATGCGGAGCGGCTGCGCCAGGCGCTCCTCATATCGAGCGCCTCGAACGACGCGCTGGCGAAATGGGGCACGCAGACGATGGCGTGGGCCGAGGACGACATGGCGATCGTCGCCGAGATGGCGCGCGAGCATGGCCTGAAGCTGCAGCAGAGCGAAGTCACCCGCGAGATCTGCCGCGCGCTCAAGCCGCGGCGCTACAAGCTCGACGAATATGGCCGATGAGGACGGCGCTTGCCCTGGTCGTGGCGGCGCTCGTCCCGCTGGGCGCCGCGGCCGACGCAGTCTCGGACATCGCGCTGTACGCCGGCGCGGACCGCGCCGAACGCATCGCCGCCGGCGCGCGCAAGGAAGGGACGCTCAACCTCTACACCTCGCTGACGGTCGAGGACATGGTGGCGCTGAACGGCGCCTTCGAAGCCAGGCATGGCGTGAAGGTCCGCATGTGGCGCGCGACCTCCGACAAGGTGGTGCAGCGCGTGCTGACCGAAGCGAAGGCGGGCCGCCACGAGGTCGATATCGTCGAGACCAACGCGCCCCCCCTCGAGTCCCTGCATCGCGAGGCAATCCTGCAGCGCGTGCGCTCGCCGCTGCACGCCGAGCTGATCGCCGCGGCGCTGCCCGCGCACGGCGAGTGGGTCGGGTCCCGGCTGAATGTCTTCGTGCAGGCGTACAACACCAGCCTGGTGCAGCGCGCCGAGTTGCCCAGGACGTATGCCGACCTGCTGCACCCGCGCTGGAAAGGCCGGCTCGGCATCGAGGCCGGGGACGAGGACTGGTTCGCCACGGTGGTGACCGGGCTCGGCGAGGCGGAAGGGCTGCGGCTGTTCCGCGAGCTCGTGGCGACCAACGGCGTCTCGGTGCGCCGCGGCCATACGCTGCTCACCAACCTCGTCGCCTCCGGGGAAGTCCCGCTCGCCCTGACGGTTTACAACTTTACGGCCGAGCAGCTCAAGCGAAAGGGGGCGCCGCTCGACTGGTTCGTGATTGCGCCGCCGGTGGCGCGGGCGAACGGGCTGGCCCTCGCGCGCCGTGCTCCCCATCCGCACGCCGCGCTGGCCTACTGCGACTTCATGATCGGCGAGGAAGGGCAGCGCATCCTGGCAGAGCGCGGCTTCGTGCCGGCCCGCCGGGACATGCAGGGCGCGCTCGCCGGGCAGCCGCTGCGCCTCGTCGATCCGGCACTGATGCTCGACCAGTCGGAGAAGTGGACGCGCCTCTACGAATCTATTTTTCTATCGCAGCGGCGCTGACGTTGCATTCACGCGACGCGTCGCTTGACAGTTCCGTGTCAGGGCTTGTAGCGTCTGTGCCGCTGTTCCGTTTGCGCGATCATCGTTCGCGATAGCGGAACACTTCTTCTGGGAGGAGGAAAAAATGGACAGGAAGGCACTCGCCGTCGCCGTTGGCGCATTGTTCGTGGCGCCCGCGGTCCAAGCGCAAATCACTTTTGGCAACGACGAAATCGGCACGATGCAGATCTACGGGCGGCTGTATCCCGAGCTCATGACGTCGAAGACCTCGGGCTCGACGGGAACATGTACGGGCTGCGTCTCGACCATGGCGCAGACGGCCGGAAACAACACCGCCGCCGCCGACCAAGGCACGCACTTCGGTCTGCAGACCTCGAACTCGCGCCTCGGCTTCCGCGGCGAGCGGAAGCTCCCGGCCAGGATGAAGGCGATCTGGCAGCTCGAGCAGACGATCAACTTCGAGGATCCCGACGACGTCGCCAATAACTGCAACACGCCGCCCTCCGCCACGGCGGGCAACACCATCGACTGCACCGCCAACGGTGGCGTAAGCAGCACCGACGTCCGCTTCGCCACGCGCAACTCCTTCGTCGGCCTGAGCGGCGGCTTCGGCAGCGTGAAGCTCGGCAACATGGACACGGTCTACAAGGAGTATGGCGACACGCTCAATATGTTCGGCGTGAAGAGCGGCAACTTCACGTCGGCGAGCAACATGCTGTCGCACATCGGTATCGGCACGAACGGCCTGGCGCGATTCCACGAGCGCGCGCCGAACAGCATCATGTACGAGACGCCGCAATTTGCCGGCATCACCGCGGGCGCCCAGTACATGCCCGACGAGCGCCACGGCGATCCGGCAGTAACGCAGAACAAGCGGCTGTGGTCCTACGGCATCAAGTACGACAGCGAGCGCTTCTACGTTTCGCTGGCCCACGAGATCCACAAGGATTTCTTCGGCCTTTCGCGGAACGTGGCGAACGGGCTGCGCAACTTCTTCCGTAACGATGGAACCGGTGACGACCAGCACGCGAGCTCCAAGGACACCGCGACCCGCCTGAGCGGGACGCTGCGCATCATTCCGGGCCACGAATTCACCGTAGACATCTCGAAGCTGAAGTGGACAGAGGCGGCCAGCATCCCGCTCACGGCACAGCGCATCCAGGAGTACAAGCACACCACCTGGGCTCTTGGCTGGGAGGGACGCTTCGGCGGCGGCTGGCGCGGTTCGGCGCAATACGTGAAGGCCGGCGCAGGCAGCTGCTCGTTCCAGGGGCCCGGTGCGCTCTCCTGCACGACGACCGGCCTGAACTCCTACATGATCAGCCTGGGTGCGGCGCTCGACCTCACTCGCCAGACGCGTCTCTTCGCGCTCGCCAACTGGACGAAGAACGGCGAGTCGGCGCGCTACGACAGCTCGTCGCTCCTCAGCCCGGCGCGCGGCGCGGATATCACGAGCTACGGCATCGGCATCCTGTACGACTTTTAGCGTAAGGAAGGTGTAAGGTGAACGGGCGCCGCGAGGCGCCCGTTCTTGTTTTCTGGAGGAGGATGTGTCCGTGCTTTTGAAAACCATAGTGACAGCCACGCTGGCCGCCGGCGCCGCGCTCGCGCTCGCGCAGCCCGCGCCCGGGCCGCACAAGCCGCTCTATATGTACCAGGGCGCCGACCGCGACCAGCGGGTCGTGGAGGGCGCAAAGAAGGAGAAGCAGGTCGTCGTCTACACCTCGCTCAACACCAAGGACTCGGTGCCGATCACGCAGGCGTTCGAGAAGAGGTACGGCGTGAAGGTGGAGCTGTGGCGATCCTCGAGCGAGAAGGTGCTGCAGCGCGCGATCATCGAGGCCCGCGCCGGGCGCTTCGCGGTCGATGCCTTCGAGCTGAACGGCCCGGAGCTCGAAGCGATGTATCGCGAGGGGCTGCTGGAAGAGTTCTGGAGCCCGCACTTCAAGAGCCTGCCGCCGGCGGCGTTCCCGAAGCATCGCCACTACGCGGCGGACCGCTTCAACTTCTTCACCATCGCCTACAACACCAACCTCGTGAAGCCGAACGAGGTACCGAACTCCTACGAGGACCTGGCGCACCCGCGCTGGACCGGCAAGATCGGCCTCGAGGCGAGCGATACCGACTGGTTCGGCTCCATCGTCAAGTTCATGGGCGAGGAGAAGGGCCTGGCGCTCTTCCGCAAGATCGCCAAGCAGAAGCCGCAGCTTCGCACCGGGCACACGCTGATGGCCGGGCTCGTCGCCTCGGGCGAGATCCCGCTCGCGGCGACTATCTACAACCACAACGCCGAGCGCCTCGCGGTCACCGGCGCGCCGGTCAGGTGGAAGGCCCTCACGCCGACCTTCGGGCGCCCCAACGGCGTCGCCGTGGCAAAGCGCACCGACCGGCCGCATGCGGCGCTGCTGTTCGTCGACTTCATGCTCTCGCCGGAGGGCCAGGAGCTCATCAAGAAGGCGAACCGCGTTCCCGCCAGCACCGCCATCGACACCAACCTGAACAAGTTTCCCTACCAGATGATCGATCCGGTGCTCGTGCTGGACGAGGCGGACAAATGGGAGAAGCTCTGGTCGGAACTCTTCCTCAAGGGGCAGGCCATACAGAGAGAGAAAGAGTGACATGGGCAAGGAATCCCACTACAGCAGCAAGAAGGACCGCGTCTTCGTCCGCGGCATCCAGGGCCAGTACAGCCTGAAGGACGAGCTGGCGCGGCTGCGCTCGCTGCCGCGGGTGATCAAGGGCCGCGACCTGACGTTCAACGATGGGCCGCAGTCCTTCAGCAAGCACTTCATCGAGCCCGTCGACGGGCTCGGCCAGACCCTGCACGTCCACCTCGAGGAATACGCCCCGGGCGGGCGCACCCAGAAGCACGGGCACGTGAACGAAGCGGCGTTCTACATCCTCGACGGCACCGGCTACGAGGTGCACGATGGGGTGCGCTACGACTGGAAGGCGGGCGACGTGGCGATCGTGCACATGAACTGCGTGCACCAGCACTTCAACGCCAGCGCCGAAAAACCGGCGCGCGCGCTGGTGCTGAAGCCGAAGCCGCTGATCATGTTCATGAACATGCTGTTCCAGCAGACCGTGATCCCGCGCCCGAAGGCGGCCGCCGGCCCGGCGGGCGAGGGCTACAAGCCGCGCAACCACGAGACGAACTTCAACCACGAATGAAGACCGCCACCGTTTCCGAAGACTTCGCGAACAAGTTCGCGACCGAGAAGGAGACGCCCTACACGCGCTGGGTACGGGACGAGGGGCTCGACATCATCAGCTCGTTTTACGTCCCCGACTTGCACGCCGTGGAGCTGAAGCCATGGCCGCGGCGCGGCGGCAAAGGGGTCTACCTCAACCACGACGCCTCGCGCACGTCGAACGACTGCTATGTGTGCGAGATCCCGGCGGGGAAGAGCCTCGCGCCGCAGCGCCAGCTCTACGAGGAAATGATCTACGTGCTGGACGGCCGCGGCTCGACCGCGGTGTGGAACGACGCGGGCAAGCGCATCCAGTTCGAGTGGAAGGCGGGCGCGATCTTCGCCATCCCGCTCAACTGCTGGCACCAGCACTTCAACGGCTCGGGACGCGAGCCCGCGCGCTATGTCGCCGTGACCAACGCGCCGGTGATCATCAACGCCTTCGGCGACATCGGCTTTGTCTTCAACACCCGTTACGACTTCAAGGATCGCTTCGACGGCGAACCGGAGTACTTCGCCAACAAGGGCGAGCAGAAGGGGCTGCTGCTGGATACCAACTTCGTCGCGGACGCGATCAACCTGCCATTGTTTGCGGCCAAGGAACGCGGCGCGGGCGGCGGCCACACGCGCTTCTCGATGGCCAGGGGCTCGATGAACAGCCACATCTCGCAGTTCCCGATCGGCACGTACAAGAAAGCGCACGCCCATGGCCCGGGCGCGCATGTCATCGTGCTATCGGGCGAAGGCTTCAGCCTGATGTGGCCAGAGGGCGAGGAACCCAAGCGCTACGACTGGAAGGAAGGCGCGATGATCGTGCCGCCGAACCTCTGGTTCCATCAGCACTTCAACACCGGCACGACGCCGGCGCGCTATCTCGCTTTCAAGGCCGAAGGCGTCGCCATCCGCAATGCGCAAGGCGTGCCGAAGGCCTGGATCTCCCGGCGCCTGGGCGGCGACCAGATCGACTACGCCGACGAGCGTCCCGAGATCCGGCGCTGGTTCGCCGAGGCGCTGGC
>DASQAW010000227.1:0-7394 GCA_035635495.1 Burkholderiales bacterium
GAGAACTTCCCTTCGCCCCAGTACCCGCCGAGGCGTCCGTAGATCGAGAACGCATCCATCACCGGGAAAGCGCCTATCGCCGAGAGCTCCCAGACGTAGGCCTTGAACTCGGCGGAAAAGGTCGGGTCGCTGAACTTGGCCTTGCCGAGGTCGGTGTAGCCGAATTCCGCCGCGAAGTTCTTGTTGAACTGGTAGCCGCCAAAGATCTTGAACGCCGTGTCCTTGTCGTCGCACGTCTCTCCGGGCCCCGCGTCCTGGCAGACCTTCTTGAACTTGGACTGGCCAAGGCCGCCGCCGATGTAGACGGCGCTCAAGTCTTGCGCAGCTGCGGGGAAGGCGAAGGCCGCGGCGGTGACGCCGAGAACTGCGACTAATGCTTTCTTATTCATGCATCGCTCCTTTTGATAGATATTTATTGCCCCCTTTTAGGGCGTAAAGAGACTGGGGCCCGACGCGAAACGGTGTCAATGCCGCCGGCGGCTAACGGCGCAATGAGCCCGGCGGATGTGTTGTTTCCGCAACGGAATGTGACGGAATGTGACTAACTACTTGACCGAAGTCACATTCTTAGCGAACGACCCTGTTGCGCAGGACGCCTATCGCTTCGACCTCCAGCTCCACCACGTCGCCGGGGTCGAGGAAGCGCAGGTGCTCGAGGCCTGAGCCGTTGCCGACGGTGCCGGAGCCGAAGAACTCGCCGGGATGCAGCGTCTCGGAGCGCGAAGCGTGGGCGATGCAGTCCTCGAACTTCCAGCGCATGTCGCGCGAGTTGCCGCGGCCCCATTCCTCGCCGTTCACGCGCACCACCATCTCGAGGCGGTACGGATCGCCGATTTCATCCGCCGTCACGAGACAGGGACCCATCGCGTTGCCGTTGTCGAAATCCTTGCCCTTGCCCGGCCCGAGCTGGCCCGCCATCTCCTTGGTCTGCTCGTCGCGCGCGGAGAAGTCGTTGAAGATCGTGTAGCCGAAGATGTGCTCGCGCGCGCGCTCCTTCGGGATGTCCTTGCCGGGTCTGCCGATGTAGCAGCCGAACTCGAGCTCGAAGTCGAGCTTCTCGCAGTAGCGCGGCCACGGCACGTCGGCTTCGGTGCCGCAGACGGAAAAGCGGCTCGGGTGGTAGTAGATCGGCCGCTCATACCAGACCTCGGGGATACGCGGCGGCGTGCCGCGGATCTTCGCCACCGCCTCGAAGGCCTGCCGCAGGTGCTGCTCGAAGCAGAGGAAGTCGCGCATCTGCGGCGGCACCGGGATCGGCGCCAGGAACGTCACCTCCTCCCGGTTGAAGGTCACCGCCGGGCTCGGCGCTTTCAGGAGCTGGCCGATCGTGTCGAGCGCCGCCTCGCCCGCTTCGACGATATGCAGCATGCTGTGCAGCAGCGGCGAGGCGCCGTGGTAGACGCGAGCGTACGCCGCCTGCAGGTCGAGGACCCTGCGATCGCCTTCGATCAGCGCCCCGGTGCGCTGCGGGGTGCTTCCCACAGTGAAAGTCACGAGTCGCATGGGAGGCGTTTGATAATACACTTGAGCTTCGCACGTCGAGGAGGAGTTCCATGCGCCAGTTCAACGAGGACACGCTCACCGCCGCCGTCGTCGCGCGGCTGAAAGACACGAAGGACAAGCGCTTCCGGGAGATCATGACCGCCGCGGTCAAGCACCTGCACGCGTTCGCCCGCGAAGTGCACCTCACCGAGGAGGAATGGTTCGAGGGCATCAAGTTCATGACCGCCGTCGGCCAGAAGTGCGACGACAAGCGCCAGGAGTGCATCCTGCTCTCCGACGTGCTCGGGCTCTCGATGATGGTGGTCGCGCTGAACCACAAGACCGCGCCCGGCGCGACCGAGGCGACGGTGCTCGGGCCGTTCTTCGCGCACGGCGCGAAGGAGTACGAGTACGGCGCCGATCTGCGCGAAGGCGCGACGATGAAGGGCGACGACGTCTGGGTGAGCGGCCGCGTGCTGACAGTGGACGGCAAGCCCGTGCCGAATGCGCTGCTCGACATCTGGCAGGCGAAGGCCGACGGCATCTACGACCTGCAGACCGGCGGCGAATTCGAGCTGCGCGGCCGCGTCAAGGCGAACGCGAAGGGCGAGTACGCCTTCAAGAGCTACAAGCCGAAGTTCTACTCGATCCCGATGGACGGCCCGGTCGGCGATCTGGTGCGCGCCACGGGCAACCACCACATGCGTCCCGCGCACATGCACGCCATCGCCTCGGCGCCCGGCTACCAGCAGGTCATCACGCACGTCTTCGTCGACGGCGATCCCTACCTCGACGGCGACGCGGTGTTTGCGGTGAAGGACTCGCTCGTCGCCAAGTACAGGAAGGTGAACGACGCGGCCGAGGCGAAGAAGCTCGGCCTGCCGAACCCGTTCCTCAAGCTGCACTGGGACTTCCGCCTGGCGCCCGAGACGGGCAAAGCGGGAGAAATGCGGGCGCGCAAGAAGATCGCCGCGAGCGACGCCGTCGCATGATCTGGCGCGTGCGCCGCGTGCTCACCGGGCACGACGCCGAGGGCAAGTCAACGATCATCGCGGACGGCCACGCGCCGAACGTGAAGGAGATGGGCAACACCGGCCTGGCACTAACGGAACTCTGGGAGAGCGCGAGCGCGCCGGCGAGCAACGAAGGTCACGCCGATGCTGGCCAGCGGGCCGTGCGCCTCGAGCCGCCGAAGAACGGCACGGTATTCCGCATCGTCGAGTTTCCACCCGACGCGCAGTGGATAAATCGTCCGGATGCGCGCAAATGGGCCGAGACGTTGGAGGCGGGCCACGTCCCGGATCGCTCCTCCAGCGATCCGATGATGCATAAGACCAGCACCATTGATTACATCGCGGTGCTGAAAGGCGAGATCTACGCCATCCTCGACAAGGGCGAGACGCTGCTGCGCCCCGGAGACGTGTTCATCCAGCGCGGCACGAACCATTCCTGGAGCGTGCGCGGCAGCGAGCCCTGCGTCATCGCCGTAGTGCTGGTGGACGCCAAGCCGTTGTCTTCCTCCAGGAACAAGAAGAAGCCCGCGAAAAAGCCGAAGAAGGGCAAATGACGCGCGCGCCTGGCGCGAGAGGCATGGGAGTCTCGGAAAAGTCGGCCCCGCGCATCGCCGCTGAAAAGGACGCCATCGGCGTCATCGGGCTCGGCACCATGGGCTCGGCGATGGCGGCCAATCTCATCAAGGCCGGCATCAAGGTGCACGGCTTCGACATCGTCGCGGCGCAGCGGGAGGAGCTGAAGAAATCGGGCGGCATGCCGGCGACATCCGTGGCGGCGGTGGCGCAGCTGGCCGAGATGCTGCTCACCTCGCTTCCAAGCAGCGACGCGCTGCACGCGGTAGCGGAAGAGCTGCACGGCAAAGGCCGCGTGGTGATGGAGACGAGCACGCTGCCGATCGAGGACAAGGAGCGCGCGCGCGACACGCTGGCGAAGAAAGGCATCGTGCTCCTCGACTGCCCGCTCTCGGGCACCGGCGCGCAGGCGCGCGCCAAGGACCTGGTGGTCTTCGCGAGCGGCGACGAGGCGGGATTCCGCAAGGCGGAGTCGTTCATGCCGGGCTTCTCGCGCGCGCACTACTACCTCGGCGAATTCGGCAACGGCAGCAAGATGAAGTTCGTCGCCAACCTGCTGGTGGCGATCCACAACGTCTCCGCCGCCGAGGCCTTCGCCCTCGGCCTGAAGGCCGGGCTCGATCCGAAGACGATCTACGACGTGATAGCGAACAGCGCCGGCGCCTCGCGCATGTTCCAGGTGCGCGGCCCGCAGATGGTGGCGAATGACTACGACGACGCCACGATCAGCGTGCAGCTCTTCCAGAAGGACATGAGGATCATCGGCGACTTCGCCGCCCGGCACGGCGTGGCGACGCCGCTCTTCAATACCTCCGCGATGATCTACAACGCGGCCATGGCGCAGGGCCACGCCGAGGAAGACACGGCTGCGGTGTGCGCGGTGCTGGAAGCGCTCTCCGGCATCAAACGCTGACGAGGAAGCCATGCACGACTGGAAGAACGTCCGGAACTGGAGCAAGCCCGAGATGCTGAAGCGCGTGGCGCGCTTCAGGAAACTCAAGGGCTCCGACGGCGGACTGCCCGACAGCCCGCTGCCCGAGTGCCGGCGCAGGCTCTACGCGGTGATCGGCTTTCAGCCGCCGATGTCGGACAACGCCGCCACCACCTCGCCGGTCGGCGCCAACGCCTCGGAGATGCCGGCGATCTCGATCGCCGAGGGCTTCAACCTCGGCTACTGCAGGGCAAGACCGGGCAAGGGCCCGCTCATGCACAACCACGACACGAACGAGACCTTCATCCCGATGACCGGCCGCTGGCGCTGCGAGTGGAACGAAGGCGACGCGATGCAGTACGTCGACCTGAACCCGTACGACGTGATCTCGTTCCCGGTGGGCGTGGCGCGGCGCTTCATGAACGTCACCTACGACGAGCCGGGCAGGGAGCACCTGCTGATGTTCATCATCGGCGGCGACCAGCCGCAAGCCGAGTTCACGCCGGCGGCGATGCAGCGCTGCGAGGAATGGCAGCAGCGCAAGTCCGGGACGCCAACGAAGAAGCGCCGGCGCAGGTCCTAGCGCGCCGATGCGCGCCTGGCTGCCGTTCTCAATTTTCGGGCTGGCCGGGTGCGCAACGTACTACGCTGCGCAGCTCGACCGCCTCTACGGTCCTCCCGACGCGGCGCGCTACGACAGGTCAGCGGCCGCCGCCCCGGCGGCCGAGCACGCGCAGGTCAGCAACATCCTCGAGCACCGCTGCGCCGTGTGCCACGGCTGCAACGATGCGCCGTGCCAGCTCAACCTGGCTTCCTACGAAGGCCTGACGCGCGGCGCGAGCCGCGAGCAGGTCTATGCCACGCGACTCGTCACCGCCAAGCCGACACGCCTGTTCCTCGACGCACACGGCAGCGCCGAGTGGCGCGCGAAGGGCTTCCACGCCGTGCTGAACGAGCGCGCCGCGACCCCGGAGGCGGAGCGCGAGGCGGGCGTGCTGTATCGACTGCTGCGCCTCAAGCTCGCGCACCCCCTGCCCGACGGCCCGGTGCTGCCGAAGGAACGCTTCGACTTCTCGCTCGATCGCGCGCAGCAGTGCCCGGCGGTGGAGGACATCGCCGAGTACGAGCGCAAGTACCCGCAATGGGGCATGCCCTACGGCATGCCGGCGCTCTCCGCGGCCGAGCACGGAGCGCTGGCGCGCTGGATCGAGGCCGGCGCGCCCCGGCCGCCGGTCGAGCCGCTGTCCGCGGCGCATGCGGCGCGCGTGGCGCAATGGGAGGCATTCCTCAACGGCGACGGCGCGAAGGCGCGGCTCGCGAGCCGCTACATCTTCGAGCACTGGTTCATCGCGCACCTGTACTTCGACGACCTGCCCGGCGAGCAGTACTTCGAGCTGCTGCGCTCGAAGACGCCTCCAGGACAGCCGATCGAGGCCATCGCCACGCGGCGTCCGTACGACGATCCCGGCGTCGAGCACGTCTACTACCGGCTGCGGCGCCTGGCGGAAGCGCCGCTCGCCAAGAGCCACATGCCCTACGCGCTGAACGACGCGCGCATGGCGCGCCTCAAGGCATGGTTCATCGACGCGCCCTACGAGGTGAGCGCGCTGCCTTCCTACGCAGCCGAAGTCGCATCGAACCCTTTTGTCGCCTTTCGCGAGCTTCCGGTCGAGGCGCGCTACCGGCTGATGCTGGAGGAGTCGCAATTCACGCTGATGGGCTTCATCAAGGGGCCGGTGTGCCGCGGCCAGGTCGCGGTCGACGTGATCAACGACCACTTCTGGGTGCTGTTCGAGAAGCCCGACCCGCGCCGCGCCGAGCTCGAGGCGGTCTTTCTGGCGCGCGAGCTCGGGGATCTGCGCCTGCCGGCCGAGGCGGAAGGCGCCGCCGGCCCGCTCAAGTGGCGGCGCTACGCAGCGCTCGAGGCGAAATACCTCAAGGCGAAGAACGAGACCTTCGCGCACTCCGCCGCGGGGCCGACGCTCGACGTGCTCTGGGACGGCGACGGCCGCAATCCGAACGCCGCCCTCACCGTGATGCGCCACTTCGACAGCGCCTCGGTGGTGCAGGGCCTGCTCGGCGCCGAGCCGCAGACGGTGATGCTGCTCGGCTATCCCCTGCTCGAGCGCATCCATTACCTGCTGGTGGCAGGGTTCGACGTCTACGGCAACGTCGGCCACCAGCTCACCACGCGCCTGTACATGGATTTCCTGCGCATGGAGGGCGAGATGAATTTCTTCGCCCTGCTGCCGCGCGAGACGCGCCAGGCCGTGCGCGAGCGCTGGTACCGCGGCGCCCACCGGCAGGCGATCGAGCTGCTGCGCGACACCCAGGCTTATTTCCCTCACGAGACCGGCATCCGCTACCTGAGCAACGACCCGCTGGCCGAGCTCTACGGCGCGCTGAAAAAGCGCGCCGCCCCGGTAGCGCCCGGGCGCTATGCGCTCGCCTCGAGCGGGCTCGCGGCGGCGCCGCTGCGCGAGCTCGCGCGGCTCGCCGCGCTGCGCGGACGCGCACTCTCGCACCTGCCAGAGGCCGCCATCCTGACCGTGCGCGACGCGAAGGACGCGGAGCACCATTTCAGCCTGATCGCGAATCGCGCGCACAGCAACGTGGCCGAGCTGTTCGACGAGGCCGAGCGCCGCCTGCCGGACGACGACAGCCTGCTCGTGGCGCACGGCTTTATCCCTGCCTACCCGAACGCCTTATTCAGCGTGGAGGCCGCGGACCTCGCTCGCTTCGTCGATGCCGTGGCTCGCCTCGCCTCCGAGGCTGACTACCGCGCGCTCGCCGACGCCTGGGGAATCCGGCGCACCGACGCGCGCTTCTGGGCGCACAGCGACGCCCTGCACGCGGCCTGGCGCGCATGGGCGCCGAAGGAAGCCGGCCTCTTCGACTACAACCGCTTCGAGAACCGCTGACGGATCAGTTTTTCACCGCCCCCGCCGTAGCGCGAGCAGCGATCTCACCAGCGCAAGGAGCACGAAAGCCGCGGCGACGAGCAGCGTGATCGCCGCGAGCGCGCGCCAGAGCGGCGCGGGATGGTCCTGCGCGTAGCGCGCGGCGGCGTAGGCCAGCGCATCGAGCGGAAAGGTGAAGGCCCAGACGGCGGGGCTGAACGGCCAGCGCAGCAGGCCGCGCGCATAGATGAGCAGCGCAGCCGCCAGGACCAGCGACAGGTAGTAGAGATTTTCCAGCAGCACAAAATCGGGGAACAGCGCCAGCCCATTCGCATAGATCAGCGACGGCGGCACGAGCAGGATGAACCAGCTCGGCCGCAGCCGCTCGGGCAGCGGTTGGCCGACCACCGCGCGGTAGAAGAGCAGCGCCATCAGCAACGGCGCCCAGGCCGCCGACACGCCGAAGAGGAAGTGCGACGCCTCGACATGGCCGAG
>DASQAW010000228.1:0-8302 GCA_035635495.1 Burkholderiales bacterium
TAGCGGCGGTTGGCCTGCGATTCGCCGGCGAACGCGGCCTTGAGGTTGTCGTGCGTCCTCGTGCCTTTGAGCGGTTTCATCGGGGGTCTCCTCTAGGGAGCACTAAGGCTACGAGCGCACGGCGAATAGATCAAATCAAAAATCGCAATTCACCCTATTGACTGCAACTATTCTCGCAAGCGCCGGACGATGGCGGCGACGTGCAGGGCCGTCGTATCGAGCGACGGCAGGCCGGCGATGGTCGCCGCGCGCAGCAGCAGCGGGAGCTCGGTGCCGCCGAGGATGACGCCATCGATGCGCTCGCCATCGCGCAGGCGCGCGATGAGCGAAACAAACCGCGCGCGCGTGTCGTCACGGAATTCGCCCTTGAGCAGCTGTCCGATGTACAGCTCGTGTACCCACGCGCGGTCGGTTACCGCGGGAACCACGAGGGCGATGCCATGACGCGCGCATACCTCGGGGTAGAAGGCGGCTTCCATGGTGAAGCGCGTGCCGAGAAGCGCCAGGCAACGCAAGCCGCGCCGCCGCGCCTCGTCGGCGCAGACCTCGATCATGCTCAGCAGCGGCACGGGCGAGCGGCCGGCGAGCTCGCCGAACACGATGTGTGGCGTATTGGCGGTCATGGCGACGAAGTCGACGCCGGCGGCGGCGAGCCGGCGCACCGATGCCAGCAGATACTCGGTCAGGCCCGGCCGATCGTGCTCAACGAGGTACAGCCCGCGGCGCACGTCCAGGCTGTCGATGACGATCGAACGCGCCGACGAGCCCGACGCTCGCCATCGGGACTAGATCGCCACGCCGGGCGCGTAGCGGGCGACCAGGCCCAGGACGCCGATGATGATCAGGTAAAGCGCGACGATGTAATTCAGCAGGCGGGGGATGAAAAGGATGAGGATGCCGGCGATCAGGGCGACGATCGGCGCGACGGCGATGCCCATGAACATGGAGGTCTCCCGGAGTTGATCCCGGGATGCTACAGCGGCCTTACTTATTTCCCTTCGCCGAGTCCTGCATGTCCTTGCCCGCCTGTTCAACCGCCTTCCCGGCCTGGCCTATCGCGCGGTCTGCTTCCCGGCCGGCCTTCTCCATGGGACCGCCCTTCTCGTCGCGGTTGCAAGCCGGCAACGCCGACAGTGTCGCGGCGAGAAGGACAACCGAAATCGAGCGGGCGTTCAGGACGCTTTGGTAACGGCGGCTTGCTTGCGGAAGCCGAGGAAGAACCTGCGCGGCTGCGCAGGCGCGGCCGGCTTGGGCTTGGGTGCGGGCTTCCTGATCTGCGGCGCGAACACCGCGGCGAGCTCCCAGCAGCGCTGGCCGGGCTCGAAGCGCAGCACGAAGCGCCGGCCGTCGTCGACCATCACTTCATAGTAATGGTGCGTGGCGTCCTGCCAATGCTCGAGGACCGCCAGGACGGGAAGCCGCCGGCCGCCGAGGTAAAAGGCGCAAGGAGTTTCTTCACCTCGCGGTCCCCGGTTGCTATGTACACAAATCCTCATGACGCTCGCCTCAGAGTTTGTTCCCTCTCCTAGCAAGATTCGCGTCCAGGTCGATGGTCCGCTCGGAGTGGCGTTGCGCCTGTCATGGGGCGACTACAGCTCCGCTAGGCCGCGCGGCCTTCAAGCCGCAGGCGCACCTCCGCCTCGGCCTCGATCCAGTCCTGCACCTCGCGCCCAGGCGCAAAGCCGCGCGCCTTGGCCTTGAAGTACGCCGATTCCTGGATCAGCTTGTAGACCTCCTCGGGGGAGAGCCTCGGGGCGCGGCTGCCCGACGTCCTAACCGCAATACCGCCGGCCGGTGGCCGGGTCGCCGGCGCATCGGGGGCGCTCCTGGCCGAGCGCGGCGCGGGCTCGGGTTTGCTTCCCGGGTTGCCAGACCCGCCGGTCTTCGGGGTCGCCGTTGGGCGTTCTTTACCTTTCGCCATGTAATTTCCTCTTAAGGTGCCTGAGGTTGAACCGAGGCTATCAAACTCGCATGACGAGTTCTATCGCGCTGTAGAATCGCCGCTCGCCGTGAGATCTCTCGTAGACCGCACCTTCCGCCAGATCGGCGAGCGTTCCGGCATCGCCTTCGCCGTGCGCCTCGCCGACGGGTCGGAGTGGCGCACGGGCAGCGGCAATCCGGAATTCACGCTCGTCTTTCGCAAGCCGCGGGCCTACTGGCGCATGGCCGCCTTCGGCCACGTCGGGCTCCTAGAGGCCTATTTCGCGGGCGAAGTCGACCTCGAGGGCAGCCTCGCCCGCGCGCTCGCCGCCGGCATGGCCGCCGGGGCCGACACGCCCAAGCTCCTGGTGCGCATGGCCAACAACCTGCACGAGTTCCTGCACGCCAATACGAACTGGCTGCGGGCCAAGCGCAACGCCGAGTTCCACTACGCGCTCGGACCCGAGTTCTACCGCTTCTGGCTCGACGATCCGCTGATGCTCTACACCTGCGCCTACTGGAGCGAGGGGACGCGCACGCTCGAGGAGGCGCAGCGGAACAAGCTCGACCATGTCGGGAAGAAGGTGCTGCTCCAGCCCGGCGAGGAGGTGGTCGACATCGGCAGCGGCTTCGGCGGCTTCCTCATGTACGCCGAGGACCACTTCGGCGTAAAGGTCACCGGCTATAACACGACGCGTTCGCAGGTCGAACACGCGCGGCGGCAGATCGAGTTCCGCCGCCTCAAAAACACCGCGGCGGTCGAGGGCGACTTCCGCAGCATGGACCGCCAGTTCGACAAGGTGGTGTCGATCGGCTGCCTCGAGCACGCCGGTCGCGACGGCCTGGTGGATCTCATCCGGGCGCACGCGCGCTCGCTCAAGCCCGGCGGCCTCGGCCTGATCCACTTCATCGGCCACGTCGGCCACTACGAGACCGACTACTTCATTCGCAAGTACATCTTCCCGGGCGGCTGGATCCCGAGCCTCGCCGACGTCATCGTCGAGATGGAGAAAGCCGGCCTCGAGGTCCTCGACGTCGAGAACCTGCGCCGCCACTACGCCCTCACGCTGGACGTCTGGGCCGAGCGCTTCGACCGCAGCTGGGAGAAGATCCGCGCGCTCGACCCGCAGCGTTTCGACGAGCGCTTCCGGCGCATCTGGCGCGTGTACCTCTACGGCTGCGCCGAGATGTTCCGCTCGCCGAGCGGCCGCACCCATCTTTTCCAGGTCGTGTTCTCCAAGGGTAACGTCTCGATGACGGGCTACCCGATGAGCCGGAGCTTCCTCTACGAACAACAGCGCGAACAGCCCGCAGCAGCAGCACTCCAGGAAAAGAGAAGCCCTAGCCGCGCGGCTTAAGGCAGGCGAGGGCCCGGTCGGGCTCGCCAAGGAAACGTCGAACCTCTTCCGCGACCGCCAAGGCGTGGCGCGGCGGAGGCTCGACGTGCGCGGCTTCAACCAGGTGCTCGAGATGGATGCGGCCGCAGGCTCGGTCGACACCGAGGGCATGATCACCTACGAGGACCTGACGCGCGAGTGCCTCGCGCACGGCGTGATGCCCGCGGTCGTGCCGCAGCTGAAGACCATCACGCTCGGCGGGGCGGTGGCCGGCGTCGGCATCGAGTCGTCCTCGCACCGCTACGGTCTCGTTCACGACACGATGCTCGAGCTCGACGTGCTGCTCGGCGACGGCAGCATCGTGACCTGCACCCGGCAGAACGAGCACGCCGATCTGTTCTTCGGCTTCCCCAACTCGTACGGCACGCTGGGCTACGCCCTCCGGGTGAAAGCCAGGGCGGTGCCGGTGAAGCCTTACGTGCGCCTCGAGCACATCGGGTTCCAGTCGGCGGACAAGTTCTTCCATTCGCTGGGCGAACGGCTGCGCGCGGGCGAGGCCGACTTCGTCGACGGCACCGTGTTCTCGCGGGACCGGATGTACATGACGCTCGGCCGCTTCGCCGACTGGGCGCCCTACACGAGCGACTATACCTACGAGCACATCTACTATCGCTCGATCGCCGGGAGGCGCGAGGACTATCTGACAGTCAGCGACTACCTCTGGCGCTGGGACACCGACTGGTTCTGGTGCTCGAAGAACTTGCTGGCGCAGAACCCGCTGATCCGGCGCCTGTACGGGCGCGAGCGCCTGGGATCGCGCACCTACACGAAGATCATGCGCTGGAACAGCCGCGTCGGCGTCACCCGGAAGCTCGAGCGCGTCATCGGCCTGCATTCCGAATCAGTCATCCAGGACGTGGACATTCCGCTCGCGCGGGCGGCCGAGTTCCTGGATTTTTATGCCCGCGAGATCGCGCTCTGGCCGCAGTGGATCTGCCCGATCGGCCCGCAGCAGGGCAGTTTTTCTCTCTATCCGGTGCGCTCCGAGTGGTACGTCAACTTCGGCTTCTGGGACGTGAAGCGCACGCGCGAGGCGCACCCGCCGGGCCACTTCAACCGCCTGATTGAGAGCAAGGTGGCCGAGCTCGGCGGCATCAAGTCGCTCTACTCGGACAGCTATTTCACGCCTGGCGAGTTCGACCGCTATTACGGCGGCGACGCCTATCGAGCGTTGAAGGCCAAGTACGACCCGCAGGGGGCGTTCGCGCGGCTCTACGAGAAATGCGTGCTTAGGCGCTAGGGACTCTTGCCCTCGGGCCGCGGCGCGGGCGTCTGCTGCGGCATGCCGGGCGCGGGCGGCGTGCGGCGCATGGGCACGTACCAGACCGAAGGCCGGATGCCGCCGCCCTGCGGGTAGAGCTCCATCAGCGCGTAGACCATGAGCGGCATGTCGGTCGAGACCTTCAGGCCGAGCTGGCGCGCCGCCTGCACCGTGATCGGGTAATCGTGCGTCCAGCGCCCTTCGGTGAGCACCGTCGCGACCTGCAGCGACTGCTTCTCCGGCATGTGCTTCAGCAGGACCTGCGCGACGAAGCTCGCGACCTGGATGCGCGCCTTCTGCGCCATGTCGGCGAGCATCAGGAACTCGTCGCCGACGCGCTGCGGCCCCTTGATCTCGACCACTCTCACGATCGAGGCCGCCGGCATGTCGCCGAGCTGCGGATCCACCGGGCCGAGCACGGCGTTCGCGTCCATGACGATCTCGTCGGCCGCCAGCGCGATCAGCGTGCCGCCGCTCATCGCGTAATGCGGCACGAATACGGTGACCTTGCCCTTGTGCTCGACCAGCGCCTTGGCGATCTGCTCGGCGGCGAGCACGAGGCCCCCGGGCGTGTGCAGGATGACGTCGATCGGCTGCTCGGGCGGCGTCAGCCGGATCGCGCGCAGCACCGCCTCGGAGTCGTCGATGCTGATGCTGCCGGCCACCTGCACGCCGAAGATGCTGGCGCTCTCCTGGCGATGGATCATCGCGATGACGCGCGACTTGCGGGACTCCTCGAACTGCCCGAGCAGCGTGGCGCGCTGCTTGTCGACGCCGCGGCCGCCGAACAGCTGCACCAGTACAATGAGCAGCAGCGCGAGCCAGAACGCCGCGCGAGCGAGGTTGGCGACGTGCAAGGACCAGGGGCGATTCTCTTTTTCCACCGATGCCGAGACTAGCACCGTTCGGTCTGCTGCTGGCTGTCGGCTTCCTTGCAAGCGCCGGCGCGCAGGCGCCGCACACGCACGAGCACCAGTTCGGCGACGCCGACAAGTGGGCCGCCGTGTTCGACGATCCGAAGCGCGATGCCTGGCAGAAGCCGAGCGAGGTGATCAAGGCGCTCGCGCTCAAGCCCGACGCGGTGGTCGCCGACATCGGCGCCGGTACCGGCTATTTCGCGCTGCGCTTCGCGCGTGTCCTGCCGAAGGGCAAGATTTACGCGATCGACATCGAGCCCGACATGGTGCGCCACCTCGCGAGCCGGGCGAAGCAGGAGCAGCTGGCGAACGTCGTCGCCATGCAAGCGGCGCCCGATGACGCGAGGTTGCCGGAGAAAGTCGACCTGGCGCTGCTCGTCGACACCTACCACCACATCGATGACCGCACGCGCTACTTCGGCGCGCTGAAGAGCGCGCTCGCGCCGCAGGGGCGCGTGGCGATCATCGACTTCACGCTCGACTCGGAGATCGGCCCGCCGCCGCGGGCGCGCGTCTCACCCGAGCAGGTGAAGCGCGAGCTGGCGAAAGCCGGCTACGAGCTCGCCGGCGAGCACGACTTCCTGCCGAACCAGTACTTCCTCGTCTTTCGGCCGAACTAGACCGCTCGAATCAGAGGCTGGGCTTCGGCTCGCCGCGGTAGGTCTTCTCGTAGCGCTCCTGGCACTGTATGCAGCGCGGCGCCGCCGGAAACGCCTTCAGGCGCGGGAAGTCGATGTCGGTGCCGCAGTCGATGCAAATGCCGTAGCCGCCGTCCTTCAGGCGCTGGCGCGCGGCTTCTAGCGCGCGGAATTCCTCCAGGTCGCGCGTCAGGTCCGCCTGCTCGAGGTCGGCGAAGAGCGTCGCCACCGATTCGTCGCCCGAGTCGGGCGCCGGGCCGGCATGCTCGGCGTAGGGATGCTCCCGGGTGCGCGCGGCGTCCTCGCGCAGCTCGGCAACGAGCGCTTCGCGGCGCCGCTCGATCAAGCGTTGCAATTCACGGGTCTGGTTCTGGTTCAGCGCCATCGCAATCTCCCGGGTCCGCTAATGCGGCCCCTGCTTGCAAGTGTCGTTCCATCAGATCCGCAGGCGCGTGCGCGGATCGAACTTGGATGCCGCGGCCAGCTCCTCGTAGAGCTTCTTCTCGCGCTCGGTGAGCGTGGTCGGCACGACGATGTCGAGCACGGCGTACAGATCGCCCGCGCCGCCGCCGGGCTTGGGCAGCCCCTTGCCGGCGAGGCGCAGCTTCTGTCCGCTCTTGGAGCCGGGCGGCACTTTCATCGTGACACGACCCTCTAGCGTCGGCACTTCCACCATCGCGCCGAGCGCCGCTTCCCACGGCGTGATCGGCAGCTCGATCTCGAGGTCGTGGCCGCGCGCCTTGAAGAGCGCGTGCGGCTCGAGCACGATCTGCAGATAGAGATCTCCCGGTGGCCCGCCGTTCACCCCGGGACCTCCCTTGCCGCGCAGCCGCAGGCGCTGCCCGTCGACCGCGCCTTTCGGGATGCGCGCGCGCAGGCTCCGGCCGTCGAGCTGGAACTCGCGCTCGGTGCCGCGCGCCGCCTCTTCCAGGCGGATGCGCACCGGCGTCTCGTAGTCTTCGCCGGGGATGGGTACGTTGCGGCCGAAGCCGCCGCGCCGGGCGCCTGCCCGCCCGAAGATGCCCATCTGCTCGAAGAGATCCGAGAGGTCGGTGTCGCGCAGATCCTCCTGGCGCCCCGAGCCGAAGCGGTCGAACCAGTCGGGCGGCGGGCGGAAGTCCTGGCCCGGCCGGTGGCTGCCGAGGCTGTCGTAGGCGGCGCGCTTTTCCTTGTCGCGCAGCGTCTCGTAAGCTTCGGACACCTCTTGGAATTTCTCCTTGGCGTTGGCCTCCTTGGAGACGTCCGGGTGGTACTTGCGCGCGAGCTTGCGGTAGGCCTTCTTGATCTCATCCTCGCCCGTCGTGCGCTCGACGCCGAGGATCTTGTAATAGTCCTTGTACTTCATCCGGGAAATATGGGGACGACCGCCCTGGGCTTAAAGCCGGGCTAAGGTACACCAAGTCGTAGAATGCCCGCATGAAAATCCTTCTCGGGGTGGATGGCTCTGCGCATTCTCTGGATGCCGTGAAATGCCTCGTCGATCACGCCGACTGGTACCGCGAGAAGCCGCAGGTCGAGCTCGTCACGGTGCACCGGCCCGTACCGCGCCTGCCCGGCATGGGCGCCGCCGTCGGCAAGGCGCAGATCGAGCGCTACTACCAGGAGGAGGGCGAGCAGGCGCTCGCCGAGGCGAAGAAGCTCCTCGAGCGCGCGGGCGTGCCCTATGAGACGCGCGTCCTCGTCGGCGACCCCGCCGATGAGATCGCCAAGCAAGCGAAGAAGGCGGCCTGCGACGTGATCTACGTCGGCACGCCGGCGAAATGGATCGGCTCGACCGCCAACAAGGTGATGAACATCTCGGAAGTGCCCGTGCTGCTGGTGAAGTGACCTAGCGGGTGTCGCGCGTCATTTCCTTGCGCGCGTCGAGCACCTCGCGCGATGCCCAGTGGCTCTTGATGAACGCCAGCACGGCCCAGATCTCGTCATCGGAGAGCTTGCCGCCGAAAGCGGGCATGTCGCTCTGGTAATCGGCCGGCGCGTAAGGCGGCACCAGGCCGCGCTTCGTGATGGCGAAGAGCATGCCATCCGGGTGATGCCAGGTGTGGCCGGTTTCATCGTGCGGCGGCGCCGGCATGCGGCCGTTGGGCAGGCGGCGGCGCCACTCAAGCTGCCCTTCGAGCTTCGCGCCATGGCACGAAGCGCAGTGCCGCGCGTAAACGTTCGCGCCGA
>DASQAW010000229.1:0-2106 GCA_035635495.1 Burkholderiales bacterium
CACGCCGACGAAGGACCTCGTCGCCGTGACGCAGGTGGTGGACGTGCCGAGCGTGCTGATCGTGCATCCCTCGGTGCCGGCGAGCACCGTGCGCGAGCTCGTCGACTATGCGAAGGCCAACCAGGGCAAGCTGAACTACGCTTCGCCCGGCAGCGGCAGCCTCGATCGCCTCGAGATGGAGCTCTTTCGCAAGCTCGAGAAGCTCGACATGGTGCACGTGCCCTACAAGGGCGGCGCCGGGCCGGCGACGGCGGGGCTGATGGGCGGCGAGACGCACCTCATGTTCGCCACCGCCGCTTCGGCGATGCCGGGCATCAAGGCGGGGCGCCTGAAGCCGCTCGCGGTGACGAGCGCGAAGCGCATCGACCAGATCCCCAGCGTGCCGACCGTGAACGAAGCGGGCTACGCCGATCTTGCCGCGAGCTCCTGGCAAGGCATCTTCGTGCCGGTGGGCACGTCGCGCGAGGTGGTGGACAAGCTATTCAGCGTGTCGCAGCAGGTGATGAAGGATCCGGACGTGATCGCGCGGCTCAAGACCGGCGGCGCCGAGGCAATCACCAGCGAGAGTCCCGCGGCCTTCGCCAGGTACGTCGCCGCCGAGACCGAGCGCTGGGCGCGCATCGCCAAGGACGCGAACGCGACGCCCGATTGAGGGCGTTTATCGATTAGGTTTGGGTTTGAACGACCTCCATACCCGGTCTCTTATAGGGGGTTGACTCGTTGTAAACTATAAATTACAGTAGGTGTGGAACTCTATTACTACCAAACGGCAGGCACGGGCGCGAATTCAGGCCCGGCTTGCCAGGGTGACCGCCGGCAGCTTCGGCGACGCGAAGTCTGTCGGCGAAGGTGTAATGGAGCTAAGGATCGATTGGGGGCCGGGCTACCGCGTCTATTTCGCCCGGCTCGGAAGGGTAGTGGTTCTGCTACTTTGCGGAGGAGACGAGCGGACTCAAGGCGATGACATCAAGCATGCGAAGGACTGTCTCAAAGACTACAAGGCGCGCACCGCGCAGCAAAGCCCGCGTGGTTCCCGCTAGCGTGGCGTATGAGCCATTGCTCATCGAGCAGTTGAAGGACCCGGTAGAAGCGGCAGCGTACCTGGAGGCGGTGATCGAGGACGGCGACCAGGGCGCGATCATGGTAGCGCTGCGTCAGGTTGCGCAGGCGCGGGGAGGCATAGCCGAAGTGGCGCGCAAGGCAAAACTGACGCGCGAAGCGACCTACAAGATGCTCTCGAAGAACGGGAATCCAGAACTGCGCAGTCTCAAAGCGCTTCTCAAAGCGACTGGTCTGCGGATCGCGGTGAAGCCGATCGAAAAACGCCTCGCTTAGCGCGATCGATTAGCGGTCATCATGGAGTACCTGCCGCGCGAGCTCTTCGACCCGGGCAGCCTGCTCGGCGCGACGGCATTGGCCGTCATTTTCCTTGCGGCGGCCGCCATCCTCGGCGCTCTGGTCAAGCGGATGGAGAGGCAGGTCGAACGGCGCCTCTCCGATGTCACGGGACTGTGGCTTACCTCATCGCATTCGTTCTTTACGCCCATGTCGTGCCGGAAGGGCGCTCGCTCGGCACCGCACTGCTCGCCGGCGTGAGCGTGGTGTCGATCATCCTCGGCCTCGCGGCGCAGAGCACGCTGGGCTACACCATCCTGCGCGACGCGCAAGGCAACGAGGTCATCGTGCCCAACAGCGTGATGGTTTCGAACGTCGTCATCCGGCTGGCGAAGACCAAGAGTCGGGATCGATTGCCCTAGCGGAGGGCGGCATTGGGCCTCGTCGCGTAAAAGCCTGTCAGGTCTCGAGCGCGGGCGGACGAAGTCGACAGACGAATGCCGGCATCCCCGCAACACTCCCACCCGTCATCTCACACGCGGCCATGTGGCCGTGTTTTGGGTCCCGGGGGGAGGGAGGCCGGGACCTTTTTTTTGCCCTCGGCCGCAGCGCGAGGAGTTATAAAGCGCGCTTGCGGGAGGGCACATGCGCATCGGCATCCTCGGTTCAGGCTTGATGGGCGGCAAGCTCGGAACGATCTTCGCGCGCGCCGGCCACGAGGTCATTTTCAGCTACGCGCGCAGCGAGCAGAAACTCAACAAGCTCGCGCGG
>DASQAW010000230.1:0-2314 GCA_035635495.1 Burkholderiales bacterium
GTGCCGGCGTCCAACGTGCTGCTCGGCGAAGGCCGCGGCTTCGAGATCGCGCAGGGCCGGCTCGGGCCCGGCCGCATCCATCACTGCATGCGCTTGCTCGGCCAGGCCGAGCGTGCTCTCGAGAAGATGTGCAAGCGTGCCACCGAGCGCATCGCCTTCGGCCGTCCGGTCGCCGACCAGGGCGTGACGCGCGAGCGCATCGCGGAGTCACGCATCATGATCGACAGCGCGCGCTTTCTCGTGCTGAACGCCGCGTGGAAGATGGACACCGTGGGCAACAAGGCGGCGAAGAAAGAGATCGGGATGATCAAGGTGCTGGCGCCGAACGTCGCGCTGCAGGTGATCGACTGGGCGATGCAGGTGCACGGCGGCGGCGGCGTGTCCGACGACTTCGGCCTCGCGTACGCCTATGCGCACGCGCGCACGCTGCGCTTCGCCGACGGTCCGGATGAAGTGCATCGCAACCAGATCGCCAAGCTCGAGCTGGGAGAGCAGACTACGGTGACCGAGGCACTTGCCAAGCGCCGCCATGGGTAGTGAGTCAGGCTGACGCCGTCGTCCTCGGCGCCGGAATCGTCGGCATCTCGGTCGCCGTGCATCTGCAGCAGCGCGGCCGCTCGACCGTTCTCGTCGACCGCCGCGGCGCGGCGGAGGAGACCTCGTTCGGCAATGCCGGCCTCGTGCAGCGCGAGGGCGTCTACCCCTACGGCTTTCCGCACGACTTCGGCGCGCTCTTCCGCTACGGCCTCAACCGCACGATCGACGCGCATTACCACCCGTCGGCTATTCCGCGCCTCGCACGGTTCCTCTGGATCTATTGGACGCACTCGCGTCCCAAACAGCACGCCGCGATCGCGCGCGCCTACGCCCAGCTCATCGAGCACTGCATCGTGGAGCACGAGGCGCTGATGCGCGAGGCGGGCGCCCGGGACCTTGCGCGCCCGACGGGCTGGATGAAGGTATTCCGCACGGAGCGCGAGCGCGACAAGCGCTTTGCCGAAGCGGAGCGCTGGAAGCAGGAGTTCGGGCTCAACTACCGCACCCTCGACGCGGCCACGCTGCAGGCGGAGGAGCCGCATCTCGCGCCGGTGCTGACCGGCGCGCTGCACTGGACCGATCCGCTGGCGATCGTGGACCCGCAGGCGCTGGCGCTCGCCTACCTCGCGCTGTTCGAGCGCCTGGGCGGACGCTTTGTCCAGGGGAATGCCGCGAGCCTGGAGGAAGGCTGGAAGGTGCGCACCGTCGAGGGACCCGTCTCGGCGCGCGACGTGGTGGTCGCGCTGGGCCCGTGGTCCGACGTGGTGACGAAGCGTTTGGGCTACGCGCTGCCGCTCGCGGTAAAGCGCGGCTACCACATGCACTACCGCGCAGCGGGGCACGCCGTGCTCAACCATCCGGTGCTCGATCAGGAGCGCGGCTATTTTCTCGCGCCGATGCGCCGCGGCATCCGGCTCACGACCGGCGCGGAGTTCGCGCTGCGCGACGCGATCCGTACGCCGGTGCAGCTCGGGCGGGCGGAACCGATCGCCCGCGAGTTGTTTCCTTTGGCGGAAAGACTGGATACGGAGCCGTGGATGGGCTCCCGGCCCTGCACGCCGGACATGATGCCGGTCATCGGCCCGGCGCCGCGCCACAAGGGCCTGTGGTTCGCGTTCGGGCATGCGCATCACGGCCTGACGCTCGGCCCGGTGACCGGCCGGCTGGTCGCGGAAATGGTGTGCGGCGAGCGCCCGTTCGTCGATCCGACCCCGTTTCGCGCGGAGCGGTTCTGACCGCGCCATAATCCTCGCCCGGTGATCATCGGCGTCCCGAAGGAAGTAAAGACCCACGAGTACCGCGTCGGACTGACGCCGACCTCCGCGCGCGAGGTGGTCGCTGCCGGCCACCAGGTCGTCGTGGAGACCAACGCCGGCGCCGGCATCGGCGCGGCCGATGCAGCCTACGAGAAGGCCGGCGCGCGCATCGGCGATCCGTGGAAGGAAGCCGAGCTGATCGTCAAGGTGAAGGAGCCGCAGCCGGCGGAGAGGAAGAAGCTCACCGAGCGCCACGTGCTCTTCACCTACCTCCATCTGGCGCCCGACCGGGCCCAGACCGAGGATTTGGTCAACAGCAAAGCCATATGCATCGCCTACGAGACGGTCACGCGCCCCGGTGGCGGCTTGCCGCTCCTCGCGCCGATGTCGGAAGTCGCCGGCCGCATGTCGGTGCAGGTCGGCGGGAGCTGCCTCGAGAAGGAGCGCGGCGGCATGGGCATCCTGCTCGGCGGCGTGCCCGGCGTGGCGCCGGCGAAGATCACCATCCTCGGCGCCGGCGT
>DASQAW010000231.1:0-2745 GCA_035635495.1 Burkholderiales bacterium
TGCGCGCCGGCAGGGCCGCGAGCTCGCGCGCCAGTCCGGGGTTTCCGGAAAAGCGCACGGTGAGCAGCGCCTGCCCGAGCGCCGCCCCGTAGCTCGCCTCTACGCGGCACAGTCCGCGCACCATGTTGCGGTGATGCGGCATCATCTTTCGCGACCAAGGGGTCGGATTGTTGAGGCGCTCGAGGTACGCGCCGGCGGTAATCGTCGTCTCGCTCTGTGCTTCGTACAGCATGAAGTAGCCCGCATCGCCCACCCAGCGCGAGCCGCGCAGGAATCCCGGTATGGAGAGCCGCTCGGGCATGTGCTCGTGCGCGTGCCAGTCGTCGAACTCGTCGCGCACCTCGGGCGCCACGTCGCACCAGATCGTCACCGCCGCTTTCACGGGCGCACCGATTTGCCGCTGCGTGCCGCCTCGTGTATCGCCTGCACCACGGCGAGCGTGCGCGTCGCGTCGGCGCCGCTCGAGCGCGGCGCTTCCTCGCCGCGGATCACGCGGCAGAAATGCTGCAGCTGCCGCGCCTGGGGATCGGCCTTCTCGACTGCGATGTGCTCCCGCGCGAGCGGCGCATACCAGCCTGCCTTATCCCCATAGCGCCAGAGTTCCATCCGCGGCAGCGCCAGCGATCCCTTGGTGCCGGAGAAGAGGTAGCAGTTCTCCTGCTGTTGCGGGTACACCGGGTTCTCGCCGGAGGCCAGCTCCCAGCTCCAGGGCGCCGGCACCGCATCCGAGACCGTCGCGGTGCCGACGGCGCCATTGGCAAAGCGCAGCGTCACGGCCGCCGAGTCCTCCACCTCGAACCCGCGCACCGCATTGGCGGTGATGGCGCGCACCTCGGTGATCTCGCCGCAGATGTAGCGCAGGTCGTCCACGTCGTGGATCAGGTTGATGAGCAGCGGCCCGCCGCCGGACTCGCGCCGCCACGCGACGTCGAAGTAGTCGGCCGGCTTCTGCAGCAGCCAGAGCGCGGCCACCGCGGCGAGGCGGCCGATGGCGCCGCCCTGCACGATCTCGCGCGCCTTTTCGATCAGCGGGTTGTGGCGGCGATGATGGCCGACGAGCAGCGGCACGCGCGCCTTCTCGGCGGCGTCGACCAGCCGGCGCGAGGCTTCCACCGTCTCGGCGATCGGTTTCTCCACCAGCATCGGAATGCGGCGTTCGACGCAGGCCAGTCCCGCCGGGACATGCAGCGCGTTCGGCGTGGCGATGATCACGCCGTCGGGCTTTTCCTTGTCCAGCATCTCGGTGTAGAGCGCGTAGTTCGGCACCCCGAAATCCGCGCCCTGCACCGGATCGGCGACCGCGGCGAGCTTGCAGAGCGGCTCCTTGCGCACCGTGTCGATGTGCCGCCGGCCGAACTGGCCGGCGCCTACGACGGCAATGCGCATTGCTCGAGCACCGCTTTTGTCGCCGCCAGGGCGCGGCGCGCGCGCTCCAGCGCCGGCAGCGGCTTGGCGTAAGGAATTTCCAGGCTGAGCGGCAGCTCCGCGGGCAGCGCGCGCAGCAGGCCCGCGAGATCGAGTCCGCCCTCCCCCGGAAACAGGCGATCGCCGCGCGCCTGGCGGATGATCTCCTGCATGTCGGCGGGGCGCTCTGCCCGCGCGTCGCACAACTGCGCATAGTGCAGCCGTTTCGGAATGTCGTCGAAGCGGTCGCCGGCGCGGAAAAAGTGGATCGCATCGATCAGCAATGCACTATTGGCACGACCGGCGCCTTCAAGCACCCGCCGCGCCTTTGCAATGTTGGACACATCGACCCAGGGCATCGGCTCGAGGTTCGCCGCCAGGCGGTAGCGCGCCGCGAGATCGCACAGGGTGCCGAAGCGATCGATCAGGCGCGATTCATCGGGGTCGGCGCCGTGCACCAGCAGCTCGGTGGCGCCAAGGCGCGACGCGACCGCCAGCGTCGCCTCGAAATCGGCCACCCTGGTGTCCGGCGCCAGGCGGAACACCTCGATATCGAGCACACGCACGCCGGTATCGGCGAGCCGCCGCTCGATCGCGCCGACGTCGAGCGCATGCTGGAACGGCTGGCCGGCGACCGGGATGAGGCGCAGGCCGACGCAGTCGTAACCGGCTTGCGCAGCCACGCTCACCTGCTCGTCGTGCGGCAGCTCGAGAACGGTCAGCGCCGCGAGGCCGATGGCGCGCTTCATTTCAATAGCTAATTTTCGCGAGGGAGCGCAGCGTCTCCGGCGTAGTGCTCGGCAAGCCGAAGAACTCGAGGTACGCGGGGATCTGCTCGAAGAGCATGTCGGTGCCGACCTGGAAGCGGCAGCCGCGCGCCTGTGCCGCGCGCAGGAACGCGGTCATCTCCTGCTTCATCACCACTTCGCCGACGAAAGTGCCGGGCGCGATGCGCGCCACGTCGAGCGGCAGCGGGTCGCCCTCGTTCATGCCGAGCGGCGTCGCATTGACCACCAGGTCGTGGCCGGCGGGATCCTTGCTGCCGGTGGAAACACCCAACTTGGGGTAATGCGCGAGCAACCGCTGGGCGAGCGCGGTGGTCGACTCGGCGCGCGCGTCGTAAAGGCTCAGCCTGGCGACGCCCGCCGCGGCGAGCGATGCCGCGATGGCGGAGCCGACGCCGCCCGCGCCGACAACCAGCGCGCGTGCGCCCTCGACCCTGAACCCCTTGCGCCGCATCCCGCGCACGAAGCCTTCGCCGTCGAAGAGATCGCCTTGCAGCCGGCCGTCGGCGGATCGACGCACCGCGTTGCACGACCCGGCGATCCGTACCGTCGGCGT
>DASQAW010000232.1:0-4725 GCA_035635495.1 Burkholderiales bacterium
GCGGCGGAAGAGCATGGGCGAGTTCGGCCGCCGGCGGGTGATGGAAGAGCTCGAGTGGCGCCACGAGGCGCCGAAGCTCCTCGCCGCCTACGACGCGCTCTGGGCGCGCACCGCGCCGCGCGCCCGGCCCGCCGTCTAGCCGGCATGGAAGACGCCGCCGAGCTGCAGAAGCGCGTCCAGGCGTACTGGAACGCGAAGCCCTGCGATTCGGAGTTCAGCTCGCGCGAGAAGCTGTCGCGCGAGTTCTTCCTCGAGGTGGAGCGCGAGCGCTACCGCCTGCAGTCGCACATCGCCGGGATCATCGATGCGATCGACTGGCGCGGCAAGCGGGTGCTCGAGATCGGCACCGGCGTCGGCACCGATGCCCGGCGCATCATCGGGCGCGGCGGGCGCTACACCGGCATCAACGTCGACGCGGGCTCCACGCTGGCCACTTCGGTCGCCCTGACGACGTTCGGCCTGCCGGGCGGCGCCCGGCAGATGGACGCCACCGCGCTCCAGTTCCCCGACGCCTCCTTCGATATCGTCTACACCTTCGGCGTGCTGCACCACATTCCTGAGGTCGACGGCGCCGTCGCCCAGATCCGGCGGGTGCTCAAGCCGGGCGGTGAGCTGGTGGCGATGCTCTACAACCGCACCTCGATCAACTACGCGGTCGAAATCAAGTATGCGCGCAAGCTCGGCGCCCGGGCGCTCGCCGTCCCCGGCGTGCTGCCGCTCGCCGCGGCGCTCGGGCTACCGGCGCAGAAGCTCGGGCGCCACCGCGAGCTCGCGCGGCGGGCGGGCCGCATGAGCGAGCAGGAATGGCTGAACCGCAATACCGACGGTCCCGACAATCCCTATTCGCAGGTCTACGACGAGGGCGAGGCGGCTCGCCTCTTCGTCGGTTTCGAGGTCCGCCAGCAGGAGGTGCACTACTTCAATCCCGAGCACTGGGGGCCGCTCGGCCGCGCGCTGCCCTCTGCCACCGTCACGGCACTCGGCCGCCGCTGGGGCTGGCATCGCGTCGTCTACGCCGCGAAGCGCCCTTAGTCCGACCGGACCGCCCCGCCTCCCCGACGCCGGCCCTAGGCCGCGCGCTATTTTCCCCGTGATATGACCACCGCCCTGATGCCCTCCGACCGCAAGTTCGGCTGGACCTTCGCCGCCCTGTTTTTCCTCGTCGGCGCCTTCTACCACCCCTGGATGATGGCCGTGGGCGCCGCGCTCGCTGTCGTCACCATGACGCGCGCGCACTGGCTCGCGCCGCTCAAGCACGCGTGGATGAAGTTCGGCGAGCTCCTGAATCGCGTGGTGAGCCCGATCGTGATGGGCGTCATCTTCTTCGCCGTCTTCACGCCGGTGGCGATCGTCATGCGCCTCGCCGGGCGCGACGCGCTTTTCCGGCGCTTCGAGCCGGCGGCGCCGTCGTACTGGAAGCGCCGCGACCCGCCCGGGCCGGCCGACGACAGCTTCACGAACCTTTTCTAAGGAGTCGCGATGGACCTCGTCGTCCAGATGTGGAGATTCCTCGGCGCGCGCCGCAAGTTCTGGCTGCTGCCGATCATCATCGTCACCGTGCTCATCGGCGGGCTCCTGGTCCTCGCCCAGGGCTCGGTCGTGGCGCCCTTCATCTACACGCTGTTCTGACCGATGCGCATTCTCGGCATATCGGCGTACTACCACGATGCGGCGGCGGCGCTGCTGGTCGACGGCCAGGTGGCGGCCGCCGCACAGGAAGAGCGCTTCACGCGCAAGAAGCACGACTCGAGCTTTCCGCACCATGCGATCGCCTCCTGCCTGGCGACGACCGGCACGCGGCCCTCGGAGATCGACTACGTCGCCTTCTACGACAAGCCGTTCCTCAGGTTCGAGCGGCTGCTCGAGACCTACCTCGCCTTCGCCCCGCGCGGCTTCTCGTCATTCCGCACGGCGCTGCCGGTGTGGGTGAAGGACAAGCTGTTCCAGCGCCCGAACCTGCTCACCGAGCTGAAGAACGTGCAGAGCGGCATCGACTGGGATAAGCGGCTGCTCTTCTCGGAGCACCATCTCAGCCACGCGGCGAGCGCGTACTACCCCTCGCCCTTCGAGAGCGCCGCCGTCCTCACCATGGACGGCGTCGGCGAATGGACCACGACTTCGGTCGCCCTCGGCCGCGGGCGCGAGCTGCGCGTCGTGAAGGAGATCCATTTCCCGCACTCGATCGGGCTGCTGTACTCGGCCTTCACCTACTACACCGGCTTCAAGGTCAACTCGGGCGAGTACAAGGTCATGGGGCTCGCGCCCTATGGGCAGCCGCGCTTCGTGGACCAGATCAAGAGCCACCTGATCGACATCAAGGAGGACGGCAGCTTCCGCCTCAACCTCGACTACTTCGACTACTGCACCGGCCTGCGCATGACCAATGCGAAGTTCGATCACCTCTTCGGCGGCCCGGCGCGCAAGCCCGAGGAGCGCCTGACGCAGCGCGAGATGGACCTCGCGGCCTCGATCCAGGCGGTGACCGAGGAGGTGGTGCTCAAGCTGGCGCGCGGCGTCGCCAAGGAGACGGGCGAGAAGAACCTCTGCCTCGCCGGCGGCGTCGCGCTGAACTGCGTGGCGAACGGCAAGCTCCTGCGCGACGGCTGCTTCGCGCGGCTGTGGCTGCAGCCCGCGGCGGGCGACGCTGGCGGCGCGCTCGGCGCCGCGCAGGTCGCTTATCACCTCCACGCGAAGCGCGAGCGCAAGGTGAATGGCGCCATGGACGGGATGCGCGGCGGCTACCTCGGACCGGATTTCGCCGACGACGAGATCCAGCGCCGGCTGAACGCGGCGGGCGCCGTGTTCGAGGTTTTCGATGATAAAAAAATAGTTGAGGAATGCGCGAGGGCGCTGGCCGAGGGCAAGGCGCTGGGGTGGTTCCAGGGCCGCATGGAGTTCGGCCCGCGCGCGCTCGGCGCGCGCTCGATCCTGGGAGACGCGCGCTCGGCGTCGATGCAAAAACAATTGAACCTGAAGGTGAAGTACCGCGAATCGTTCCGTCCCTTCGCGCCCGCGGTGCTGGCGGAGGATGCGCCCAAGTATTTCCAGCTGAACACGGAAAGCCCCTACATGCTGCTCGTCGCCGACGTCGGCGAGGAGCACCGCATCGCAATGACCGCGGAGGAGCAGCAGCTCTTCGGCATCGACAAGCTGAACGTGCCGCGCTCGGCGATCCCGGCGGTGACGCACGTCGACTACTCGGCGCGCGTGCAGACGGTGCACAAGGAAACCAACCCGCGCTTCCACGACCTCATCGCGCAGTTCAAGGGCAGGACCGGCTGCCCGGTGATCGTCAACACGAGCTTCAACGTGCGCGGCGAGCCGATCGTCGGCAGCCCGGAGGACGCCTTCCGCTGCTTCATGGGCACCGAGATCGAGACGCTGGCGGTCGGCAACTGCTTCCTGCGCAAGGAGGCGCAGAACCCGGCGCTCAAGCAGAACTATGAGCACAAGTTCGAGCTGGATTAAGAACATCGCGCTCCTCGGCGCGAGCGCCGCCATCGCCCTCGTCATCGGCGAGTCGGCGCTGCGCCTTGCCGGCTTCTCGTATCCCAACTTCTGGCAGCCCGACCCGCTCACTGGGACGGCGCTCAGGCCGGGGATGGAAGGCTGGCAGCGCGACGAAGGACGCGCCTACGTCAAGATCAGCGCGCAGGGACTGCGCGATCGCGAGCACCGGGTTGCCAAGCCGGCGGCCACCTACCGCATCGCCGTGCTGGGCGATTCGTACGCCGAAGCGATGCAGGTCGACGTCGAGCGCACGTTCTGGTCGCTCTTGCCCAGGCGGCTGGAGAGCTGCGGCTTCGCCGGCGGCCGGAAGATCGAGACGGTGAACTTCGGCGTCTCGGGCTATGGCACCGGGCACGAGCTCCTCACCCTGCGCGAGCGCGTCTGGCCGTATGCGCCCGACATGGTGCTGCTCGCCTTTTTCCCCGGCAACGACGTGCGCAACAACTCGAAGGCGCTGGAAGGCGAAAAGGGTCGCGCCTATTTCTCGCTCAAGGACGGGAAGCTGTTCCTGGACACGGCGTTCCGCGACGACCCGGAGTTCAAGGAGAAGCAGCGCGTCTCGACGCATCGCGCGGCGCTCCAGGAATCGCGCCTCTACCAGCTCCTGCGCCGCGTGCGCGCGGGGAACATCGCGCAGCATTTCCACAATGCGCCGGTGGCTGCCGCGCTGGCGTCGGGCACGAAATTGACCGAACCCGGGCTGGACGAGGAGGTGCTGCACGAGCCGCGCCAGCCGAAATGGCAGGAAGCCTGGGACATCACCGACCGGCTCGTGCTCGCCGCGGACGAGGAGACCAGGCAGCACGGCGCGCGCTTCGTCCTCACGGTGCTGTCGACCCCGGGCACGGTCTATCCGAATCCGCAGATGCGCGCGCGCTACGCCGACACCCTGGGCGTGAAGTCGCTGTTCTATCCCGAGGAGCGCCTGCAGCGCCTGGGCGGCGAGCACGGTTTCGACGTGCTGGCGCTGGCGCCGGCCATGCAGCGCGCGGCGGATGAAAAGCACGTTTTCCTGCATGGCTTCGAGAACACCAAGCCGGGTTTCGGCCACTGGAACGAGGCGGGCCATGCGCTCGCCGCCGAGCTGATCGCCGCGGCGCTCTGCGCCAAGCCATGAAGCGCGCGGCCCTGGCCGCGGCGGCAGTCGTGCTGCTCTTGGAGCTCGCCCTGCGCGCCATCGGCTACGCCGCGCCGCAGTGGTACCAGCTCGATCGC
>DASQAW010000233.1:0-3165 GCA_035635495.1 Burkholderiales bacterium
GTCGCCGCTCGGCTTCTCGGCGGCGAGAATTTCGGCGGCGTAGACCTCGCTGTCGTCCTGCGGCCGGTAGCCGAGGCGGACGGCGTTCGAGTTGTCGTACCAGGCGCGCTGGTTGCCGGAGATGCCGTAGACGATCTCGAACCTGATGCCGGGATGGTCGATGCCGATCGAGACGAGCTGCGCCAGGTCGCGCGGGCTGAACCAGAGCGAGAGGCGCCGCTTGTCGAGCGGCTTCGGGTTCACGTTGCCGATGCGGATCATGAACATCTCCATGCCGTACTTGTCGGCGTAGAGGCTGCCGAGCGCTTCGCCGAAGACCTTGGAGACGCCATAGCGGCTGTCCGGCTTCGGATACACGCGATGGTCGATCGTCTGGTCGCGGCGGTAGAAGCCGACGGCGTGGTTGCTGGTCGGGAAGAGGATGCGCTTCACGCCGTTGCGGCGCGCGGCTTCGAAGACGTTATAGCAGCCGACGATGTTCGCCTGCAGGATCCCGTCCCACGGGCCCTCGACCGAGTAGCCGCCGAGATGGACGATCGCATCGACGCCCTTGGTGATGCGCAGCGCGTCGGCCAGTTTGGCGATATCGGCCTTCACGAACGTCTGGCCCTTGGGCGGCTTCAGCGGCCGGCGGTCGGACAGGCGCAATTTGTACCTGCCCGCGAGCTCGCGGCTGAGATGCGTGCCGACGTCGCCGGTGGCGCCGGTAATGAGTACGGTCTTCATCCATGACCCCTTATGAAATTCGGGGCCAGGACCGGATTTATTTCTGGTCCTGGCCCCGAATGCGTCTTAGAGAATGCTTGCCACGAGTTCGTTGAACCGCGCCGCCCGCTCGAAATATACGGAATGCCCGGCCGCCGGGACGCACACCGCGCGACCCTGCGGCGCGAGCTTCGCGAGCGCCGGGCCGGCGGCGGATGGAAAGACCCAGTCTTCGTCGCCGGTGATGAAGAGCACCGGCATCGGCAGCTTGGCGAGCAGCGAGGGCGGGCGGGTGCGCAGCTCGAGGATGCGCTTGCGCACGTCCTCGCGAAACGCGGCGTCGGACAGGTCGGAGATCTGCCAATACAGATGCGCGAGCGCCGGCTGCTCGAGCGCCATGCGCTCGCCGGCCGCGGGATGGATGCCCTCCCTCGCCAGCCCGGCCAGCGCGCCGGCCGAGCGGCGCGTCCATTCGCGGATGCCGGCGTCGTCGAGCTGGTTGTAGTCGAGCGTGCCGGAGGTCGAGGCCATCACGAGCGCGCGCACGCGCCCGGGCTCGCGCAGGGCGTACTCGAGGCAGGTCCAGCCGCCCATCGACTGGCCGACGAGCACCGGCGTCTCCAGGTTCAGGGTGGTGATCAGAGCGGCCAGATCCTCGGCGTAGGCATCCGGCGCGCGATTCCCGGGCACGGCGCTCGAGGGCGGGAAGCCGCGGTGCGCAAAGGCGACGCAGGTGTGCTCGCGCGCGAAATGCGCGATCTGCTGCCACCAGGAAAGGTGATTGCCGCCGAGGCCGTGCGCGAAGACGATCGCCGGCCCGGTTCCCGCCACTTCGTAGTAGATCTCGGCGCCGTCGCGCCGCAGCCGGCCGGCGCGCCTCATTTGCGCAGCCGCGCTTTCCGCGTCCAGTGCCTTGCGTTCACCGCGCCTTTCGGCGCCCTGCCCTTGGCGATCGCCGCGGCCTGCGCCACGGTCTCCATCGACTGGTGCTCGATCGCCGGCAGCGTGAGGCCGGCGGTATGCGGCGTCGCGATCACATCGGGCCGCGCGGCGAGGCGCGGCGTCGGCATCTGGTCGGGCGCGCGGCCGACGTCCATCGCGCAGCCGGCGAGGTGGCCGGAGGCGAGCGCGGCTTCGAGTGCACCTTCGTCCACCAGGTTGCCGCGCGAGACGTTGATGAGGTACGCGCCACGCTTCATCGTCCGCAGTGTTTTCTCGTTGATCAGATTCTCGGTCTCGGCGGTCGCCACGGCCAGAGGCACGACGTAGTCCGACTGCGCGAGCAGCTTGTCGAGCGTCGCCTGCTTCACCTTCTTGTACGGATCGTGGATCAGCACGCGCATGCCGAGCGCCTTTGCGATGCGCGCCACTTCCCTGCCGATCGCGCCGTAGCCGATCACGCCGAGCGTGCTTCCCTTGAGCTCGCGGCCCATCTGGGCTTTCGGCACCCGCCCGGCGCGATAGTCGATGGTGGAGCGGGTGATGCCGCGCGAGAGGTCGACGAGGAAGCCGAATACCTGCTCGGCGACCGCGGTGACGAAGCCGGCGCTCGCCTGCGTCACCAGCACGCCGGCCTTGCTCGCCGCGGGCACGTCGACGTTGCGGATGTCGATCGCGCAGCGCAGGAACGCGATGAGCTTCGGCAGGCGCTCGAACACCGCGGCAGGGCCGGGCGACTGGCGATAGGAGACGATGAGATCGCAATCGGCGGCAGCGGCGATCAGCGCATCGCCTTCGAGCGGCGCTACGCCTTCGTGCAGCTTCACGTCTCCAACTTTGCGCAGGCCGGCGAGCGCGCGATCGCCGTAATACAGCGCGCGCGCTTCGGGGGAGTGAGTGAGCAGGATCCTCATCTTCCAAATAAAGGGGTCAGAGCAATTTTCCTGTAACTACTGATACGCGTAGGTGTTACAGGAAAATTGCTCTGACCCCTTTTATTTTGCTTCGGCGGCGAGCTTGCGGTAGCGGTCGAGCGAGCGCGTGAGGTGGCGGCGCATGGCGTCGCGCGCGCCCTTCGGGTCGCCGGCGGCGATGGCGTCGGCGATGCGGCGATGCTCTTCCTGGATCACGGCGAGGTAGGCGCGCTGGCCGCCCATGCGTTCGGGCAGGCCGCTGACGGTGCGCCGCGGGATCAGGTGGCGGCCGATGAACTGCAGGAAGCGCGGGAACTCGGCGTTGCCCGTGCCTTCGGCGATCGCACGGTGGAAGGCGAGGTCCTCGTCGACCGCCGAGCCCTCGGCGGTGACCGCGCGGTCCATCGCATCGAGCGCGGCGCCGATGGCGCGCACGTCGGCCTTGGATGCGCGCTCGGCGGCGAGTCCCGCCGACTCGATCTCGACGCCGAGGCGCAGCTCCATCACGTTCAGGATCTCGTCGAGCGACTGCAGGCGCTCGGGCTCGATGCGGAAGGGCGCGCTGGTCGGCTCGGCCGAGACGAAGGCGCCGACGCCCTGGCGCGTG
>DASQAW010000234.1:0-12979 GCA_035635495.1 Burkholderiales bacterium
CTGCGTATCGGTCACCACGCCGACGAACAGCCGGCCGCCTTCCTTCGTCTCGAAGATGTCGTAGACGCCCCAGGCCGGGCGCTTCACCGACATCGGCGGCGGCGCCTCGCCGGTCAGCTCGTATTGCGCCATGTGCTGCGCCACGAGCACCGCCGTGGTTTCGAACAGCGAGCTGGTGACGCGCTTTCCCTTTCCGGTCTTGTCGCGCTCGCGCAGCGCCGCGACGATGCCGAGCGCGGCGAAGGTGCCGCCGAGGATGTCGATCACCGATGAGCCGGCGCGCAGCGGCCGGTCGGGCAGGCCCGTCATATAGGCGAGTCCGCCCATCATCTGCGTCACTTCGTCGAGCGCCGCGCGATGCTCGTACGGGCCTTTGAGAAAACCTTTCAACGAGCAATAGACGAGCCGCGGGTTCCGCTCTTTCAGGCTTTTGTGCGAGAAACCCAGCTTGTCGAGTGCGCCGGGGCGGAAGTTCTCCGTCAGCACGTCGCTGCGCTCGATGAGCCGCAGGACCAGGTCGCGGCCTTCCGTACGCTTCAGGTCGACGGCGAGGCTCTTCTTATTGCGGTTGAAGACGGGGAAGAATCCGGCTCCGGCTGCCTCGAGGCGCCGGGTGTTGTCGCCCTCGAGCGGCTCGACCTTGATCACCTCGGCGCCGAGATCCGCGAGCATCAGGCCGCAGGAGGGGCCCATCACCATGTGCGCGAACTCGACGACGCGCACCCCTTCGAGCGGCAGCATGGTCAGTCGAGGAAGAGATCCGGCAACAGGCTCTTGGAGGCATCGACGGCATAGCGGCCGAAATCCGTGACGCCGGCCCGGCGCAATGCATCCTCGTCGATGAAGAAGTTGCCGGTGCAGGTGCGGCTCGGCTGGCAAACGATCCAATGGGCGGCGTCGGCCATGATCTCTGGCTTGCGCCCGCGGCTGGGATCGACGCCGGGAATCATCTGCAGGGCCGCGGTAGCTATGATGGTGCGCGGCCAGAGGGCGTTCACTGCGATGCCGCGTTCCCGGAATTCCTCGGCCATACCGAGCACGCACATGCTCATGCCGTACTTGGCCATGGTGTAGGCGACGTGGCGCTTGAACCAGCGCGGATTGAGATTGAGCGGCGGCGAGAGGGTGAGGATATGCGGGTTCGTAGCCTTGGCCAGGTGCGGAACGCAGGCCTGCGACGCGGCGAAGGTGCCCCGCACGTTGATCCCGAACATCAGATCGAAGCGCTTGAGCGGTGTTTCGGGCGTGCCGGTGAGGCTGATGGCGCTGGCGTTGTTGACCAGGACATCGATGCCGCCGAAGCGGTCGACGGCCGCGGCGACCGCACGGGCGAGTTGTGCCTCATCGCGGATGTCGCATTGCACCGGCAGGCAGCGCCCGCCGGCGGCCTCGATTTCGCCCGCCGCAGTGAAAATCGTGCCTGGCAGCTTGGGATTAGGCTCCGCGGTCTTTGCCGCGATGACCACGTTGGCGCCGTCGCGCGCGGCGCGCAGGGCAATGGCAAGCCCGATGCCGCGGCTGCCGCCGGTGATGAACAGCGTCTTCCCGCCGAGCGAAGCCATCAGGAGCTACGCCGCGGCACGGAATCCTTTGGGAACGCCCGCAAGCACGAAGTGGCCGTAGGTCTGCTCCTGGGGCAGCACTTCGACCATGATCTTGCGCGCCGCCATCAGCTTGTCCAGATCGATGCCCGTGGAGACGCCCATCGCCTCGAACATGAAAACGAGGTCCTCGGTGATGACGTTGCCGCTCGCGCCCGGCGCGAAGGGGCACCCGCCGAGGCCGCCGAGCGAGCTGTCGAACGCACGCACGCCTTCCTCGTAGGCGGCGAGCGCGTTGGCGAGGCCCAAGCCCCGCGTGTTGTGGAAGTGCGCGCCCTCGAGCTTCGCGCCGATGGCCTTTCTTACTTTGGAAAACACACGCCGGACCTGCGCCGGGTTGGCATAGCCCACCGTATCGGCGAGCGCGACACCGTCGCAGAACCCGGCGAGCGCGGCGGCGATGCGCACCACGTCGTCCTCGGGCACCGCGCCCTGCATCGTGCAGCCGAAGGCGGTGGATACCGCGCCTTCGAGCTCGACACCGGCATGCGGGTACTGGGCGCACTTGCGCACTTCCTCGACCATCTGTTCCGGCGTCATGCGCACGTTCGACTCGCTGTGCTGGCGGCTCGCCGAAACGGGGAAGGTCACCTTGTGCGCGCCGGCCTCGAGCGCGCGCTGGAAGCCTTTGAGGTTGGGCGCCAGCGCCACGACCTTGAGGCCCGGGATCGTGCGCGCAAAAGCGACGATCTCGCCGGTGTCGGCCATGGCGGGAATCAGCTTGGGCGGGACGAACGACCCCACCTCGATCTCCTTCAGCCCGGCGTCCGCCAGGGCGCGGATCCAGGCCTTCTTCGCCGCCGTCGGCATGAGGTGCTTCGCGTTCTGCAGGCCGTCGCGCGGGCCCACTTCGCAGATATGAACCTGGCTCATCGCTTCATTTTATTCTCGATCGCGGTCAGCGCGGCGCCGCAAGCAGCCGCCCCCGCGGCGAACGCGAGCATCGCCCAGAGGCTCGTCTCCCAGCCGCCGAAGCGCGAGGCGATCCAGGCGATGGCGAGCGGCCCGAAGAACTGCCCCAGGTTGGAGAACTGCAGCACCATGCCGTTGCCCGTGGCGATGT
Organism: Burkholderiales bacterium; assembly: GCA_035635495.1. Classification (GTDB taxonomy): domain Bacteria; phylum Pseudomonadota; class Gammaproteobacteria; order Burkholderiales; family SG8-39; genus SCGC-AG-212-J23. Next base: position 2,665 of record DASQAW010000234.1, read on the forward strand.
GCTGCGGCGAGCGGGCGTGCACCGGCAGCCCGCCGAAAATGGAGGCGGGGATCACACCCGTCGAGAGCGAGAAGAGGAGCACCAGCGCGAAGCGCACGCCGCCGGGCAGGACCGTGGAGAGCATGCCGATCTCGCACAGCGCCGCGAACACCGAGGCGCCGATCACCAGGGTCCCGCGCGGCACCCCGCGCGCGAGGAGCCAGCCGCCGAGGAGATTGCCCGGCGCGTTGACGAGCACCATCAGCGCAGTCGCGGCCGATGCGGCGGCGGTCGAAGCGCCGTGCTCGGCGAGGAAGGTCGGCAGCCAGACCATCACGGAGGTCCACTGCGCGACGTAGAACGCGAAGAGCAGCGCCATGGCGAGGTTTCCGGGCTGCGCGAGCGACTCGGCGATCAGGCTTAGCGAGCTCACCTGCGACCTCGGCGTCGGCGGCACCGCGCGCGCGACGAGCACCGCGGCCAGCGCCGCGGCCGCAGCGAGCGCGAGCCAAAGAGCGCGCCAGCTTCCGGCGGCGATGAAAAGCGGCGCGGCGAGGAGCGCGATGGTGCCGCCGGTCGGCATATACGCGCTCCAGATGCTGAGCGCCTTTGCGCGCTCGCGCGCAGCGGCAGCCATGGTGCTCACGAGCGCCGGCGCGGGCACCGCGAACAGGATGAAGCCGACCCCTTCCACGAAGCGCGACGCGAGAAGCGGAAGAAAGCCGTTGACCACAGCGCCGCCGATGCCCCCGACGGCCATCAGCCCAAGGCCGGTCAGCGCGAACTGCTTGCGGCCATAGCGGTCGCCGAGCATGCCAGCCCCCATGCCGACGAGCATGCCGAGCACGTTGAAGGTGGTCACGATGAAGGTCGACTCGACGAGCGAGAGGCCGAGCTCGCTCCGCAGCTGCGGCAGCGCCGGCGGCACCTTCGTCATGTAGGCGCCCGCGACCAGGCCGCCGGCGAACACGGCCCAGATCCCGCGCCACTGACTCACAATCTATGGGTCAAGCCGCGTGTACCGGGAGCTTGAGCTCGACGATCTTCCTGGACCACTCGGCCGGGCCGGTGGTGTGCACCGACGTGCCGTTGGCGTCCACCGCGACTGTCACCGGCATGTCGCGAACTTCGAATTCGTAGATGGCCTCCATGCCGAGATCGGCAAAGGCCAGCACGCGCGATTTGCGGATCGCCTTCGCCACCAGGTAGGCGGCGCCGCCCACGGCCATCAGGTACGCAGCCTTGTGCTTGCGGATCGCGTCGATCGCCACCGGGCCGCGCTCGGCCTTGCCGATCATGGCGATGAGGCCGGTCCTGGCGAGCATCATCTCGGTGAACTTGTCCATGCGCGTCGAGGTGGTCGGGCCGGCGGGGCCGACGACTTCGTCGCGCACCGGGTCGACCGGGCCGACGTAGTAGATGACGCGATTGGTGAAGTCGACCGGCAGCTTCTCGCCTTTCGCGAGCATGTCCTGGATGCGCTTATGGGCCGCGTCTCTCCCCGTCAACATTTTTCCGGAGAGCAAAAGGCGCTCGCCGGGCTTCCAGGACGCGACCTGCGCCGGAGTGAGCTGGTCGAGGTTGACCTTCCGCGCTTTCGCATCCGGCGTCCACGTGACGTCGGGCCAGTCGGAGAGCTGCGGGGCCTCGAATTCCGCCGGGCCGGAGCCATCGAGCGCGAAATGCGCGTGGCGCGTGGCGGCGCAGTTCGGAATCATGGCCACGGGCCGGTTCGCGGCGTGCGCGGGGTAGGTGCGGATCTTGACGTCGAGCACGGTGGACAGGCCGCCGAGGCCCTGCGCGCCGATGCCGAGCGCGTTGACCTTGTCGTAGAGCTCGATGCGCATCTCGTCGACCTTGCTCTTCGGCCCGCGCACCTTCAGCTCGGCCATGTCGATCGGCTCCATCAGCGCTTCCTTCGCCAGGAGCATCGCCTTCTCGGCAGTGCCGCCGACGCCGATGCCGAGCATGCCGGGCGGGCACCAGCCGGCGCCCATCGTCGGCACGGTCTTCAGCACCCACTCCACGATCGAATCGGAGGGATTGAGCATCACGAACTTGGATTTCGCTTCCGAGCCGCCGCCCTTGGCGGCAACATCGACTTCCACCTTGTCGCCCGATACGAGCTGGACGTTGATCACCGCCGGCGTGTTGTCCTTCGTGTTCCTGCGACCGAAGTCGGATTCGTCGAGCACCGAGGCGCGTAGCGGGTTGTCGGGATCGAGATAGGCGCGCCGCACGCCCTCGTTCACGACGTCCTCGAGCGCTTCCTGGAAGTCGAAGCGCACGCCCATGCCGACCTTCAGGAAGACGTTGACGATGCCCGTGTCCTGGCAGATCGGGCGGTGGCCCTCGGCGCACATGCGCGAGTTGGTGAGGATCTGCGCGATCGCGTCCTTCGCCGCGGGCGACTGCTCGCGCTCGTAGGCGCGGCCGAGGGCGCGGATGTAATCGGCGGGGTGGTAGTAGGAGATGAACTGCAGAGCATCGGCGACGCTCTGCACCAAGTGTTCGCGCTTGATGAGGCTCATTGGATGTAGCATTCTAAGGCGCATTCATCCTGGAGGAGGACCATGTCGGCGAACATCGAAACGGTGCTGCAGGAAAAGCGCGTTTTCCCGCCGCCTCCCGCCTTCGTCAAGCAGGCGAACATTTCCGGCATGGACGCCTACCGCAAGATGGTGGCGGAGGCCGAGCGCGACTTCGAGGGCTTCTGGGCCAAGCTCGCGCGCGAGACGCTGCACTGGTCGAAGCCGTTCACCAAGGTGCTCGATGAAAGCAAGGCGCCGTTCTTCCGCTGGTTCCATGACGGCGAGCTGAACGCCTCGTACAACTGCCTCGACCGGCACCTCAAGACGCAGCCGGACAAGATCGCGATCATCTTCGAGGCCGACGACGGCAAGGTCACGAAGATCACGTACCAGGAGTTGCACAAGCGCGTGTGCCAGTTCGCCAACGCGCTCAACGCGCGCGGCATCAGGCAGGGCGACCGCGTGCTCATCTACATGCCGATGTCGATCCAGGTGGTCGTGGCGATGCAGGCCTGCGCGCGCATCGGCGCGACGCACTCGGTCGTGTTCGGCGGCTTCTCGGCCAAGAGCCTGCAGGAACGCATCATCGACGCAGGCGCCATCGCCGTGATCACGGCGGATGGGCAATTTCGCGGCGGGAAAGAAATACCGCTTAAACCCGTGGTGGACGAGGCGCTCGCCATGGGCGGTTGCGAGAACGTGAAGGACGTCATCGTTTACAAGCGCTCGGGCAGCAGGGTGCCGATGCAGGCACCGCGCGACAAATGGTGGGATGACGTCGTCAAGGGCCAGCCCGAGACCTGCGAGCCGGTCAACGTCAATGCCGAGCATCCGCTCTTCATCCTCTACACGTCGGGCTCCACGGGTAAGCCCAAAGGCGTCCAGCACTCCACCGGCGGCTATCTCCTGTGGTGTGCGCTGACGATGAAGTGGGTGTTCGACAACAAGCCGAGCGATATCTTCTGGTGCACCGCCGACGTCGGCTGGGTGACCGGGCACAGCTATATCACTTATGGACCGCTAGCGGTCGGCGCCACCGAAGTCATGTTCGAGGGCGTGCCGACCTATCCGGACGCGGGGCGCTTCTGGAAGATCATCCAGGACCACAAGGTCAACGTCTTCTACACGGCGCCCACCGCGATCCGCTCGCTGATCAAGGCCGGCGGCGACCTGCCGAAGAAATACGATCTTTCGTCGCTGCGCATCCTCGGCACCGTCGGCGAGCCCATCAACCCCGAGGCGTGGATGTGGTACCACGAGACGGTGGGCGGCGGCCGCTGCCCGATCGTCGACACCTGGTGGCAGACCGAGACCGGCGGCCACATGATCTCGCCGCTGCCGGGCGCCACGCCGACCAAGCCTGGCTCGGCGACGCTGCCCTTGCCGGGGATCTTTGCCGACATCGTCGACGAGACCGGGCATCCGGTAGGGAAGGGCAAAGGCGGCATCCTGGTGATCAAGCGGCCCTGGCCTGCGATGCTGCGGACGATCTGGGGCGATCCGGATCGGTACGTCAAGACCTATTGGCCGGACGAGTTCGGACGCAAGCTCTATCTCGCCGGCGACGGCGCGAGCACCGACGAGAACGGCTATTTCCGCATCGTCGGGCGCATCGACGACGTGCTGAACGTTTCCGGCCACCGGCTCGGCACGATGGAGATCGAGTCGGCGCTCGTCGCCCACACAAGGCTCGTCGCGGAAGCGGCGGTGGTCGGGCGCCCGGACGAGCTCACCGGCGAAGCGGTGTGCGCCTTCGTGGTGCTCAAGCGCTCGCTGCCCACGGGCGAGGAGGCGCAGCAGATCGCCAAGGAGCTGCGCGACTGGGTCGGCAAGGAGATCGGCCCGATCGCCAAGCCGAAGGACATCCGCTTCGGCGACAACCTGCCGAAGACCCGCTCGGGCAAGATCATGCGCCGGCTCCTGCGCGCGATCGCGAAGGGGGAGCAGATCACGCAGGACGTCTCCACGCTCGAGAATCCCGCGATCCTGGAGCAGCTGAGGCAGGTGCGCTGAAGCTAGCGCTTTTCGCCGACATCCACAGCAACCTCGAGGCGCTGACCGCGTGCCTCGACCACGCGGGCGCCCTGGGCGCTGAGCGCTATGCGTTCCTCGGCGACCTCGTGGGCTACGGCGCCGATCCGGTCGCGGTCCTCGAGCTGATCGAAGCGCACGCCGCGCGCGGCGCCATCGTGGTCCTCGGCAACCACGACGCGGCGACGCTCGGCCGCAACGTGCACGGCATGAACCTGCAGGCACTGACCGCGATCGCCTGGACGCGCAAGCGCCTGGGCAAGCGGCACGTGGATTTCCTCAACGCGCTGCCGCTCACCGTGCGCGAGGACGAGCGGCTCTACGTCCATGCGAGCGCCGCGGTGCCCGAGCGCTGGACCTACGTCACCGGGCGGCGCCAGGCCGCGCAATCCCTGGAGGCGACCGACGCAAGGATGACCTTCTGCGGGCACGTGCACGACCAGAAGCTCTACTACACGGTGGCCACCGGCTATCCGATGCCGTTCCGCCCGATCCCGGGCACGCCGATCCCGACCGGGCGCCACCGCCAGTGGCTCGCCATCGTCGGCTCGGCCGGCCAGCCGCGCGACCGCAACCCCGCCGCGTGCTATGCGCTCGCGGACCTCGCGCGCTCGCGCCTCACTTTCTTCCGCGTGCCGTACGACCACGGCGGCGCGGCGCAGAAGATCCGCGCCGCGGGCCTGCCCGAGCGGCTCGCGCGGCGGCTGGAGCGGGGTGCGTGATGCGCGCGCCAGAGCCGGGCGTCGAGATCGACGGCTTCCGGCTCGGTGAGCGCATCCACGTCGGCAGCATGGCGTCGATCTACCGGCTGGAAGGGCTGCCCCTGATCATGAAAATCCCGAGGCTCGGGGCCGGCGAGCGCAGCGCCAACGTGGTGAGCTTCGAGCAGTGCCGCATGGTGCTCGGCGCACTGTCGCAGAGCCCGCATCACCCGACGCTCGTCGCTTACGGCGATGTCGAGACCACGCCTTACCTGGTCATGGAGTACATCGAGGGCACACGCGTTGACCAGTGGCTTGGCCGTGCGCCGCTCTCGCCGCAGGAAACGGCGCGCCTCGGCCACGCGCTGGCGCTCGCGCTGCACGAGATCCACCGCCAGGACGTGATCCACCTCGACCTGAAGGCGACCAACGTCATCTATCGCGCGAGCGGCCAGGCGGCGCTGATCGATTTCGGCCTCTCGTGCCACCGGCACCTGCCGGATCTGCTCGCCGCGGAGTTCCACTCGCCCGTCGGCAACTGGGTGTACATGGCGCCCGAGCAGATCGCCGGAGAGCGCTCCGATCCGCGCAGCGATCTGTTCGCGCTGGGCGCGCTCCTCTATGAGCTCGCCACTGGAACGCGGGCCTTCGGCACGCCCGACTCGGTGGCGCAACTGCGCCGCCGGCTCTATCGCGACCCGCCGCCGCCGCGCGCGCTCGTCCGGGCGACGCCGCCCTGGCTGCAGGAGGTGATCCTGCATTGCCTGGAAATCGATGCCGCGCAACGCCCGACGTCGGCCGCCGAAGTTGCGTTCGACCTCGCCAATCCGGGGCAGGTGGCGATCACCGAGCGCGCGGAACGTACCAAACGGGAGAGTTTCCAGAAGGTCGCGCGCCGCTGGCTGCGGGCGCGCAACTTCTCGCCGAGCGCACCGCCGCCGCCCGCGACCGATCTCGCGCCGCTGCCGGTCATCGTCGTGGCGATCGGCGCGCAGGAGACCGCTGAGCCCTTCTTCGAAGCGCTGCGCGAGGCCGCGCGCAGGCGCGTCGCCGCGAACGCCTGCCGCATCGCCTGCATGACGGTGGTGCCGCGCGCCGCCGCGCTGACCGACGACACGCCGACCGGCCGGCACATCAAGCAGCTCGTCAGCCTGCGCCGCTGGGCCAGGCCGCTCGGGCTGCCCGAGGAGCGCCTCACCTATCACGTGCTAGAGTCGGATCAGCCCGCCGCCGCGCTGCTCGACTACGCGACGGTGAACGAGGTGGAGGAGATCCTCATGGGAGCCGGCAAGGAAGCCGCGCAGATCGTGACGCAGGCGCCGTGCAGCGTCACCGTGGTGCGGGCGCCGCCGCTGAGCTGAAGGCATGAACGAGAAAGACAAGGCACCCCGCTTCGTCGCCCTCTGCATGCTGGGCGTGGTGCTCTTCAACTTTCCGGTGCTCGCGCTCTTCAACGTCGGCGGCACCGTGTTCGGCGTGCCGGTGCTCTACGCGTACATCTTCGCCGTCTGGGCGCTGCTCATCGCGCTGATGGCGCTCGTCGCGGAGCGCTAGCGATGCTGCAAGGCCCGGTGGTCATTCTGGCGGCCTTCGCCTACCTCGGGGTGCTGTTCGCCATCGCCTATTACGCGGATCAGCGCGCGGACGCCGGCCGCCCGGTGATCGCCAACCCGTACGTCTACAGCCTCTCTCTCGCGGTGTATGCGACGGCCTGGACGTTCTACGGCAGCGTCGGCCGCGCGGCGAGCGACGGCATCGGCTTTCTGCCGATCTACATCGGCCCGACGCTGATGATCGCGCTGTGGTGGGTGGTGATGCGCAAGATCCTGCGCATCTCGAAACAGAACCGCATCACGTCGCTCGCCGATTTCATCGCTTCGCGGTATGGCAAGAGCGCGCTGCTCGGCGGCATCGTCACCGTGATCGCGGTGATCGGCATCCTGCCGTACATCTCGCTGCAGCTGAAGGCGGTCTCGGCGAGCTACCTGATCCTGGTGCAGTATCCGGAGGTCGTCATGCCGCCAGTGCTCGGCGAGGCGTCGGTGCGCCAGGATCCCGCGCTGTGGGTGGCGCTGCTCCTCGCCGCCTTCACCATCGCGTTCGGCACGCGCCACCTCGACGCCGCCGAGCACCACCAGGGCATGGTGGCGGCGATCGCCTTCGAGTCGCTCGTCAAGCTGCTTGCCTTCCTCGCGGTCGGCATCTTCGTCACCTTCGGCCTGTACAACGGCTTCGGCGACCTCTTCGCGCGCGCCGCCGCCGTGCCGAAGTTGAAGGCGATGATGACGCCGCTCGAAGGCGTCGCCGGCGGCTACGCGAGCTGGGTGTGGCTCACGATCCTCTCGATGATGGCGATCATGTTCCTGCCGCGGCAGTTCCAGGTGACGGTGGTCGAGAACCTGGACGAGCGGCACCTGAACAAGGCGATCTGGCTCTTCCCGGTCTACATGCTGGCGATCAACGTCTTCGTGCTGCCGATCGCCTTCGGCGGGCTGCTGCACTTTCCGGAAGGCGGCGTCGACGCCGACACGTTCGTGCTGACGCTCCCGATGGTCGAGAAGCAGGAGGGGCTCGCGCTGCTCGTCTTCATCGGCGGGCTGTCGGCCGCCACCGGCATGGTGATCGTCGAGACCATCGCGCTGTCCACCATGGTGTGCAACGACCTGGTGATGCCCGTGCTGCTGCGCATGCGCTCGCTCGCGCTGAACGAGAAGCCCGACCTCACGGGGCTGCTGCTCGGCATCCGGCGCGGCGCGATCGTGCTGATACTCCTGCTCGGCTACTTGTACTTCAAGCTCGCGGGCGAGGCGTACGCGCTGGTGTCCATCGGCCTGATTTCGTTCGCGGCCGTGGCGCAGTTCGCGCCGGTGGTGCTGGGCGGCATCTTCTGGAAGGGCGGCACGCGCAAGGGCGCCCTGTGCGGGCTGCTCGCCGGTTTCGCCGTCTGGTCGTACACGCTGCTCTTGCCGGCGCTCGCGCGCTCGGGCTGGCTGCCGATCGGGCTGCTGGAGCAGGGCCCTTTCGGCATTGCACTGCTGAAACCCCTGGCGCTCTTCGGCCTCTCGGGCCTCGACCAGATCACGCACGCCATGATCTGGAGCATGCTCGCGAACATCGGCGGCTACGTCGGCGTGTCGCTCGTCGCCACGCCGAGCGTCGAGGAGCATCGGCAGGCGAGCCTCTTCGTCGACGTCTTCCGCCAGGGCGGCGAGGCGGGCGGCGCGCGCTTCTGGCGCGGCACCGCGTCGGTGCCGGAGCTGCACAGCCTGCTCGCGCGTTTCCTCGGCGCCGCGGCCGCGGACGAGGCTTTCGAGGAGTACGCGCGAAGCCGCGGCCGGCGCTGGCGCCGCGATCCGCTGGACGCCGACGCGGAGCTCGTGCACTACGTCGAAGTGAAGCTCGCCGGCGCGATCGGCGCGGCCTCCGCGCGGGTGATGGTGGCGTCCGTCGTCAAGGAGGAGGCGATGACCATCGACGAGGTGCGCACGATCCTCGACGAGGCCTCGCAGGTGGTGGTGTACAGCCATCGCCTCGAGCAGAAGTCGCGCGAGCTCGAGGCGGCGACGGCGGAGCTGCGCGCGGCCAACGAGCGCCTGAAGGAGCTCGACCGGCTCAAGGACGACTTCGTCTCGACCGTGACGCACGAGCTGCGCACGCCGCTCACCTCGATCCGCGCCTTCACGCAGATCCTGCTCGAGCACCCGCAGGTCGACGCGGAGCAGCGCTCGAAGTTCCTCGGCATCATCACCAAGGAGACCGAGCGCCTCACGCGCCTGATCAACCAGGTGCTCGACCTCTCCAAGATCGAGTCGGGCAAGGCCGAATGGCGCGAGTCGGTGCTCGACTTGCGCGAGCTGATCGGCGACGCGGTGACCGGCATGAGCCAGGTGTTCGAGGAGCGCAACATCAAGGTCGACGTCGAGGTGCCGGCGAAGGTGGCGCCGGTGCGCGCCGACGTCGACCGCATCATCCAGGTGATGCTGAATCTCTTGTCCAACGCGGCGAAGTTCTGCGAGCCCGGGCGCGGCCGCGTGCGAGTCGCGCTCAGAGACGACGGCGGGGCGCTGCGGGTGGAAGTGCGCGACAACGGGCCCGGCATCGATCCCTCGGACCAGGGCGTGATCTTCGACAAGTTCCGCCAGGTCGGCGACACGCTCACCGGCAAGCCGCACGGCAGCGGCCTCGGGCTCCACATCAGCCGGCAGATCGTCGAGCACTTCGGCGGTCGCATGTGGGTCGAGAGCCGGGTGGGGGAAGGCGCCTGCTTCGCCTTTACGCTGCCGCATGGCTAAGAAGATCCTCATCGCCGACGACGAGCCGAACATCGTCACCGCGCTCGAATTTCTGCTGCAGCGCAGCGGCTACGAGGTGCTGATCGCGCGGGACGGCGACGAGGCGTTGAAGACCGTAGAGAGCGCGCGGCCAGACCTGGTGCTGCTCGACATCATGATGCCGGTGCGGAGCGGCTACGAGGTCTGCAAGCGCATTCGCGAGCGGCCCGACTGGGCGCATATCAAAGTGGTGATGCTCTCGGCCAAGGGCCGCGATGCCGAGGTGAACAAGGGCATGGCCATGGGCGCCGACCTCTACGTGACCAAGCCGTTCTCGACGCGCGAGCTGATGGAGAAGGTCAAAGGACTGCTCCCGCCGTAAGGCTTGCGTAAGGCCGCACGCGGATATTGCGAGTGCCTATTCAGAGAGAGGAGGCAGTCATGGCCGAGGCCAAGGCAAAAAAGGGGTTCTTCGAAGAGGAATCCGTCAAGAGCTTCAAGACCGAAGAGCGGCGCGTCATCTTCGCCTCGTCCCTGGGGACGGTCTTCGAGTGGTACGACTTCTACCTGTATGCGACGCTGGCGCCGTTCTTCGCGGCACTGTTCTTTCCTCCCGGCAACGAGACTGCCGCGCTGCTCTCGGCATTCGCGACTTATGCCGCCGGCTTCCTGGTGCGCCCCTTCGGCGCGCTGGTCTTCGGCCGCATCGGCGACCTGGTGGGCCGCAAGTACACCTTCCTCGTCACCATCGTCTTCATGGGCGGCGCGACCTTCCTGGTCGGCCTGCTGCCGACCTTCCAGA
>DASQAW010000235.1:0-2399 GCA_035635495.1 Burkholderiales bacterium
CTGTGCGACGAATACTTCCGCGATGGAAAACCCTTCCACTTCTCGCCGCGCCATCTGCTCAGGCGCCAGGTCGCGCGCCTCGAGCAGAAGAGGATGCAGCTCAGGGTCGGGCTCGAGGTCGAGTGGTACCTCGCGCGGCTGGCGGAAACCCAGCTGTCGGAGGAGCACGTCGGCATTCCGGGAGTCCGCGGCCGCGCGATCCGCACCACGCCGATGGAGCCGGGGTACTCGTACCACTCCGAAACCAACATGGACCTCATGCAGCCGGTGCTGGGCGAGCTCGCGCGCACCTACGCCGCGCTCGGGCTGCCGCTGCGCTCGCTCGAGAACGAATGGGGACCCGGCCAGGTCGAGTGCACTTTCTCCCCCCAGGCCGCGCTGCGCAGCGCAGACGACCTGGTCCTCTTCCGTACCGCCACGCGCCAGGTGTGCCGGCGCCTGGGCTGCTTCGCCACCTTCATGGCGCGGCCGGCGCTCAAGGGCTACTACGCGAGCGGCTGGCATCTTCACCAATCGCTCGTTGACGACGCCGAGAAGAACCTCTTCGCGGCCGCCGAGCTGCTCTCGCCCACCGGGCAGTCGTACCTCGCCGGCCTACTGGAACACGCTGTCGCCTCCACCGTCTTCGCGACGCCCACAGTGAACGGCTACCGGCGCTTCCGGCCGAATTCGCTCGCCCCCGATCGCGCCACCTGGGGCTTCGACCATCGCGGCGCGATGGTGCGCGTGCTCGGCGGCAAGCACGACCCGGCGACGCGGCTCGAGAACCGCGTCGGCGAGCCGGCGGCGAATCCGTACCTCTACATCGCGTCGCAGATCGTCGCCGGGCTCGACGGCATCGAGCGCAAGCTCCAGCCCGGACCGCGCGACGACGAGCCCTATTCCGCCGAACGGCCGCTGCTGCCGGCGAGCCTCGGCCAGGCGCTCGACGCGCTCGAGGCGAGCGCGCTCTTCCGCCGGCAGTTCGGCGAGGTGTTCGTCGACTACTACCTCAAGCTCAAGCGCAACGAGCTCGGCCGCTACCGCAAGTGGCTCGACGAGACCCGTGCCGCGGAGAGCGAACCGACCGAGTGGGAACAGAATGAATACTTCGATTTTTTTTGAGAACCTGCATTTGCGGGTTGACTCCCTTGTGCACGAGGACCGGGTCCATCGGACGATCTACACCGATCCGATGATCTTCGACCTGGAGATGACGCACATCTTCGGCGCGGTGTGGGTCTACCTCGCGCACGAGAGCCAGGTCCCACGCAACGACGACTACGTCACGGGCAAGCTCGGCCTGCGCCCAATCATCGTATTGCGCGACTCGAGCGGCAGGCTGCGCGCTCTCTTCAACCGCTGCACGCACCGCGGCGCGCGCGTCTGCCGCGAGCCGCGCGGCTCGGCCGCCACGTTCCAATGCCCCTACCACGGCTGGACGTACTTCAACAGCGGCAAGCTCCGCGGCGTGCCGTGGCCGGAGGGCTATGCGTGCGACTTCAAGGACAGCAAGTTCAACCTCGCGCAGGTGCCGCGCGTGGAGAGCTACCGCGGCTTCATTTTCGGCACGCTGAATGCCGACGCACCTTCGCTCGTCGACTATCTCGGCGCGGCGCGCAAGCCGATCGACGAATGGCTCGACCGCAACCCCGGCGGCCGCGTGGTGGTGAGCGAGGCGAACCGGCTCAAGTTCAAGGGCAACTGGAAGCTCGCGTACGACAACGCCGCCGACGGCTACCACGTCGCGTTCTCGCATCGCTCGCTGCTCGACATGGAGAACCGCGGCCAGGAGGACGGCAAAGGCATGTCGTTCTACATGGGCAAGCCCGACGAGGCGCCGATGTACGTCCAGTACTTCGGCCGCGGCCACCACTTCAAGGACAAGCGCCCGAGCGTGGAGAAGCGGCCGGGCGCGCTGTGGGAGATGGAGGGCCTGCAGCCGGGGATGGAAAGCTACGCGCGCCTGATCCGGGAACGTCTGAAGGAAAAGGCACCCAGGGCACTCGACCTCGCCGCCTCCGAGCCGGTCAACATCAACATCTTCCCCAACCTCTCGATCCTCGGAAACCACATCCAGGTGTTCCAGCCGATCTCGGTGGATGAGACCGACAGCACCTGGTACGCGACCGCCATCGTCGACGAGGGAAACGAGCTCGAGGGCATGGCCGATGCGGTGAACGCCATCCGCATGCGCACGCAGGAGAGCTTCCCCAACTTCGGCGAGGTCGACGACGCCGCGAACTTCGAGGAAATCCAGAAAGGCCTCGCCGCCTGCGAGGACGAATGGGTCTACATGCACCGCGGCCTCGGCATCCCCGGGCGCGTGCAGCAACTCCCCGATGGCACGCTCAAGGCGCCCGCGACCGATGAGGTGTTCATGCGCGAGCACATGAAGGAATGGAAGCGCCTGATGACGA
>DASQAW010000236.1:0-3496 GCA_035635495.1 Burkholderiales bacterium
CCTGCTGCGCAAGCTCGGCCGCCACGCGGAAGCCCGCGCCGCGTTCGAAGCGGCGGCGGCACTTGCGGGCAACAGGCGTGAACAGGACCTGCTGCGACGCCGCGCCGCCGAACCTCCGACCTGAGAGCGAGCGGTCCGCAGTTAAGAGCGGTTACGCCCCTCGCTTCACGAAGCTGGGCAAATCGTGCGCGGTCACGGCTGGCGCTGGGCCTTCCAGGCGCTCGATCTCGACCAGGCAGGTCTGGGCGCTGCAACCCTGGCTCAACTTGCTGGCGCCGATATCAAGGGTGAGCGCATTGGGATTGCCGTGCTTCTCCAGCGGCCGGTTGGCGCCTGAGTCGGCCGGGTCGAACCAGGCGCCGGTGCTGAGCCGTACGACGCCGCGGCGGATGCGGTCGCTCAAGCGCGCGGCGGCGAGGCAGGCGCCGCGGTCGTTGAAAACGCGCACCAAGTCGCCCTCGGTGACGCCGCGGGCTGCGGCGTCCTCGGGATGCAGCGTGATCGGCTGACGGCCGTTGACCTTGGTCGCGCGGGAATGTGGGCCGTGATCGAGCTGACTGTGCAATTTGTCGGCCGGCTGGTCCGACAGCATGTGCAGCGGATAGCGCTCGGCAGTCTTGCCGCCCAGCCACTCGATCGGTTCCAGCCAGACAGCGTGAGGTGGGCAGTCATCATAACCGAACGAGGCAATGCGCTCGGAATAGATCTCGATCTTGCCCGATGGTGTCCTGAGTGGATGTGCCAGGGGATCGGCGCGGAACGGTCCGAGCATCACGGGCGGCGGCTGTGTGCCCACGGCCTCGGCGATACCAGCTTCCCAGAATTCTTCGAACGGCGGCAGACCGACGCCAGCCTTGGCCGATTTGACGCGCGCCTCCTCGTAGAGGTGAGAGAGCCATTCGCTGATCTCGCGGCCGTCGGACCGGGCACGGCCGGCGCCCATGCGCTGGGCGATCGCCTGGAAGATCGCATAGTCGTCGCGCGCTTCGCCGATCGGCTCGCGTGCTTTCTTCATAGCGATCAGGTAGGGCTCGCGCCTGGCGTAACCGATATCGTCACGCTCCAGGCTGGTGGTAGCGGGTAGCACGATATCGGACATCTTGGCGGCCGGCGTCCAGAACTGCTCGTGGAACACCACCGTCTCGGGCTTGCGCCAGGCCAGCCGCAGCCGGTTGAGGTCCTGGTGGTGATGGAACGGATTGCCGCCGGCCCAATAGACCAGACGAATGTCGGGATAGCGGTGCTCGGCGCCATTGTAGGAGAAGCGCTCCCCGGGCTGCAGCATCATGTCGGCGATGCGCGCCACCGGAATGAAGTCGCTGACCGGGTTGGTGCCCTGCGGCAGGGTCGGGCCGGGATGGCGCAGCGCGCCGCTACCCATCAGATTCGCCGGCCCGTAGCCGCAGCCGAAGCCACCGCCGGGCAGACCGATCTGGCCCAGCATGGCGGCCAGCGTGACCAGTGCCCAGAAAGGTTGCTCGCCGTGGTGCGAGCGCTGCAGCGACCAGCCGATGCTGACCATGGTGCGGGTCGCCGCCATCTCGCGTGCCAGCGCCACGATGCGGTCGGCGGCAATGCCGGTGATCTTTTCAGCCCAAGCCGCGTGCTTGGGCTGGCCGTCCTGCTCGCCGCTGAGATAGGGGCGGAACTTGTCGAAGCCCACCGTGTAGCGGTCGAGGAAGGCTTGATCATGGAGGCCCTCGACCAGCAGCGTGTGGCAAAGCGCCAGGATCATCGCGGCGTCGGTGTTGGGCCGGATCGACAGCCACTCGATATCACCGCCAGTATCAAGATCATCGGCCGTCGGCGTCACATTGACGAAGCGCACACCCGCGTCGCGCATGCTGAAGAGGCCGCCTTTGACATTGTGCACGATGGCGCCGCCGGCGTTGATCTGGGCGTTCTTGCGCGGCACGCCGCCGAAGGACACGAAAAGCTTGCAGTGCTTGGCGAGCATCTCCCAGCTCGTGTGGCTCGCCAATATCTCCTCCAACGGCGCCACAATATGCGGCATCAGTACGAGGGCAGCACCAACGCTGTAGTCATCCTTGTGAGGCACGAAGCCGCCGATCGAATTGAGGAAGCGCCGTAGCTGGCTTTGGGCGTGATGAAAACGCCCGGCACTCGCCCAGCCATAGGAGCCGCCGAAGATCGCCTGGTTGCCGAAATCGCGCTTGACGCGACCGAGTTCGCCAGCCACCAGGTCGAGTGCTTCATCCCACGACACTTCGACGAAGGGCTCGGCGCCGCGGCGCTCCGGGAAGGCGCCGGGACCATGCTCGAGCCAGCTCTTGCGCACGGCGGGACGGCGTACGCGCAGGCGCGCCACTTCGTCGGACAGCATGTGCAGCCCGATCGGCGAGGGATCGGGATCCTTCGAGAAGGAATGCAGATGGATGGCCTTGCCGGCCTCGTCGTATTCGACCTCGTAGACGCCCCAATGGGCCAGGGTGAGCGTACGTTGATGAGCCATGGAACCGTCAGCCTCGCGGGCGATGGAAAAATAGCGTCGCTGCATCAACGGTCGCTGAAAGAAGCAACGCAGCGCACCTGAAAACGTCTAGCTTGCTCAATCGAAATCTCGCGCTTTCGGTGCCGGATACGGCCGCCCGCGCCGCGCTTCCTGCTCGGCCAGAGCCTGTTGTCTCGACGTGACCCCGCGCAGGCGAGCGACCCTTCTCGCCGCCTGCGCCAACACTCCATCGCAGAGCCAGCCGAGAGCGAGGCGTGTTACTTCCCGTGCGCGTGCTCGCACGTCACGTTGGGATTCATGTCCGCGAACGCGCCGCGCGGGTTCGCTTTCCAGGCCCACACGTGCAATTCGTAGAACGGGCCGAGGCCGTAGCGATTGGGCGCGCCGGTGAAGCTGAACAGTTGGCCTTCCAGCGAGGCCGGTCCCTTGGATGTGATGTACTCGACCGCCACCAGCCCATCTTTCCATCGGGCATCGGCTCATACATCACCGCTTGCGGCCGCTTGATATCGGGTACCTCGTCCTTCAGGTATTCGCCGTTGACGTAATGCACGCCCATCGCGCCGCCATCGATGCCGCTCGTGCAAGGGATCGGCGCGTAGCCTTCGGCGACCGCGACCTTCACGTCCTTGAAGCGGCTATTGGCGTCGCGCACATGCTCCGCCAGGGGATTGTGACCGCCATCGGCGGCCAATGCACTGCCAAACGCGAGCAATGAAAAGAGAGCCAGACCTCTGGCCCAAAATATTACTTTCATCCTGTTCTCCTTGATGCGGCGGCCCGCTGCCGCCGCTGCCGGTCTCTTCAATGCCGCGTTCCTTGCGGGTCGATCGGAGGAAAAGCCGTTGTTGTCAGCGTGGAAAAATCGGATACTTGCGTTGGAATTTGCGGGCCTGCCGGTGGCCGCCTGCGCGCAGGAGCCGAAGGCGCCCGGATCATGAAAGGGAAAGAGTTGCTGCGCGTTTCCGTGCTGGGCAATCTTGCCGTGTCGCGCCACGGCATGAGAATGCAGCTGCCGCCGTC
>DASQAW010000237.1:0-6072 GCA_035635495.1 Burkholderiales bacterium
CCGATCACGATGGTCCTGCCGTTCCCGCCGGGCGGCGTCGCCGAGATCGTCGGCCGGCCGCTCGCGTCGGTCATGGAGAAGTCGCTCAAGCAGCCCATCGTGCTGATCAACCGGCCCGGCGCCGGCGGCGCGGTCGGCATGGCGTCGGTGGCGAAGGGGCCGGCGGATGGCTACACGATCCTGATGGGCCTGTCGTCCATCTCGATATTTCCGGTGTCGGACCGGATCAACGGAAAGCAGCCGCCTTACGAGCTCGCCGATTTCGTGCCCATCGCGCTTGTGACGGCGGACCCGACGGTTCTCGTCGTGCGAGCCGACGGCCCGTACAAGACGGTGAAGGACTTCGTCGACGCCGCGAAGGCCAACCCCGGCAAGATCAATTACTCGTCCTCGGGCGTGTACGGCACGCTGCACGTCGCGATGGAGATCTTCGCCAACGCCGCGGGCATCAAGGTCTTCCACGTCCCCTACCAAGGCGGCGGACCGGCGGTGACGGCGCTGCTCGCGGGTCAGGTCGAGGCGTCACCGCAGGGACCGGCGGCCGCGATCGGCCACATCCGGGGCGGCAAGATGCGCGCGCTCGCGAGCTGGGGCACCGAGCGCCTCAAGCTCCTTCCCGATATTCCGACTTTCAAGGAGCTCGGCTACGACGCCGAGTTCTACATCTGGACCGGCGTGTTCGCTCCGGCAGCGACGCCGGCGCGAATAGTCACCAGGTTGAGAGAAGCGGTGCGCGTCGCAGCGACCTCGGAGGACTTCAAGGCGGCGATGGAGAAGGTCTCGACGCCGGTCGCCTACCTCGACGCGCCCGAGTTCCAGAAGTATTGGGACAAGGACGCCGCGCGCCTGAAGAGCGCGCTGGAGAAGATCGGCAAGGTGGAAGAGAAGTAGCTACTTCTTCCGCTTGCGCTTCAGCCGCGCGAGCTGCTTTTCGACGAGCGCGCGCGGCTTGCGGTACTGAAGTATTACGCCGACGCGCCGCTCGAAGGGGTCCCGTCGAACGACCGCCTTCAGGTCGCGGCCGTTGACCAGGCGGAAGTGGCGGATCTCGTCCAGCTTCTCGCTCACGTCCCAGCAGTTCTTCGTGCCGCTCACCCAGATCGCCGGGTCCATGCGCCGCAGGTCGAACGGCACCGAGTACTCGCGCAGGGTCTTGTGCTCGCGCCGGTTCGTGTACTCATGGAAGTAGGACATCGCCAGTTCCCGCAGCGAGCGGTACACCGGGTCGCGCCAGCGCAGCCCAATGCCGTTGGTCTTGGAAATGGCGCCCCAGCGCCCGTTGCGCCTGAAGAGCGCGATGACATGGTCGAAATCGCGCTGCGCGCGCATGTCGAGGAGGAGCGGCGGCTCGCCGTGCACCCAGAGCGCGGCCGCGGCGAGCATCGCGCCCTCGATGCAGTGCGCGCGCTGCGTGCGCAGCACCTCGCGCACCGGGCGGCAGCTCTGGCCCTCGACCTCGAAGTTCTGCTTCAGGTCATGCAGGTAAGCCTGGATCTTCTGCGGCGTGTCGAGCCGTTGCAGCCGCGCGTAGTCCCGGCCTTCAAGGCCGAGATCGGACGCCCGGGCAAAGCGCTTCGCCGCCATGGTGCGAAAAAAATATAACGGCAGGCCGCTCCCGGCAATGCAAATTTGCAAGCCTCTGAATCGAAAGGCGGCAGCGGCGCCGTTGTACCATTCAGACCCTTCAAGGAGACACCATGGACGCCAACGAGGAAAAGCCCGAGCCGGAGGAACGGCCAGACGTAATCGCCGAGCGGCTCGCCTTCAAGTCGCGCTTCGTGCTGGTGTTCGGCGAAATCAACCACGCGGTGGCGCGCACCACCTGCACGCGGCTCATCGCACTCGCCGAGGAGTCGGACGCGCCGATCAGCGTGCTGATCTCCTCGCCCGGCGGTCACGTCGAATCGGGCGACGCGATCCACGACATCATCCGCTTCGTGCGCGCGAAGGTGACCACGGTGGGCACCGGCTGGGTGGCGAGCGCCGGCACGCACGTGTTCCTCGCCGCGCCCAAGGAGCGCCGCCTGTGCCTGCCGAACACGCGCTTCATGATCCACCAGCCGGGCGGCGGCGCCGGCGGGCCCGCCACGGACATCGCGATTCAAGCGAAGGAAATCCTGCGCACGCGCGAGCGCATCGCCAAGGTGATCTCCAAGGAGACCGGCCAGACGCTGCAGAAGGTGCTCAACGACATGGAGCGCGACTTCTGGATGACCGCCGACGAGGCGATCCAGTACGGCCTCGTCTCCAAGATCATCGAGAACTCGCGCCAGCTCGGCTAGAGCGCCAGGAGGAAGACAACGCCGAGCGTGATGCCGGCGAGCCAGGCGTAATCCCAATAGAAGCTGGTCATGTCGCGGCGGCCGCAGTGCGCGGCCCCCTGAAAGAAACGAGCAACGAGATTCCGATCGCGGCGAGGAGCAGCGGCACGCTCAGCCGCGCGAGCGAGGTGTAGCCGGCGGCTCCCGGGACGTGCGCGATCAGCACGCCGGCGACGGCGGCGCCGATCGCCTGGCCGAGATAGGTCGCGGAGGAGTTGAGGGCGATGGACACGGGCGCCTCAGCGGGCGCGAGCCCCACGAGCCGGGCCTGCTGCCCGCTCAGCCCCGAGGCGAAGCCGAGGCCCCAGACGGCGACTGCGGCTGCGAGCAGCGCCGGATGGCCGGCTGACCAGGGCCAGACGAGGTGCCCGGCGAGCACCGCGAACAGCGCCCACAGCACGACGTTCCCCGCGCCCACGCGGTCCATCAGGCGCGCGGCGAGAATGTTGCCGACGATGCTCATCACGCCGAGCCCGCAGAGGAGCAGGCTCACCTGCTCGGGCGAGGCAGCGATCAACGCGTGCGCCGCCGGGACGAAGTAGCCGAAGAGCGAAAAGCTCGCCGCCGTGACGAGCGCGGTCACGGCGATGACCGAAAGCAGGCTCGGGTTCGTGAGGATCGCGCGCCACATCGCGGCGTCCACCGGCCGCACCTTCAGCCCCGCCGGGACCGCCATCCACACTGCGGCGGTGCCGAGCGCGGCGAGGGCCGCGACCATGACGAAGCCGGCGCGCCAGCCGAAGGTGGCGCCGACGTAGGCGCCGAGCGGCAGGCCGACGACCGCGGCCACCGACCAGCCCATGAAGACGAAGGCAATCGCGCGGCCGCGCTCCTGCGGTGGCACGAGAAGCGCCGCCGCCGATGCGGCCTGCGCCGTGAAGAGCGCCGCGCCTATCGACGTAATGACGCGCACCGCGAGCATCGGCACGAAGGCCGAGACGAGCGCAGCGGCGAGGTGACCAAAGAGAAACAGCAGCTGCATCGCCGCCAGCAGCACGCGCCTGTCGACGCGGCTGGTCGCGCCGGCCAGCAGCGGCGCCGCGACGCACACGGTCACGGCGAACGCGGTGATGAGCTGGCCGGCGAGCGGCAGCGATACGTGGAGCCCCTCGGCGAGCTGCGGCAGCATGCCCGGCACGATCAGCGTGCCGGTGCCGATGACGAAGTTGCCGAAGGCCAGCGCAACCAGGCTCGCGCGTGGCATCAGGCTCCCTTCTGCGGCGTCATCGGCCCGTCCCATGCTACCGAGATGGTGACCAAGTCCCGGCTCAGTTCCATGCGCCCCCCAAGGCACGCACCAGCGCGACCGTGCTCTGGTACTGCGCCGAGCGCACCTGCAGAGCCTGGCGCCGGTTGCGCAGCTCGCTGCGCTGCGCATCGAGCAGATCGAGCTGGCTGACGTAGCCGTTGCGGTAGCGCACTTCGGACAGCGCGGTCGAGCGCGTGGCGGAGGTGACGGCGCGTTCCTGTGCCTCGGCCTGCTCTTCGAGCAGCCGCAGCGCGGCGAGCTGGTCCTCGACGTCCTTGAACGCGACCAGCACCTGCTCGCGGTAGCTCGCGATGGCGATATCGAAGTCGGCGCCGGCGGCCTGGATGCCGGCGTTGCGGCGGCCGCCGTCGAAGATCGGCAGGGCGCCGATCACGCCCAGGCCCCAGGCACGCGACGACCACTGGAAGAGGTCGGACAGATCGCTAGACGCGTAGCCGCCGTTCGCGGTCAGGGCGAAGCTCGGGAACCAGGCCGCCTTGGCCACGCCCACCCGCGTCTGCGCGGCGAGCAGCGAGTTCTGCGCGGCCGACACGTCGGGCCGCCGCGTGAGGATGGTGCTTGGCACGCCCGCCGGGATCACCGGAAGGAGGGTGGTCCAGTCGCCGGGTTCGACGGCGAAGGTCGAGGCTGGCTCGCCCACCAGCACGGCGAGCGCATGCTCGAGCTCGGCGCGCTGCCGGTCGAGCGCGATGGCGTCCGACTCGGTCGCCGCCACCTCGGTGCGTGCGCGCGCCACGTCCAGCTCGGCGACGTCCCCCGCGCGCCAGCGGCGCTCGGTGAGCTCGAGCGTCTCGCGGTATGCGACCACGGTGCTGCGCACGAGCGCGCGCTCGCGGTCGAGCGCGCGCAGCGTGAGGTAGGTTTGCGCCACCTGCGCCTGCACCAGAAGCCGTGCGCTCTGCAGCAGCCCTTCGCTCGCCTGCGCGTCGAGCCGCGCGGCGTCGCTCGCCTGGCGCAACCGGCCGAAGAGGTCCACCTCGTACGAGAGGTCGGCTCCCGCCGTGAACAGGCTCTGCGTCCCCTGGATGGGCACGCCATTCACGAGGCCGCGCCCGCGAGCCGCGCCCGCGCTGACGTCGACCTGCGGCATGCGCGCCGCGTCGGTCGCACGCACGAAGGCGCGCGCCTGCGTGAGCCGCGCCGCGGCGATGCGGATGCTGGTGTTGCCGCCGTCGGCGCGCTCGATCAGCTCGTCCAGCAGCGGATCGGAGAATGCCTTCCACCATTCGCCGCGCGGCTGCGCCTCGGCCGGCGCGGCGACGGTGAAGCTGCCTTCCTTGTAGGCGGCCGGCGTCGGCGGCAGCTTCTCCGGATCGACCGGCGGCAGGGACGCGGAGCAGGCGGTGAGCAACGCCACCAAGAACAGGGACGGACCCCACCTGTTTCCAGAGAGACCCCAGGCCGAGGCCGTCGTGGCGATCACGAGCCGGGCCGCGGAACCCATCGCGTTATAGGTCATGGCAAGTCCTTGTCGATCGGTGCAGCGGGCAGCGGCTTCATCTCGCCGCCGCCGGCGAAGGCCTCGGCGTGGTGCGGAATCTCGCCGTGCTGCTTGAGCGGCCGGTTGCCGGAAAGGGCGCGCAGCAGCACGTAGAACACCGGCGTGAGGAAGATGCCGAAGGCGGTGACGCCGATCATTCCGGCGAACACCGCGATGCCCATCGCCTGGCGCATCTCCGCGCCGGCGCCGACCGAGAAGGCGAGCGGCAGCACGCCCATGATGAAGGCGATGGAGGTCATCAGGATCGGCCGCAGCCTGAGGCCCGCCGCCTCGATCGCCGCCCGCAGCGGCGTGCGGCCGCTGAATTCCAGCTCGCGCGCGAACTCCACGATCAGGATGGCGTTCTTCGCCGCGAGGCCGACCAGCACCATGAAGCCGATCTGCGTGAAGATGTTGTTGTCGCCGTGCGTCAGCCACACACCGGTGAGCGCGGCGAGGAGGCCCATCGGCACGATCATGATGATGGCGAGCGGCAGCACCAGGCTCTCGTAGAGGGCGGCGAGCACCAGGAACACGAGCAGGATGGCGAGCGGGAACACCCACACCGCCGAGTTGCCGGCGAGGATCTCCTGGTAGGTGATCTCGGTCCATTCGTAGCCGATGCCCGGCGGCAGCGTCTCGGCGGCGACGCGCTCCACCGCGTCCTGCGCCTGGCCCGAGGAGAAGCCCGGAGCGTTGCGCCCGTTGACGTCGGCTGAAAGGAAGCCGTTGTAGCGCATGGCGCGCTCCGGACCGAAGCTCGGCTTGACATTCAAGAGCGCCGACAGCGGCACCATCTCGCCGGAGTTGGAGCGCACCTTGAGCAGGCCCACATCCTCGGCACGAGCGCGGTACGGCGCATCGGCCTGCACGCGCACCGAGTAGGTGCGGCCGAACCGGTTGAAGTCGTTCACATAGAAGCTGCCGAGATAGATCTGCATCGTGTCGAACACCTCGGTCACCGGAACGCCCAGCTGGCGCGCCCGGGTGCGGTCGACGTC
>DASQAW010000238.1:0-11645 GCA_035635495.1 Burkholderiales bacterium
GGCGAGCTCCATCTCGCGGTGCGTCCACGCCGCATCGCGGCGCGTCACGAAATCCTGCCAGCGCACGTGATCCCAGCAATGGACGCCCACCTCGAAGCCGGTGTCGCGGGTGGCGCGCATCACGTCTCTGCAGCGCACACCAATGTCCGGGCCCGGGAGCAGCGTGCCGTAGAGCAGGGTGCGGATGCCGTAGTGCTCGACGACCGACGTGCGGCTCACCTTGGAGAAGAAGCCGGGACGGAACACCCGCCGCAGCGCGCGGCCGGTGTGGTCGGGTCCCATGCTGAAGAGGAACGTGGCGCCGGCGCCGTGCTTCTTCAGCACCTCGACCAGGCGCGGGACGCCTTCCTGCGTACCGCGCAGGGTGTCGACGTCGATCTTTAGGCCCAGCTTCACTTCACTAGATGACGGGCCTCGGCGATGTCAGTGCGATAAGCGTCGTAGATGCGGCGCAGCGCTTCCTTCATGCCGACGCGCGGCCGCCAGCGGAGCTCGCGCATGGTGTTGTCGATCTTCGGCACGCGGTTCTGCACGTCCTGGTAGCCGCGGCCGTAGTAGCGCTCCGCGGTGGTCTTGACGATGCGCACCTTCTTCGCCGCGGCGCGGTACTCGGGGTAGTCGTGCGCCAGCTCGACCATCGCCTCGGCGAGCTCGCGCACCGAGATGTTGTTCCTCGGGTTGCCGATGTTGAAGATCTTGCGCGAGGCGATGCCGTTCTTGTTGGCGATGATCGCCATCAGCGCGTCGATGCCGTCGTCGATGTAGGTGAAGGCGCGCTTCTGCCGGCCGCCGTCGACCAGGTTGATCCGCTCGCCGCGCACGATGTGGCCGAAGAACTGCGTGACCACGCGCGAGCTGCCTTCCTTCGCCGTGGCGAGCGAGTCGAGGCCCGAGCCGATCCAGTTGAAGGGGCGGAAGAGGGTGAAGTCGAGCCCTTCCTTCTCGCCGTAGGCCCAGATCACCCGGTCCATCAGCTGCTTCGAGCAGGCGTAGATCCAGCGCTGCTTGTGGATCGGGCCGTAGACGAGCGGCGAGGCCTCCGGGTCGAACTGCCGGTCGGGCGACATGCCGTAGACCTCGGAGGTCGACGGAAACACCAGCCGCTTCTTGTGCCGCACGCAGGCGCGCACGATCGGCAGGTTCGCCTCGAAGTCGAGCTCGAAGACCCGCAGCGGCTCCTTCACATACGTGGCCGGGGTTGCTATGGCCACCAGGGGCAGCACGGTGTCGCACTTCCGGATGTGGTACTCGATCCACTCGCGGTTGATGGTGATGTCGCCCTCGAAGAAGTGGAAGCGCGGCTCCTCGAGCACGTCCTCGATGCGGTCGGCCTGCATGTCCATGCCGAACACGTCCCAGTCGGTGGTCGCGAGGATGCGCTTCGACAGGTGATGGCCGATGAAGCCGTTGACGCCGAGGATCAGTATCCGCTTCACGTTTTTTCCTGAACTTCGAGGAGGCGCAGGACTTTACCATCGCCGCACACCGCGAACCATTCGGCCCCCTCGCGGTACGGGCCGACCGGCTTGCCTCGGGCAGTGCGGTCGGTCATCTGGGTACGATGCACTTTCAGCCGGTCGCAGAATGCGCCGGGAAAGGGCGGCGCCACGGCGCGCACGAGGTTGTGGATCTCCTGGGCGCTGCGCGACCAGTCGATGCGGCCATCCTCGGGGCGGCGGCGGCCGTAGTAGCTGCCGCGCGCAAGATCGTTCGGCCTGAACCGCGCTTCGCCTTTGACCAGCGCCGGAAGGCTGCGCTTCAGCACCGCCTCGGCGGCAGCGGTCATGCGGTGGAACACTTCGACCGCCGTGTCGTCGGGCCCGATCGGCACGGCCTCCTGGTCGACGATGCGCCCGGCGTCGGGCTTCTCGACCATCTCGTGCAGCGTCACGCCGGTCTCGCGCTCGCCCTTGACGATCGCCCAGTTGAGGGGCGCGCGGCCGCGGTACTTCGGCAGGAGCGACCCATGCATGTTGAAGGCGCCGAGGCGCGCGTGCCGCAGCAGGGGCATCGGCAGCATGCTGCGGTAGTAGAAGGAGAAGATCAGGTCGGGCTTTGCCGCGGCCACCGTGCGCTCGAGCAACGCCGGCTCGGCATCGGCGAGCACCGGCAGGCGCTGCTCCCGCGAAAAGTCGAGCAGGCTCGCATACCAGCGCGCCTCCTTCGGGTCGTCGACGTGGGTGACGACGAGCGGCACCTCGAGCCCGGCGTCGAGGAGGGTGCCGAGGCCGCGGACCCCTATGTCCCCGTAGCCGAAGACGACCGCTTTGCTTCCCAGGAGGAATCCTTTTCCAGCACGGCCTGCACCAGGTAGCGCGGCCGCTGCCGCACCTGCTGGTAGATGCGCCCGACGTATTCGCCGACCAGGCCCACGCCGAAGAGCACGATGCCGGTGAGGAAGAACTGCAGGATGTCGCGGTCCCAGAAGGTGGCCAGCGTGCCGAGCGGCTCGCCGGCGAGCACGCGCTCGACCATCACCACGAGGTACACGAGCACCGAGCCGACGGCCACCAGGATGCCGAAGAACGAAAAGACCTGCAGCGGCACGACCGAGAAGCCGGTCACGAGGTCGAAGTTGAGGCGGATCAGGCTGTAGAGCGAGTACTTCGACGTGCCCGCCGCGCGCGGCTCGTGCGCCACCTCGACCTCGGCCGGGGCGCTCGCGAAGGTATAGGCGAGAGCGGGGATGAACGTGCTCACCTCGCGGCAGGCGTTGATCGCGTCGACGATGTCGCGGCTGTAGGCGCGCAGCATGCAGCCCTGGTCGGTCATGCGGATCCTCGTGATGCGCTCGCGCAGCCGGTTCATGGCGCGCGAACCGAAGCGCCGGAACGCGTTGTCGTGCCGCTCGCTCCTCACGCCGCCGACGTAGTCGTACCCCTCGTCCATCTTGGCGAGGAGCTTCGCGATTTCCTCGGGCGGGTTCTGCAGGTCGGCATCCAGCGTCACGATGCGCTCGCCGCGGCAGCGCTCGAACCCGGCCATGATCGCCATGTGCTGGCCGAAGTTGCCGTTCAGCAGCACCACGCGCGTGACGTCCGGGCGCTTGGCGAACTGCTCGCGCAGCAGCGCCGCCGAGCGGTCGCGGCTGCCGTCGTTGACGAAGATCACCTCGTAGCCGACCCCGAGCGCGTCGAGGGCCGGATACAGCCTCGCGAAGAGGGAGGCGAGTCCTGACTCTTCGTTGTAAACGGGAATGACTACGGAAAGGTTCATGCGCTTTGCTTTGCCGCCCCCTGATTTCGGGTCATGAGAGGACCTTCTTCGCCGCCTGGCAGACGCGATCGACGTCGGAATCCGCCATGCGCGGGAACAGCGGCAGCGTGGCGATGCTGCGGCCGATGCGCTCGGCGTGCGGGAACTGGCCCTCGTGCCAGCCCAGGCGCCGGTAGAGCTTGAAGAGATGCATCACCGGGTAGTGCACGCCGACGCCGATGCCGTGGTCGCGCATGCGCGCGATGAACCGGGCGCGCTCGACCCGCTCGGGCAGCACGATCTGGAACATGTGCCAGTTCGACTGCCCGTAGTCCTCCGGCGGCAGCTCGCAGCCGAGATTGCGGTCCCAGAGCTGGAAATAGCGGCGCACCAGCGCGCGGCGCCTTTGCGTGAAGGCTTCGAGGTGCGGCAGCTGCCCGAGCCCGATCCGTGCCGCGACGTCGGTCAGGTTGAATTTGCCGCCGGCCACCTCGACGTCCATGCCGTCCTCGCCGCTGCGGATCACGCCCTGCAGCCTGAGCTGCTCGCACAGCGGCACCAGGCCCTCGTCGGGCAGGACGAGCGCGCCGCCTTCGGCGGAGGTCACGTTCTTGTTGGCGTGGAAGCTGAACGAGATGAGGTCGCCGAACGTGCCGAGCGGCTGCCCGCGCCAGTTGGCGCCGAAGGATTGCGCGGCGTCCTCGACGACGCGCAGCTTCTTGCGCCGCGCGAGGTCGTAGAGCGCGTCGCGGTCGACCGGGAGGCCGGCGAGATCGACGGGAATGATGGCGCGCGTCGCCGGTGTGACGGCGGCTTCGGCCGCCTGGAGATCGATGTTGCGCGTGCGCGGATCGACGTCGACGAACACCGGCCGCGCGCGCACTTCGAGCACGACGTTCGCGGTCGCCACCCAGGAAAGCGGCGAGGTGATGACTTCGTCGCCTTCGCCGATGCCCGCCAGGCGCAGCCCGACCTCGAGCGTCGCGGTACCGGAATTGAACACCCGCACCGGCCGCCCGTCGCAGAGGCGCGACAGCGCCGCCTCGAAGGCTTTGACCTGCGGCCCCGAGGTGATCCATCCCGAGCGCAGCACTTCGGCGACGCCGGCGATGGTCGCCTCGTCGATATCGGGACGCGTGAAGGGAAGAAAGTCCGGCACCGCCCGATGATACCGATTCCGGCTCAGGGCTTTCTGACGATGGCGTATTGCGGGCCGCGCGCCATCACCTGCACGCGGATGCCGAGCTCGCGCGGCAGCTTCTCCGCTTCGCCCACCGGCAGGAAGGCCCACGCCTGCGGCGCCGCCCTCCAGCGCTCGGCGAAGGTCATCAGGTCGGGCACGAACTTTTCGTGCTCCCAGTCCACCGCGTCGCCGAGCTCGTCGCGGTAGCCGACCATGGTCACGGTGCGCTTCAGCGACCAAGGCAGCGTGTGGTCGTACATGTCCACGGCGAACACCGGCGCGCCGGCGGGCGGCAGCTCCGGCAGCGCGGCGACCGTCGAGGCGACGCTGAAGCGATCGGAGAGCGTCCGATGGCCTGCGATCCCGATCTGGCTGGCTACCAGGCCGCCGAGTGCCAGCGCGAGCACTGCAGGTGCAAGGCGGTGGCGCCACGCCATGAAGAGCGCCGCTGCGGCGCAGGCCGCGAGGACGAGGGCGGCGATGAGGATCCATTCGGCGTAGGACGCGTAAGGGCCCGTGGCGGCAAGCCGATGGACAGCCAGGCCGGCGCCGATCGCAAGGGGAAGCATCACGAGCGATTGCGCGATCAGCACGCCGCGCGTGAGCGAGCGCGCAGCGAGCACGGCGAGCGCCGGGAAGATCGGCAGGATGTAGGGCGGCAGCTTCGAGCCGGAGGCGGAGAAGAAAACGAACACCACGAGCGCCCAGATCCAGAGCAGGAGCTCAGCGTCGGACCGCTGCCCGGTGGGCCCCCTGAGGGCGCGCGCAGCCGCATGGCCCAGGGGCACGAGCCACGGCGCCATGCCCGCCGCCAGGATCGGAATGAAATACCAGGCCGGCGCCGCGCGGTGGTGGATCTCGCTGGTGAAGCGCTGGAAGTGCTCCTGCACGAAAAAGAAGTGCGCGAATTCCGGGTTTACCGCCGAGACGGCGATGAACCACGGTGCCGTGATGACGAGGAATAGCGCGCCGCCGGCAAGCGGGCGTACGCGGCGGATGAGCGACCAGTCGCGCTTCGCCAGCAGGTAGACGAAGAGCGCTGCGCCCGGCAGCACGATGCCGATCAGGCCTTTGCTCAAGACCGCCAGCGCGCACGCCGCCCAGAACACCATCACGTGGCCGAGGGCGAAGGCGAAGATCGCGGCGGCGAGGAAGACGCTCACGCTCATGTCGAGCGTGTTCACCTGGCCGAGCAGCGCGTACAGCGGGCTGCCGGCGAGCACGGCGGCGGCGTAGACGCCGATCGGAGGGCCGAAGAGCCGATTGCCGGCGTAAAGCACCAGCGCAATGCCGGCGAAGCCGAGGAGCGCGCTCCACAGGCGGGCCACCCAGTCGTGGGCGCCGAACATTTTGAAAAACACCGCGGTGGCCCAGTACTGCAGCGGCGGCTTCTCGAAATACTTGAAGCCGTTCAGCCGCGGCGTAACCCAGTCGCCGCTCGCCACCATCTCGCGCGAGATCTCGCCGTAGCGGCTCTCGTCCGCCTTATAGAGCGGGCGGATGCCGAGCGTGCCCAACCAGAGCACTGCGAGCAGTGCCCAGAGGGCGGCGGCGCGCGCGCTCACCCGAAGAGCAGAGCGAGCGCGACCTTGCGCTCTTCAGCGACGAGGATGTTGTAGGTGCGGCAGGCCGCCTTGACGTCCATCACCTCGAGGCCGATGCGCTTCGCGCCGAGCGAGGCGGTGAGGCGCGGATGCGGGAAGCGCTGCCGCCGGCCGGTGCCGAGCAGCACGATTTCAACGCCGAGATTGCTCAATTCCTGGAAATGCTCTGCCGTCAGCGCGTCGAAGCTGCCGGCGCTCCAGGGCTGCACGGCCTCGGCGGTGATGACGACGCTCGAGTCGCGCCGCGTGCCGTTCACCATCACGTAGTCGTCGCCGTAAGCGGTGATGGTGTTGGCGGCGCCGGGGCTGGAGGCGTGAAGTTTCACGCTACAATTTTACAATGCGTGAATTTTCAAGGATTAAGCGGCTTCCGCCGTACGTCTTCAACATCACCAACGAGCTGAAGATGGCGGCGCGGCGGGGCGGCGAGGACGTGATCGACCTGTCGATGGGCAATCCCGACGGGCCGACGCCGAAGCACATCGTCGACAAGCTGGTCGAAGCCTCGCAGCGCCTGGACACGCATGGCTACTCCGTCTCGCGCGGCATCCCGCGCCTGCGGCGCGCGATCTGCGAGTGGTACCGGCGCCGCTACGCCGTCGAGCTCGATCCCGACGCCGAGGCGATCGTCACCATCGGCTCGAAGGAAGGCCTGGCGCATCTCATGCTCGCGTGCCTCGAGCGCGGCGACACGGTGCTGGTTCCCAATCCTTCCTACCCGATCCACATCTACGGCGCCATCATCGCCGGCGCCGACATCCGCTCGGTGCGCATGACGCCGGGCGTCGATTTCTTCGCCGAGCTCGAGCGCGCGATCCGCGAGCTGACGCCCAAGCCGAAGATGCTGGTGCTCGGCTTCCCGTCGAACCCCACCGCGCAGTGCGTCGATCTGGGCTTCTTTGAACGGGTGATCGCGATTGCCAAAGAGCACGACATCCTCGTCGTGCACGACCTCGCGTATGCCGACATCGTGTTCGACGACTACCAGGCGCCTTCGATCATGCAGGTGCCCGGCGCGCGCGACGTCGCGGTCGAGTTCTTCACCATGTCGAAGAGCTACAACATGGCGGGCTGGCGCATCGGCTTCATGGTCGGCAACCGCGACCTGGTGCACGCGCTCGCGCGCATCAAGAGCTACCACGACTACGGCAGCTTCACGCCGGTGCAGGTGGCGGCGATCGTGGCGCTGGAAGGGCCGCAGGACTGCGTCGCCGAGATCCGCAGCACGTACGAGAAGCGGCGCAACGTGATGGTCAAGGCGCTGCACGACATCGGCTGGATGGTGGAGAAGCCGAAGGCCTCGATGTACGTGTGGGCGAAGATCCCCGAGTTCTACGGCAAGCTCGGCTCGATCGAGTTCACCAAGCGCCTGCTCGCGCAAGCGAAGATCGCCGTGGCGCCCGGCATCGGCTTCGGCGACTACGGCGACGACCACGTGCGGATCGCGCTGATCGAGAACGAGCACCGCCTGCGCCAGGCGGCGCGCGGCATACGCGACATGTTCCGCAAGGACGGCCTGCTCCGCGGCGCAGCGTGATGCGGCCCATCCGCGTAGGGCTCCTGGGCATCGGCACCGTCGGCGGGGGTACCTGGGACGTCCTGCAGCGCAACGCGGACGAGATCCAGCGCCGCGCGGGCCGGGCGATCCAGATCACGCAGGTCGCCGACCAGGACCTTGCCCGGGCAGAAAAACTAACCCAGGGAAAAGCAAAGCTCACCGGCGACGCTTTCGAGGTGGCGCGCGCGCCGGACGTCGACATCGTGATCGAGCTGATCGGCGGCTACACGGTGGCCAAGGACCTGCAGCTCGAGGCGATCCGCCACGGCAAGCACGTGGTGACCGCGAACAAGGCGCTGCTCGCCACCCACGGCAACGAAATATTCGCCGCCGCCCAGAAGAAGGGCGTGATGGTCGCCTTCGAGGCCGCGGTCGCGGGCGGCGTGCCGATCATCAAGGCGCTGCGCGAGGGGCTGACGGCAAACCGCATCGAGTGGATCGCCGGCATCATCAACGGCACGTCGAACTTCATCCTCTCTGAAATGAGGGAGAAAGGCCTCTCGTTCGACGCGGCGCTCAAGGACGCGCAGGCGCGCGGCTACGCCGAGGCCGATCCGACCTTCGACATCGAGGGCATCGACGCCGCGCACAAGCTGAGCATCCTCTCGGCCATCGCCTTCGGCATCCCGATGCAGTTCAAGCGCGTCTATACGGAAGGCATCGCGCGGCTCACGCCGGAGGACATCCGCTACGCGGAGGAGCTCGGCTACCGCATCAAGCTGCTCGGCATCACCAAGCGGACGGAAAGAGGCATCGAGCTTCGCGTGCATCCGACTCTCGTGCCGACCAAGCGCCTCATCGCCAACGTCGAGGGCGTGATGAACGCGATCCTCGTGAAGGGCGACGTGGTCGGGCCGACCCTCTACTACGGCGCCGGCGCGGGCAGCCTGCCGACCGCGAGCGCGGTGGTGGCCGACCTCGTGGACGTCACGCGGCTCATCACCGCCGACCCGGAGCACCGCGTGCCGCACCTCGCCTTTCAGCCCGATCAGCTGTCGGACACGCCCGTCCTGCCGATCGGTGACGTGGAAACGTCGTACTACCTGCGGATGCGCGTGGCGGACCAGCCTGGCGTGCTCGCCGACATCACGCGCATCCTCGCCGACTGCCGCATCTCGATCGAGGCGATGGTGCAGAAGCAGCCCGCCGGGCAGGTGCGCGAGGTCGACATCGTCATGCTCACGCACCACGCGCTCGAGCGCGACGTCGACGAGGCGATGGCGAAGATGGCGAAGCTCAAGACCGTGCTGGGCGGCATCATCCGCCTGCGGCAGGAAGCGCTGCTGTGAGAAGCTGCGTCCTCCTGCTGGCGCTGGCGCTCGCCCAGCCGGCGATGCCCCAGGACAAGCCGCCGGCGAAGAAAAAGCCGGCGGCCGTGAAGCAGGCGGCGCACAAGAAGGCCACGCCGGAGCAGATCCGCAAGTTCAACGACCTCGAGAAGAAGAAGACCACCCCGAAGAAGTAGCGCCGTGCTCTACGTCAGCACCAGAGGCGGCGGCAAGCCGCAGCGTTTTTCCGGCATCCTGCTCGAGGGCCTGGCGGCCGACGGCGGGCTGTACGTGCCCGAGCGCTTTCCCGAAGCCGATCTCGGGCGCTGGCGCGCGCTGTCCTACCCGCAGCTCGCGAGCGCCATCCTGGCGGAGTTCATGGACGACGTGCCCGGGCTGGCCGCGCTGGTGCAGCGCACCTACAGCGCGCGCATCTTCGGCGGCGACGAGATCACGCCGCTCAGGACGCTGGAGCCGGGTCTGCATCTGCTGGCGCTGTCGAACGGCCCGAGCGCGGCGTTCAAGGACATCGCGATGCAGCTGCTCGGTAATCTGTTCGAAGGCAAGCGCCTCAAGATCCTCGGCGCGACCTCCGGCGATACGGGCACAGCGGCGGAGTATGCGCTGCGGGGAAAGCAGGGCATCCACGTGTTCATGCTCTCGCCGCACAGGCGCATGACGCCTTTCCAGCGCGCGCAGATGTACTCGCTGCAGGACCGCAACATCCACAACCTGGCGGTGAAGGGCGTGTTCGACGACTGCCAGGACCTGGTGAAGCAGGTGAACGCCGACGCTGCCTTCAAGGAGCGCCAGCACATTGGCGCGGTCAACTCGATCAACTGGGCGCGCGTCGCGGCGCAGGTGGTGTATTACTTCAAGGGCTACTTTGCGGCCACCAAGACCAACCAGGAGCAGGTCAGCTTCGCCGTGCCCACCGGAAACTTCGGCAACATCTACGCCGGCTATGTCGCGCGGCGCATGGGGCTGCCGATCCGGCGGCTGATCCTGGCGACGAACGAGAACGACGTGCTCGATGAGTACTTCCGCAGCGGGCGCTACCGCGTGCGCAAGAAGGCGAAGAAGACCTCGAGCCCTTCGATGGACATTTCCAAGGCGTCCAATTTGGAGCGTTACATCTACGAGCTCGTCGGCCGCGATCCGTCGCGCCTGCGGCTGCTCTGGCGCGAGCTCGAGGCGAAGGGCGGGTTCACGCTCAAGCCGGGCGCCGAGTTCGTCTCCGGGCGCAGCACGCATGCCGAGCGGCTGGGTACGATTCGCGCTATACACTCGAAGTACGGCGCGATGATCGATCCGCACACCGCCGCTGGCGTGTACGTCGGCCTGCAATACCGGGAGCCCGGCGTGCCGCTCGTCTGCCTGGAGACGGCGCTGCCGGTCAAGTTCGCCGAGACGATGCGCGAGGCGCTCGGGCGCGAGCCCGAGCGGCCGGCGGAGTTCGCGGGCCTGGAGGAGCGGCCGCAGCGGGTGAAAGTGATCGAGCCCGACGTGGCGCTGCTCAAACGACTGATCGCCAATGAAAGCTGAGAAGAACGTCCTCGGCGGCGAGCTGCGCGCGTGCAGCTACGCGCCGCTCACCGGCTACTTCCGCGACGGCTGCTGCGCGACGCACGACCAGGACGGCGTCGCGCATCTGGTGTGCGTGCAGGTAACGGACGAATTCCTGGAGTTCAGCGTCGCGCGAGGCAACGACCTCGTCACGCCGCGTCCCGAGATGCGCTTCCGCGGCCTGAAGCAGGGCGACCGCTGGTGCCTGCACGTCCTGCGCTGGATCGAGGCCTGGGAGGCGGGCAAGGCGCCGCGCGTGGTCCTCGAGGCGACGCACGAGAACGTCCTCAAGTACGCGCCGCTCTCAGCCCTCAAGCGGCACGCGCTAGATCCGAATTAGCGCTCTCGGCGCGTGGCGGCGAGGGATTGGCCCACTGGGCGAGATAGGCCTTGAGGAACTTGCCGAAGTCGGGAACCTCGGGCGGGAGCTTGCGCCCGCGGCTCACGAGCTGCGAGAGGTCGATCGGCACCACGGGGTCCACCAGCGGATGCATCGCGATCTTGCGCGCAAGGCAGGCGCGCATGGCGAAGGTCGGGATCACCGCGGCGCCGGCGCCCGCCTCGACCATGGCGATCTGCGTCTCCCAGTAGGTGAAGACGCGGTCCGGCGCATCGCGGCGGCCGAAGCGCCGCAGGTTCTGGTCGATGATCTGCTGGATCGGGTTGTCGGCGGGCGAGGAGAGCAGCTTCCGCTGCGCGATCTCCTCCCAGCGCCGCGGCGCGAGCGGCGGCAGTCCGGCCTGCGCCGCCGGCTCGATCAGCATCAGGGTAAAGCGGTAGAGCGGCGCGCGCCGCAGCTCGGGCACGGGCTGCAGGAAGCAGCCGAGCCCGATGTCGAGCTCGCCCGAGCGCAGCATCGCGAGAAGGCGCACGCGCTCGCCGTCGTACAGCACGACGTGCACCTCGGGATTCGAGAGCGAATACCCGGCGATCGCGCCGGGCAGGAGCTGCGCGGCGATGAGCGGCGTCGCGCCGATGGCGAGACGATGCTTCGCCGCATCGGCCGAGCGGCCGATGCTGGAGGCCGCCGACTCGAGCTCGACGATGCTGCGATCGGCGATCGGCAGGAAGCGCGTGCCGAACTCGGTGAGCGTGACGCGCCGCGTGGTCCGGTCGAAGAGGCGGAAGCCGAGCTGCGCCTCGAGCTCGCGCACCAGCACGCTCATCCCCGACTGCGTGATGAACAGCCGTTCCGCGGCGCGCGAGAAACTTCCATGGCGCGCGGTCAGCACGAAGGCCTTGAGCTGCCGCGAGGTGATATTCATTTGTTG
>DASQAW010000239.1:0-16967 GCA_035635495.1 Burkholderiales bacterium
TTCGGTCTGCCGGCGGAGAACGCGGCGATGGCGAACAAGGTGCCGCCGGCGAAGTGGACCCACAGCAACATCGCCACGATGAAGTCGCAGCTGAAGAGCCTCGGCTTTGCGCTCGACTGGCATCGCGAGCTCGCCACCTGCAATCCCGATTACTACAAGTGGAACCAGTGGCTCTTCACCCGGCTCTTTAAGAAGGGCCTCGCGTACAAGAAGACCGGCGTCGTCAACTGGGATCCCGTCGACCAGACCGTGCTCGCGAACGAGCAGGTGATCGAAGGCCGCGGCTGGCGCACCGGCGCGCTCGTCGAGAAGCGCGAGATCCCGATGTACTTCTTGCGCATCACGGCGTACGCGGAGGAGCTGCTCGCGGCGCTCGACGACCTGCCCGGCTGGCCCGAGCAGGTGAAGCTGATGCAGAAGAACTGGATCGGCAAGTCCGACGGCGTGCGCGTCGGCTTCCCGTACGAGCTCGACGGCAAGAAGGAAACGCTCTGGGTCTTCACGACGCGCGCCGACACGCTGCTGGGCGCGACCTTCTGCGCCGTGGCGGCCGAGCATCCGATCGCAACCTGGGCAGCGAAGCGCGAGCCGAGGATCCGCGAGTTCGTCGAGGAGTGCCAGCGCGGCGCGGTGATGGAGGCCGAGCTCGCGCAGATAGAAAAGAAAGGCATGCCGACCGGCGTCGAGGTGACGCATCCGCTCTCCGGCCAGAGGCTTCCCGTGTGGGTGGCCAATTACGTGCTGATGGGCTACGGCGAGGGCGCGCTGATGGCGGTGCCGGCGCACGACGAGCGCGACATGGAGTTCGCGCTCAAGTACGGCCTGCCGATCAAGCCGGTGATCCGCCATCCACTCGGCGATCGCACCGATCCGCCGTGGCGGCCGGAGTACGCCGAGCACGGCGTGCTGATCAATTCCGGCAAGTACAACGGCCTCAGCTACGACGAAGCGGTTCATGCGATCGCCGAAGACCTGCGCGCGAAGGGCCTCGGCGAGAAGCAGGTGCAGTGGCGGCTGCGCGACTGGGGCATCTCGCGCCAGCGCTACTGGGGCTGCCCGATCCCCATCGTGCGCTGCCCTGCGTGCGGCGACGTGCCGGTGCCCGACAAGGACCTGCCCGTCGTGCTGCCCGAGCATCTCGTGCCCGATGGCACCGGCAATCCGCTCAACAAGCTGCCGGAATTCGTCAATACCAAGTGCCCCTCGTGCGGCCGCGCGGCGAAGCGCGAGACCGACACCATGGACACCTTCGTCGATTCGTCCTGGTACTTCGCGCGCTTCTGCTGCCCGGGGCAGGAGCACGCCATGGTCGACGAGCGCGCGCAGTACTGGATGGCGGTCGACCAGTACGTCGGCGGCATCGAGCACGCCATCCTGCATCTTCTTTACTCGCGCTTCTTCCAGCGCCTGATGCGCGACGAGGGCTTGATCCCCGGGATCTCGGAGCCGTTCACGAATCTGCTCACGCAGGGCATGGTGCTGGCGGAGTCCTACTACACCGACGCGAGCGGCCGGCGCGAGTGGGTCAATCCCGCCGATGTCACCGTGGAGCGCGATGCCAAGGGCAAGATCCTCTGGGCGAAGCGCACCGCCGACGGCGCGCCGGTCATCTACGACGGCATCGGCACGATGTCCAAGTCCAAGAACAACGGCGTCGACCCGCAGGCGCTGATCGACAAGTACGGCGCCGACACCGCGCGCTTCTACACGATGTTCGCCTCGCCGCCGACCAACACGCTCGAGTGGAGCGACGAGAGCGTCGAGGGCTCTTATCGGTTCCTGCGCAGGGTCTGGGACTTTGCGTACAAGTTTTCCCGGGCGAAATGCGCGCCGAGCGTGGATCGCAAGATCCGCTATCAGATCCATCTGGAGCTGAGGAAGGCGAACGACGACATCGAGCGGCAGAAGTTCAACACGGTCGCCTCGGCCTGCATGAAGATCCTCAACGCGCTCGAGGAGCTGCCCGAGTGGGACGCGACCTCGAAGGAGGGCCTGTCGATCCTCCTGCGGCTGCTCTCGCCGATCGCGCCGCACATGACGCACCACCTCTGGCTCGAGCTCAAGTTCGGCGACGACGTGATGCGCGCGCCATGGCCCGATCCCGATCCCGCGGCGCTCGAGCAGGACGAGATCGAGTTGGTGGTGCAGGTCAACGGCAAGCTGCGCGGCTCGATCAAGGTACCCAAGGCCGCCGACCGCGCCGCCATTGAGGAGCTGGCGCGCGCCAACCCGAACGTGCAGCGCTTCGTCGCCGGGCAGAGCGTGAAGAAGGTGGTCGTGGTG
Source organism: Burkholderiales bacterium (assembly GCA_035635495.1). Lineage (GTDB taxonomy): Bacteria > Pseudomonadota > Gammaproteobacteria > Burkholderiales > SG8-39 > SCGC-AG-212-J23. The sequence goes on from DASQAW010000239.1 coordinate 2,284, forward strand.
CCCGGCCGCCTGATCAACCTGGTCGTCTAGGGAAAGGACCGGCGCAATTTGTAACTGGAAAATTGCTCTGACCCCTTTTGTGCTGGTGCTTGCCGCCTGCGGGTTCCAGCTGCGCGGCACCGCGACGGTGCCGTTCCACACGCTCTACATTCCGGGCGCGACCGGCGGCATCGCGCTCGAGCTCAAGCGCAACATCCAGGCGGGAACCAGCGCCAAGGTGGTCGACGATCCGAAGGCCGCCGACGCGATCCTCGAGCTTTCGAGCGAGAACCGGGAGAAGGTCATCCTTTCGCTGACCGGCACGGGCCGGGTGCGCGAGTTCCGCCTGCTGTACCGCGTGAGCTTCCGGGTGCACGACGGCAAGGGCAGCGATTACTTGCCGACCAGCGTGGTGCAGCTTACGCGCGAGGTGACTTACAACGACGCCGAGATCCTGGCGAAGGAAGCGGAGGAGCAGCTGCTCTTCCGCGACATGCAGAGCGACATGGTGCAGCAGGTGATGCGGCGGCTCGCTTCGGTCGAGAGGCCGAAACCGAAAGTCCCATAGAGGTCAATGAGGATGCAGCTGCGCGCGGGCGAGCTCGACGCCCAGCTCAAGAAATCGCTCCTGCCGGCCTACGTGATCCACGGCGACGAGCCGCTCCTCGCGATGGAGGCGGCGGACGCGGTGCGCGCCGCGGCGCGGCGCGCCGGCTTCACCGAGCGCGAGGTGCTCGAGCCGGGCCGCGGCTACGACTGGAGCGAGTTCACGCACGCCACGGGCAGCCTTTCGCTCTTTGCGAGCAAGAAAATCGTCGAGCTGCGCATGCCGAGCGGCAAGCCCGGGCCCCAGGGCGGCGAGGCGATCGCCGCGTATTGCGAGCGGCCGAGCGCGGACCAGCTGCTGCTCGTCACGCTGCCGCGCCTGGACCGCACGGGACAGGGCTCGGCGTGGTTCAACGCGCTCGCGCGCCTGGGCGCGGTAGTCGACATCTGGCCGCTCGAGCGCTCGCGCCTTCCGGCGTGGATCGGCGAGCGGCTGGCGCGCCAGAAGCAGCGCGCGCCGCGCGAGGTGCTCGAATTCCTCACCCAGCGCGTCGAGGGGAATCTCCTCGCCGCGCATCAGGAGCTGCAGAAGCTGGCGCTGCTCGCGCCGGAGGGCGAGCTGGCGCTCGAGACGGTGCAGGAAGCCGTCGCGAGCGTCGCGCGCTACGATCCCTACGACGCTGCCGAGGCGCTCGTCTCCGCCGACCTCGCGCGCTACGTGCGCGTGATCGAAGGGCTGCGCGCCGAAGGCGAGGCGCCGACCTTCATCCTGTTCGTCATTTCGGGCGCGCTATTCGCGCTGCAGGAAGGAAACCCCGAGCGCATCTTCAACCGCACGCTGCGCCGCGCGGTCGAAGGCGCCGCGCGCCGCTTCTCCGCGAAGCGCATCGACGCGGCGATCGCGGAAGCCGCCGCCATCGACCGCGCGATCAAAGGCGTGGGCAGCGGCGACGCGTGGCAGGCATTCATCCGCCTTGGGCTAAAATTGGCCGATGGATCAAAAGGTTGACGCTGCCGCGCTGGTCCGCGAGCTGGGTGTCTCGGCGCGGGCCGCCTCGCGCGTCCTGGCGCGGGCGTCGACCGAAGCGAAGAACCGCGCGCTGGCAGCGATGGCAGCCGAGATCCGCGCGGGAGCGCGCGCGATCCTGGCGGCGAACGCGGGCGACGTCGCGCAGGCGAAGGCCGATGGCGCCGATGCCGCGTTCGTCGACCGGCTGACGCTCACGCTGGAGCTCGTCGAGCAGATGGCCGAGGGCGTCGAGCAAGTCGCGGCGCTAGCCGACCCCGTAGGGGAAGTAACCGGCAAGACCCGGCGGCCCAGCGGCATCGAGGTCGCGCGCATGCGCGTGCCGCTCGGCGTAGTCGGCATCATCTACGAGTCGCGCCCGAACGTGACCGCCGATGCGGCGGCGCTGTGCATGAAAGCCGGCAACGCCTGCATCCTGCGCGGCGGCTCGGAGGCGCTCGAGTCGAACCGCGCGATCGCCGCGTGCGTGCGCGCCGGGCTGAAGAGCGCGCGCCTGCCGGAAGCCGCGGTGCAGCTGGTCGGCATCGCCGACCGGGCGGCCGTTGGCGCGCTCATCAAGCTGCGCGAATACGTGGACATCATCGTCCCGCGCGGCGGCAAGGAGCTGATCGAACGCCTTTCGCGCGAGTCGCAGATTCCGATGATCAAGCACCTCGACGGCGTGTGCCACGTCTACATCGACGACCAGGCCGAGCCCGAGATGGCAGTGCGCATCGCCGACAACGCCAAGACCCAGCGCTACGGCACCTGCAACACGATGGAGACGCTGCTCGTCGCCGAGGCCATCGCGCCCACCGTGCTCCCGCGCATCGCCGATATTTACCAGCAGAAAGGCGTGGAGATGCGCGCCGACGCCGATGCCCGTAAGTTCGTGCCGGGTGCAAAGCCCGCCACCGAAGGCGACTACTACACCGAGTGGCTCGCGCCGGTGGTCTCGATCCGCGTGGTGAAGGGACTGGACGAGGCGATCGAGCACATCGCGAAGTACGGCTCGCAGCACACCGACGCCATCGTCACCGCCGATGCGGCACGCGCGGAGCGCTTCTTGCGCGAGGTCGACTCGAGCTCGGTCATGTGGAACGCGTCGACGCGCTTTGCCGATGGCTACGAGTACGGCCTCGGCGCCGAGATCGGCATCTCGACCGACAAGCTGCACGCGCGCGGCCCCGTTGGGCTCGAAGGCCTCACCACGCAGAAGTACGTGGTGCTCGGCCACGGGGAAGTGCGCGGCTAGTCCCGCCGCAACCATGGCAGGCCGGCCGCGGCGCATTCTGCCGGTGATCGTCGTTTCGCAGTTCGCCGGCGGCTCGCTGTGGTTCGCGGGCAACGCCGTGCTCGACGCGCTGCCGCTGCCGGCGGCGGCGCTCGGCTACATCACGTCGGCGGTGCAGTTCGGCTTCATCGCCGGCACGCTGGTGTTTGCCTTCTTCGCACTGTCCGACCTTTTCTCCCCGCGCATCCTGTTCTTCGTCTGCTCGCTCGCCGGTGCGCTCTTCAACCTCGCGAGCCTCGCCTGCGGCGACAGCTTCGCCGCGTGGCTGAGCCTGCGCTTCGCGACCGGCTTTTTCCTGGCCGGGATCTACCCCGTCGGCATGAAGATCGCTGCCGGCTGGTATGAACGCGATCTCGGCAACGCCCTCGGCTTTCTCGTCGGCGCGCTCGTCCTCGGCACCGCCTTCCCGCACCTTCTGAGGGAGGTGGGCCGGAGCCTGCCCTGGCAGGCGGTGACGCTCGGCACCTCGGCCACCGCCGTGGCAGGCGGCCTGGCCATGCTGGCGTTCGTCCGCGACGGTCCGTATCTGCGGCAGGCGGCGAAATTCGACCCGCGCGCCTTTGCGTTGATCTTTCGGCGACCGGCTTTTCGCGCCTCGAGCTTCGGCTACTTCGGCCACATGTGGGAGCTGTACGCCTTCTGGGCCTTCGTTCCCGTGGTGCTGGCGGCACACGGCGCGACGCATGTCCCGCTGTGGAGCTTCGCCGTCATCGGTGCGGGCTTCATCGGCTGCGCGCTCGGCGGGCTGATTTCCCTGCGCTCGGGAAGCGCGCCGGTCGCCTTCGCGCAACTCGCCGCGTCCGGCCTGTGCTGCGCGCTTTCGCCGCTGATGTTCGCAGCGCCCGGCCCGGTGTTCCTTGCGTTTTTGCTATTCTGGGGAATCGTGGTGGTCGGCGACTCGCCCCAGTTCTCGGCGCTCAACGCTGCCAGCGCGCCGCGCGAGCGGGTCGGCTCGGCGCTGACGATTGCCAACTGCATAGGTTTCTCCATCACCATCGCAAGCATCCAGCTGCTCAACACTGCTGCGCCGCTGCTCGGCGCGCAGTGGCTCTTCGTCCTGCTGTTACCCGGCCCGCTGTTCGGGCTGCTCGCGGTGAAGCCCCTGCTCGTTCCTGCTGCCGCGAGGACGCCGGCCTGAAACTTGGCATCCTCGGCGGCACCTTCGATCCGGTGCACAACGCGCACCTCGCCATCGCGAGGAGCGCGATGCAGAGCCTCGGCCTGGACAGGATCCTCTGGATCCCGACCGGCAAGCCCGGCTACCGCAAGCCGCCGGTGGCCAGCGCGTTCGACCGCATCGCGATGCTCGCGCTGGCCGTCAAGGACGACGCGGAGTATGAGATCGATTCGCGCGAGCTCGCGCCGGGCGCCTCGCCCTACACGGTGGACACGCTGAACGCGCTGCGCGCCGAGCGGCCCGGGGACGAGTTCTATCTGCTGCTCGGCGCCGACCAGTTCGCCGCCCTGCGCGGCTGGCACCGGCCGGGCGAGCTGAAGCGCCTCGCACGCGTCGCGGTGGTGACGCGGCCGGGCTACCCGGTCGACAACGGCGAGGCGCTCGTCGTGCCGATGCCGCCGCTCGCGATCTCGGCGAGCGACATCCGCGCGCGCGCCGCGCGCGGCGAGCCGCTCGACAGCCTGGTGCCGCCCGCGGTGGCGAAATACATCGCCGACAACGGGCTCTACCGCTGATGGACATCCGCAAGAAGCAGCGCGTCGTGGTCGAGGCGCTCGAGGACATCAAGGGGCGCGACATCCTGGTCTACAACACCGCGCGCATGCCCTCGATGTTCGAGCGCGTGGTGATCGCGAGCGGCGACTCGACGCGGCAGGTGAAGGCGCTCGCCGACAACGTGCAGGAGAAGCTGCGCGAGAACGGCGCGCGCGTCTACGGCGTCGAGGGCGAGGCGAACGGCGAATGGGTGCTCGTCGACCTCGGCGATGTCGTGGTGCACATCATGCATCCCACGGTGCGCAAGTTCTACAACCTCGAGGAAGTCTGGGGCGGCCAGCCCGTGCGCCTCACCGGCGCCGGCGCCAAGAAGGCCGCCAAGAAAAAGCCGCGTGGCAAGGCTTCGCGTCCTCGCCGTAAGCGCTAGGCTGCCCGCCTGGGCGGAGGCCGCCTGCGCCGACTATGCGCGGCGCATGCCGAAGGGGTACGAGGTCGAGCGGGTCGCCCTGAAGGAGGAAACCCGCCTGCTCGGCGCCGTTCCCAAGGGTGCCCGGATCATCGTCCTGGACGAGCGCGGGCGCGACCTCACCACGGCGCAGTTCGCCAGGCTGCTGCAGGCGCCGGGCGCGTTCGTCATCGGCGGGGCCGACGGCCTTTCGGCCGCGACCCGTGACGCGGCCGACACCCTGCTGCGGCTTTCGGCGCTGACGCTGCCGCACGCGCTCGCGCAGGTCATCCTTCTCGAGCAGATCTACCGCGCTGCGACTTTGCTCACCGGCCACCCCTACCATCGCGAATAGAATCGCGCCATGGCCGGTCCCGTAGAACGCGGCATCTACCTCGCGTCCCGCAGCCCGCGGCGGCGCGAGCTCTTGTCGCAGATCGCTGTGCGCTTCCATCTGCTCCTGTTCCGCGACCGCCCCGGCGAAGGCCCGGACGTCGACGAGATTTCGATGCCGGGCGAGAAGCCCGACCTCTACGTCGAGCGCATGGCGCGCGCCAAGGCCGAGGCCGGGTGGCGGCGCATGATGCAGCGCAACCTGCCGCCCGCGCCGGTGCTCGCCGCCGACACGACTGTCGCGCTCGCCGGCAAGATCTACGAGAAGCCGCTCGACCGCCAGCACGCCGCCGAGATGCTGGCGAGCCTTTCGGGGCGCACGCACGAGGTGCTCACCGCGGTGGCGCTCAAGCAGGACGACTGGCTGGAGAGCGCGCTGTCCCGCTCGGAAGTGCGCTTCAAAACGCTCAACGCGCGCGAGATCGAGCAGTACGTCGCCACCGGCGAAGGCGACGACAAGGCGGGCGCCTACGCGGTCCAGGGCCGCGCCGCGCGCTTCGTCATCGAGCTGCGCGGCAGCTACTCGGGCGTGATGGGCCTGCCGCTGTACGAGACCGCAGAGCTACTGGAAAAGCTGGCGCAGCGGCGCTGACGTCCCGTGAGTGAGGAAATCCTCATCAACGTGACCCCGCGCGAGACGCGGGTCGCCGTGGTCGCGGCCGGCGTGGTGCAGGAGCTCCTGATCGAGCGCTCGAGCGGCCGCGGGCTGGTGGGCAACATCTACATGGGCCGCGTAGCGCGCGTGCTGCCCGGCATGCAGTCGGCCTTCATCGACGTCGGCCTCGAGCGCGCGGCGTTCCTGCACGTCGCCGACATCTGGGAGAACCGCGAGCCCGGAAAGCCGATCGAAAAGATCCTGGCCGAGGGCCAGCCGATGCTCGTCCAGGTGGTGAAGGACCCGATCGGCTCCAAGGGCGCGCGGCTTTCGACGCAGATCTCGCTGGCCGGCCGCCTGCTGGTCTACCTGCCCGCTTTGTCGTGCAATGCGGATCCGCACATCGGCATCTCGCAGCGGATCGAGGACGAGAGCGGCCGCGCGCAGCTGCGCGACCGCCTGAAGGAGCTGTTGCCGGCGGAGGAGAAGGGCGGCTTCATCCTGCGCACGCTGGCCGAAGCCGCGAGCGAGGACGAGCTGCGCGCGGACCTGGGCTACCTGCGCCACCTCTGGGCGGCGATCCGCGACCGTTCGCAAGGCGCGGCCGCGCCGCAGCTGCTCTACCAGGACCTGTCGCTCGCGCAGCGCGTGCTGCGCGACATGGTCGGCGCGCAGACCGCGCGGGCGCTGGTCGACTCGCGCGAGAACTACCAGAAGCTCACCGCCTTCGCGCAAGGCTACATGCCGCAGCTCGTCGACAAGATCGAGCACTACACCGGCGAGCGGCCGCTGTTCGAGCTCTACAACGTCGAGGAGGAGATCGAGAAGGCGCTGTCGCGCCGCGTCGACCTCAAGTCCGGCGGCTATCTGATCATCGACCAGACCGAAGCGATGACCACCATCGACGTCAACACCGGCGGCTTCGTCGGCAGCCGCAACTTCGACGACACGATATTCAAAACCAACCTCGAAGCGGCGCAAGCCATCGCGCGCCAGCTCCGGCTGCGCAACCTCGGCGGCATCATCGCGCTCGACTTCATCGACATGCAGGGCGAGCAGCACCGCAACGCGGTGCTCGAGGAATTCAAGCGCGCGCTGGCGCGCGACCGCACGCGCGTCACCGTGAACGGCTTCACCGCGCTCGGCCTCGTCGAAATGACCCGCAAGCGCACGCGCGAATCGCTCGCCCACGTGCTGTGCGAGCCCTGCCCGACCTGCGGCGGGCGCGGCGAAGTGAAGACCGCCGACACCGTGTGCTACGAGATCCTGCGCGAGATCTTGCGCGAGGCGCGCGCCTTCAACGAGGCGCGCGAGTTCCGCATCCTCGCCTCGCAGGGCGTGATCGACCGCTTCCTCGAGGAAGAAGCGCCGTCGCTCGAAATGCTGTCCGACTTCATCGGCAAGCGCGTGTCGATGCAGGTGGAGTCGAGCTACACTCAGGAGCAGTTCGACATCGTCTTGATGTGACCCCCGGGGGAGGAGCATGACCAAGGCCTTGCTGTTGCTGGCGCTCGCGGCTCTCCCGGCCGCTGCCCAGAACGCGAAGATCGCGCCCATCGGCAGCCACGACGGCGAGTTCTGCGCCTTCGACAGGCCGGGGTGTTAATGACAGAGCTCTGCTTCACTCCGGCGCGGCGCCTTGCGCGCATGATCCGCGCGCGCAAGGTCTCGGCGACCGAAGTGACGAAGGCGTTCATCGCGCAGATCGAGCGCGTCAACCCGAAGGTGAATGCCCTCGTCACCTTCCTGCCCGAGCAGGCGCTGAAGGCGGCCAAGGCTCTGGATCGCAAGCGCTCGAACGCGCCATTGGCGGGACTGCCCATCGCGTACAAGGACCTGGTGCCGACCAAAGGCATCCGCACCACCTTCGGCTCGTCGATCTACGCCGACCATGTGCCGGCGGAGGACCACGCGATCGTCGAGCGCCTTTCTGCCGCCGGCGCGATCACCATCGGCAAGACCAACACGCCGGAGTTCGGCGCCGGCAGCCAGACCTTCAATGCGGTGTTCGGCGCGACGCGCAATCCGTACGATCTTTCGAAGACCTGCGGCGGCTCCTCCGGCGGCGCGGCCGTCGCGGTGGCCTGCGGCATGCTGCCTTTCGCCGACGGCAGCGACCTCGCCGCGAGCCTGCGCAACCCGGCCAATTTCTGCAACGTGGTCGGCTTCCGGCCCACGCCCGGCCGCGTGCCAGGATGGCCGGCGACCAACGCCTGGCAGACGCTCTCCACGCTCGGGCCGATCGGCCGCACGGCGGAGGACACCGCGTTTCTGCTCTCGGCAATGGCCGGCCCCGATCCGCGCGCCCCGGTGTCCATCGCCGAGCCCGGCTCGCTCTTCGGCCGCCCGCTCAAGCGCAGCTTCCGCAAGGCGCGCGTCGCCTGGAGCCGCGACCTCGGCGGCTTGCCGATGGACGCCCGGGTGACCGGTGTGCTCGAGCCGCAGCGCAAGACGTTCCAGCAGCTCGGCTGCGTGGTCGAGGATGCGGCGCCCGACCTGTCGGCCGCGACCGAAGCGTTCCACACGCTGCGCGCGCTCGGCTTCCTCGACCGGCTGCCGCTTCTCCGCAAGCACCGCGACAAGCTGAAGGACACGGTGATCTGGAATATCGAGCAGGGCCTGAAGCTCACCGGCGAGGACATCGCCCGGGCGCAGGACCTGCGCACGCAGGTATTTCACCGCATGCGTACGTTCCTCGAGCGCTACGACTTCCTCGTCTGCCCGGTGAACCAGGTACCGCCCTTTTCCGTCGATGAGCCCTACCCGGCCGAGATCGCCGGCGTGAGGCTCGATAATTACATCGACTGGATGAAGAGCTGCTACTGGATCACCACGACCAGCCATCCCGCGGTCTCGGTGCCCGCCGGCTTCACGCGCGAAGGCCTGCCGGTCGGCCTGCAGATCGTCGGCCGCTACCGCGACGACCTCGGCGTGCTGCAGCTCGCGCACGCCTTCGAGCAGGCGACCGGCTATTGGAAGAAGCGCCCGGACGCCGCAAGCGCATAGAATCGCCCACCCCATTGGAGGAAACATGCATGAATGGTTCGCAGCGTTAGCACTGATCGTTGCCGGCACAGCGCAGGCCGCCATCAAGGAAGAGCCGGTCACCTACAAGGACGGCGACACGACGATGAAGGGCTTCGTCGTTTATGACGACGCGGTGAAGGGCAAGCGCCCCGGCATCGTGCTCGTGCACGAGTGGTGGGGCATCACCAAGCACATGCACAACGAGGCGCGGCGCTTCGCGAGCAACGGCTACACCGCATTCATTGCCGACATGTACGGCGACGCCAAGACCGCCGACAACCCGAAGGACGCCAGCGTGCTCTCCAGCAGCGTGATGAAGAACCCGCAGGCGATGCAGTCGCGCTTCAACGCCGCGCGCGCGCAGCTCGCCAAGCACGCCACGGTCGATGCGTCGAAGATCGGCGCCGCGGGCTACTGCTTCGGCGGCACGGTGGCGCTGAACATGGCGCGCGCCGGGGCCGATCTTGCCGCGGTGACCGCTTTCCACGCCGGGCTATATGCCAACACGCCGGCGCCGAAAGCAGTGAAGGCGAAGATCCTGGTGCTGAACGGCGCCGACGATCCGCTGGTGAAGCCCGACGACATCGCGGCCTTCAAGAAGGACATGGCCGCGGCCAAGGCCGACTACCGTTTCGTCAACCTGCCGGGCGCGGTGCACGCTTACACCAATCCCGAGGCGACCGAGGCGGGCAAGAAGTTCAACATGCCGATCGCGTACAACGAGAAGGCCGACAAGGAAGCGAAGGCGCAAGCCGACAAGTTCTTCGCCGCGGCGCTGAAGAAGTAAGCGGTGCAATAAAAAGGCCGCCCATCGTGGGCGGCCTTTTTGCGCCTGGCCTTTGCGGTCAGTCGGCGTACACCCCCGCCTTCTTGATGAGCGGGCCCCACTTGTCCATTTCCGCCTTGAGATGCGCCTGCAGCGCCGCCGGCGTCGCCTTCTCGGCCGGATAGGTCGTCGCGCCGAGCTCGGCGAAGCGCTTCTTCACGGCTTCGTCCTTCACTGTTTCCTGCAGCGCGGCGACCAGCTTGTCGGTCACCGGCTTGGGCATGCCCTTCGGTCCGTAGAGCGCATGCCAGATGCCCACTTCGAAGCCCTTCAGGCCCTGCTCGTCGAGCGTCGGAATATCGGGCAGCGAGGGCACGCGCTTCAGCGATGTCACGCCGTACGCCTTCACCTTGCCCGACTTGATCTGCGAGGTGGTGTTGGTGGTCTGGTCGCACATGAACGTGACCTGGCCGCCGAGGAGGTCGTTCATCGCCGGCCCGGTGCCCTTGTAGGGCACGGTGAGGAGATCGAGCTGGATCGCGCTCATGAAGAGCATGCCGCAGAGGTGCGACGCCGCGCCGATGCCGGCGTTGGCGTAGCTCACCTTGTCCTTGTTCTTCTTGATGTAGTCGAGGAACTCCTTGAAGTTCTTCGCCGGCACCTTCTCGTTGGCGATGAGCGTCATCGGCACGTCGTTGATCAGGCCGATGTAGTCGAAGTCCTTCAGCGGGTCGAAGCGCAGCTGCCGATAGAGGAACGGCGTGGTCGCCATGCCGACGTGGTGAATGAGGATGGTGTAGCCGTCGGGCTTGGCGTTCTTCACCTGCTCGGGGGCGAGGATGCCGCCCGCGCTCGGCTTGTTCTCGACGATCACGGTCTGGCCGAGCGGCTTCAGCATCGACTGCGCGACGACGCGCGCCACCGTGTCGGTCGGCCCGCCGGCGGCATACGGCACCAGCATGGTGAGGTTCTTGGTCGGGTATTGCTGCGCCGTCGCGCTCGTCGCGACGAGTGCTGCGGCAACGCCGAGGGTGCGGAAGACGAACATGCGCTTCTCTCCGGTGACAGGTAAACGTCAGATAATACCCAAGCTGTGAGTGAGATAGTCGACCTTCGCTCCGACACGGTGACCCGGCCGACGCCGGGCATGCGCCGCGCCATGCACGAGGCCGAGCTCGGCGACGACGTCTTCGGCGACGACCCGACCGTCAACCGCCTGCAGGCGGGCGCGGCCGAGCTTTTCGGCTTCGAGGATGCGCTCTTCTTTCCCTCGGGCACGCAGTCCAACCTCGCGGCGCTGATGAGCCATTGCCAGCGCGGCGAAGCGGTGATCATCGGTGCAGAGCAGCACAGCTATCGCTACGAGGCGGGCGGGCTCGGCGTGCTTGGCTCGATCCATCCGCAGGTTATGCCGAACCGCGCCGACGGCACGCTGGACCTCGCCGCGGTGGAGGCCGCGATCAGCCCCGACGATCCGCACTTCGCGCGCACGCGGCTGCTCGCGCTCGAGAACACGATCGGCGGCAAGCCGATCCCGCGCTCCTATCTGGCGCAGGCACTCGAGGTGGCGAAGCGGCGCGGACTGTCCGCGCACCTCGACGGCGCGCGCATCTTCAACGCCTCGGCGCATTTCCACACGACGGTGAAGGAGCTCTGCGCCGGCTTCGATTCGGTCTCGAGCTGCCTCTCAAAGGGGCTGGGCGCGCCGGCTGGCACAGTCTTGCTGGGAAGCAAAGACTTCATCGCTCGGGCGCGGCGCGCGCGCAAGATCCTCGGCGGCGCGATGCGCCAGGCGGGCGTGGTCGCGGCCGCGGGCCTTTACGCGCTGGAGAACCATGTCGCCCGGTTGGCGACGGATCATCAGAACGCCGCGCGGCTCGCCGACGGACTGCGTGCGCTGAACCTGCCGGTGGAGCAGCATACCAACATGGTGTTCGTCACCCTGCCGGCCGAGCGCGTGGCGGCGCTCGCCGATCACTTGCGGCAGCGAAATATCCTGCTGCTGCCCGGCGCGCGCATGCGGCTGGTGACGCACCTCGACGTCGACGCGGCCGGCATCGACCGCGCGGTCAGCGCGTTTGGCGAATTCTTTTCAGAAGCGGAAGCTGGCGCGCCCGGCGGGATTCGAACCCACGACCCTTGGCTTCGGAGGCCAATACTCTGATCCGCTGAGCTACGGGCGCCCGGGGGAGGCGCAGGATAGCAAGCTTTTCCCCTAAAATCACGCCTTTCCTCGACCAACAAGACCATCGTGGCCACGCACGACCAGCACTCCTCGTTCATCAAGACGCCGCAGCAGCTGATCGTCGTCATCCTCGCGTCGTTCCTCATCCCCGTCATCGGCATCGTGCTGCTCGTAGAGCTTGTGACGAGCAAGCGCGGCGCGGATCCGAACGCGCTCACCGCGGAGGCCGTGGCGGCGCGCATCGCGCCGGTGGGGAAAGTCGAGTTCGCCGCGGCGGGCAGCGGCGCGGCCGCCGGCGCGCGCAGCGGCGAGGAAGTGGTCAAAGCCGTGTGCGCGACCTGCCACCAGGCCGGCGTCGCCGGCGCGCCGAAGATCGGCGACAAGGCGGCGTGGGCGCCGCGCATCAAGGAAGGGTTCAACGAGCTCGTCAAGGACGCGATCAAGGGCAAAGGCGCCATGCCGCCGAAGGGCGGCAATCCGTCGCTCACCGACGATGAAGTCGCGCGCGCGGTGGCGTTCATGGCGAATCAATCCGGCGCGAAATTCAAGGAGCCGGCGGTGAAGCAGGCGGCGCAGAAGCCCGGCGCGGTGGACGGCAGGAAGGTCTACGACACGGTCTGCACCGTGTGCCACGCCGCAGGCGTGGCCGGCGCGCCGAAGCCCGGTGACAAGGCAGCGTGGGCGCCGCGCATCAAGCAGGGCACCGACGCCCTGGTGCAGTCGGTGATCAAGGGCAAGGGCGCGATGCCGCCCAAGGCCGGCAACGCGTCGCTCTCCGACGCCGAGATCCGCGCCGCGGTCGAGTTCATGGTGTCGCAAAGCAAGTAGAGGTTGGGCGTCCAGCTCCTATTCATCGTCGATCCGCTCGAGTCCCTCAAGGCGTACAAAGACTCGAGCGTGGCGATGATGCGGGCGGCGCAAGCGCGCGGCCACGCCATCTGGGCCGCGGAGCAGACCCATCTGCATTGGACGAAGAGCGGCGTCTCGGCCGAGGCGCTGCGCATCTCGCTGACCGACAACGACGAAGACTGGTACCGCCCGCACGAGACCGAGACGCGGGCGCTGAAGAGCTACGCGGCGGTGCTGATGCGCAAGGACCCGCCCTTCGACCTCGAGTATGTCGCCACCACCTGGCTCCTCTCGGCCGCGGTGCGCGAGGGCGTGAAGGTGTTCAACGCGCCGGATGCGATCCGCGACCATAACGAGAAGCTCGCGATCGCGGAGTTCACGCCCTTTGTCGCCCCTACGCTCGTCACGCGCGAGCCCGAGCGCATCCAGGCGTTCATCGAGGAGCAGCGCGACGTGGTGCTGAAGCGCCTGGACGTCATGGGCGGCGAGAACATCTTCCGCGTGCGCGTCGACGATCCGAACCGCAACGTGATCGTGGAGATCATGGCGCAGGGCGGCCACCGCATGGTGATGGCGCAGCGCTACATCCCGGAGATCAAGGACGGCGACCATCGCGTGCTGATCATCGACGGCCAGCCGGTGCCGCACTGCCTGGCGCGGATCCCGAAGCCCGGCGAATCGCGCGGCAACCTCGCCGCCGGGGCCCGCGGCGTCGCCAAGCCACTTTCCCCCAGACAACGCGAGATCGCCACCGCCCTGGGCCCGACGCTCGCCAAACGCGGCCTGTTGCTCGTCGGTCTCGACATCATCGGCGAGTGGCTGACCGAGGTGAACGTCACCAGCCCCACCTGCTTCCGCGAGATCCAGGACCAGACGGGGTTCGACGTCCCCGGGATGTTCATCGACGCGCTCGAAGCCAGGATCCGATGATCGGCGTCCTGCTCGTCACGCACGGCGAGATCGGCACGGCGATGCTCGCGAGCGCGAACCAGATCCTCGGCGGCGCGCCGCAGCAGGTGGGCACGCTCTCGGTCTGGCGGCAGGACGACCCGGATGACCTGGTGCTGCGCGCGCGCGAGCTTCTCGAGCGGCTCGACGCCGGCGACGGCGTGCTGGTCCTCACCGACATCTTCGGCGCGACGCCCGGCAACGTCGTGTCGCGCCTGCTCGACGATGGACAGGTGGAAGGCGTTTCGGGGGTTTCGCTGCCCATGCTGCTGCGCGTGCTCACCGGCCGCAACGGTTCGCTCGCGGCCGCAGTCAAGCGCGCGCTCACCGGCGGCGCCGAAGGCGTCGTGCACATGAACTCCGACCGGTGCCTGGATGCCTAGCGTGGAGGCGGCGATCGTCAACCGCCTCGGCCTGCACGCGCGCGCCGCGGCGAAGCTCACGCACGTGGCGAGCGGCTTCCAGAGCGAGATCTGGCTCTCGCGCAGCGGCCGGCGCGTGAACGCCAAGAGCATCATGGGCGTGATGATGCTCGCCGCCGGCATCGGCTCCACGGTGCAGATAGACGCCGAGGGCCCCGACGCCGACGCGGCGCTCGCCGCCCTGATGAAGCTGATCGCCGATCGCTTTGGAGAGGGCGAGTGAACTTCGTTCTGCATGGCCATGCCGTGGCGGGCGGCATCACGGTGGGCTACGCGCACCTGGTGGCGACGGCGCGGCTCGAGGTCGCGCACTACGAGGTGCCGCCCGAGGCGGTCGAAGCCGAAGTGCAGCGCTTCGACCGCGCCATGCAGACCGCACAGCAGGAGCTGCAGGACCTGAAGGCGCACATCGCCGCCGACGCGCCGAAGGAGCTCGAGGCGTTCCTCGATCTCCACCGCATGATCCTGAACGACTCGGCGCTCGCGGTGGTGCCGCGCGAGATCATCCGCAGCCGCCGCGCGAATGCGGAGTGGGCGCTGGTGCAGCAGATGGAGCG
>DASQAW010000240.1:0-1806 GCA_035635495.1 Burkholderiales bacterium
GCTCACCGGCACTTCGCTGCTGCTGCCGGGCTCGTCGAGCCGCCTCGGCTGGCGGCAGATCTTCACTCGCTGATCGGGAGGGCTCGATGAAACGCACAACACGCTACGCGCTGGTCGCAGGCTTCACGCTGATCGAGCTGATGATCACGGTGGCGGTGATCGCCATCCTCGGCGGCATCGCCTACCCGTCCTACCAGGCGTACATCCGCCGCGCCGCGCGCGCCGAGGCGCGCGCGGTGATTCTCGACATCGCGCAGAAGCAGGAGCGCTATTTCTCCTCGAACAACGGCTACCTGGCGATCGCGGCGCCGACCACCGCCGCGCCGACGGGCTGGCAGAACTTCACCGGCGGCACCAGCATGGCGGCGCGCAAGTACAACATCTCCGTGGCCGTCGTCGGCGGCACGAGCTACACCATCACCGCCGCGCCTGCCAATGGCTTCACCGAGAGCGATTGCGGCACGTATACGATGACCAGCACGAACGTGCGCGCCAACAGCGGCAACTCGAGACCGTCGGCGGAGTGCTGGAGCAAGTAGCCCGGCCGGCCTCGGCCACCGCCGCGCCGACCGCGGGGATCGGCTTCCTCGGCTTCGGCGTCAGCCTGGCGCTGCTGAGCGGCCGGCAGCAGCTCGACACGCTGCGCTGCGTCGTGCTCGCCTGCGCCGTCGCGGCGACGCTGATGGCGCTGAGCGAGCTCCTCGTGTTCAAGGCTTCGCACCGCGCGTCGACCGGGCTCGACTGGAACGCCGCGCCGCGCGAGGACTGGCCGCGCGTGCTGACCAAGCTCGCCGGGCTCCTCGCCACGATGCTTGCCGTGGGCACGGTCTACTGGCTCGCGCCGGAATACCACGGCGAGTTCTACCTGCCTTACTACAAGGCGCTCGTGTTCGTCGTGCCGCTGTGGCTGCTCATCGCCTTGCCCTACTTCTGGTACGTCGACCGGCTGCAGCGCAACCCGCACGACGGCTACTGGCACATGGGCCTGATCGTCACCGGGCGCGCCGCGCAGGCCGACCGCGCGGTGCTGTCGCAGCATGTGCTCGGCTGGGTGGTCAAGGGCTACTTCCTGCCGCTCATGCTCGTGTACCTCGTGCAGAACGTCGAATGGATGCGCTTCGCCGCGCAGAACCCCTGGCGCAGCGACTGGCTGTACGTGTACGAGGCCGCGTTCCGCCTGACGTTCATCATCGACCTCGCTTTCTGCGTCATCGGCTACACGCTGTCGCTGCGCGTGATCGACTCGCACATGCGCTCGGTCGAGCCGACGCTCTTCGGCTGGCTGGTGACGCTCGTGTGCTACGAGCCGTTCTGGAGCCTGATCAACGCGGCGTATCTCAATTACGAGAACGGCCGCTCCTGGATGGCGCTGCTCGACGGCAAGCCCGCGCTCGCCTGGATCTGGGGCGGCGTGATCATCGCTCTCCTCTCCGTCTACTCGTGGTCGACGGTGGTGTTCGGCCTGCGCTTCTCCAACCTCACCCACCGCGGCATCATCACCAGCGGCCCCTACCGCTGGCTGCGCCATCCCGCGTACTTCTGCAAGTCGCTGTCGTGGTGGCTGATCGCCGTGCCGTTCGTGCCGCTGCAGGGAAGCATCCTGGAGGCGGCGCGCCTCTCGGCACTGCTCTTGCTGCTGAACGCCGTGTACGTGCTGCGCGCGTGGACCGAGGAGCGCCACCTGCGGCGCGACCCCGACTATGTGCGCTACGCCGAATGGATCGACCAGCATGGGCTCGCCGCGCGGCTTCGGCGCCTAGCGCCCGTGGTAAGCTTCGCCCGCCGCAAAACGCTGGTGTAGCTCAG
>DASQAW010000241.1:0-2548 GCA_035635495.1 Burkholderiales bacterium
AGCCCCTTCGCCTTGATGCGGCCGAAGATCTGGTCGAATTCCTTCTCGCTGACGAGGAATGCGTAGTGCTGCGGCTCGGGGTCGTAGTCCGCGTCGCAGAAGTCGAGCGTGGTGTCGCCTATCTGCACACACAGGAAATGGATGAACGGCGTCGCCGGCGGCAGTCCGAAGAGCTCGGTGAGAAATTTCGCCGACGTGCGCTTGTCGCGCACGTTGACGATGGTGTGGTTTAGCTTGATGGCCATATGAACGCCGGTCGGGTTCGTAAGTTACTCACAGCAACTTAATTACGACCCTGACCCCGAATTAGTGGTTGAAGATGTCCTCCGGCAGCAGCGCACTGACGGTCACGTTGGGCACGTCCACGACGTTGCTCACCCTTAGGTCGACCGCCACGCTGCAGAGCACATAGGCCTGCTCGCGCGACCAGCCGCGCTCCTCCAGCAGCTTGATCATCTCGATCACCGCGTTGCGCGCGGCGAGGGTGATGTCGCAGTTCTCGTTGCGCCCCTCGGCGGTGATCGGCATGCCCATCGTGGCGATGAAGTTGCGCGGTACGGCGGACTCCGGCGGGGCGAAGAAACCCGGATGCGCGAAGCGCGGCCAGACGATGCGCTTCGCTGCCGCCTCGCCCTTGTGAATGCGGAAACGCACCACCGCCGTCGCGCCGATCTCGATCGCGGTGCCGCAGCACTCGGAGTCGCCCTGCGCGAAGTGGCCATCGCCCACTGAATACAGACCTCCCGCCACGGCGACCGGAACGTACAGTCTGGACCCCTTTGTCAGCTGCTTCACGTCCGCGTTGCCGCAGTTCTCCCGCGGCGGAATGGTGCGCAGGCCTTCGGCTGCCGCGCGGCCCTTCGCCGGCACGGCGTTCTCCACGTCCGGCGCCCACACGCGCCCGCCGCGCGCCTTCAGCTCCATCTCGCGAGCGGTCCACTTGTGCACCTGCTCGTGCGAAGGCGCCAGGCCCGCTGTGCCCATGAACGCGCCGTTCGGGATGCGCACGCCCGGAAGCTGCGGCGAGGTCGCGTATCCGGGCGTGATGTCCCAATGGGTGACGAAGTGCTGGTCGAACAGATCCGGCAGGAACCCGCCGCCCGGCGCGAAGCGCGTCCAGCCGTAGCGCTCGGGGACGATGTCCAGGTATTCGATCTCCAATAGGTCGCCCGGCTTGGCCCCCTTGATGTAGACCGGACCGGTCAGCGGATGCGCGACGTTGCGCTCCAGCCGCGCAAGATCCGCGGCGATGGTCTTCGGCCCGATCTGCGCGTCGTTCGCGTCGCGTGTCTCGAGCGCCACATCCTCGCCGGGCTCGACCTCGATGACCGGCGGAATGTCCGGGTGCCAGCGGTTATGCCCGGTGTGCGGCTCCTCGCGCAGCCGCTTCGCTCGATCGATCTCGATGGTTTTCAAGTTTTCTCCTGCAGGGGTCCGACCGCGATTTTAGGACGTGCCGATAGTCGCGCCGCTCGCCTTCGGCGTAAGGGGACCCCCATGGGGTTCTGGGAGGCGCTGTGCAATGCATGGGGCTGGGTGCGCGAGCGCGCCGCGGCGCTGAAGCCCTGCCGCGTGAACGCCTCGCAGGTCTTCTGGTTCTTCGCCGCGACGCTCGCCTGGACGCTCTCGGCCTGGTACTGGGCGCGCGTCATGCTCTTCCTCAAGCAGCGCATGGAGGCGCAGCTCGTGCAGCGAACCTGCGGGCGATCGGCGCGCAGTTCGGGGCCCAGGACCGGCTATAGGGCAACCGCTCACAGGCTGTCCACAAGCGACTAACAGCCTATCCACAGCCTCCTGTGGACAACTCAGCGCGTGCGCGCCGAGGTAGCCTTCACGCTGCGCACCTCTTCCTCGGTGATGATGTCGACGAGGCGCAGGAAGACGTTGCGCGGCAGCTCCTGCTGGCCGCTCCAGCTGCGGAAATCGATTTCGGACGCACCGAGATAGACGCGCAGCTGCTCGTCGCCGCCCAGAATCTGGGCGGCACGCCTGAGCGCGCGGATGTGAATGTCGTGAAGCACAGTCCCTCCCCAAGGCTGCTCGCTTCAAAACCCCGGGACGCAGGATGCATCGCGCCGCGCGCGGCGTCAATCCGCGGCGCGAAATTTTTATAGCGAAGCGAGCAGCGGCTGCAACACCACCTCGGTGCCGTCGAGACCCGGCAGCAGCACGAGCGTAGTGGCCTTCGTCATCGGCCGGACATGTTTCCACCGGGGGTGTGACGCTTGGGCGACAGCGCGGCTAGTGCTCCAGCCCTTCGACTTCGGTGCCGGGGGCGATGGTGCTCCCGGCAGCCACTCTGATCGGACAGCTCGGGCCGTCGATCGTCACGGACGCGACGCAGGTCCAGAAGCCGTCCGGATTCCGTCTGAACGCATTCGATAGGTTTTTCATTCCCGGCACGCTGCAACGCCCATACCAAAAACGCCGGCGCCGCGACCGTCACATTTTTTCGCGTCGACACCGGTCACCGGCTCGCCGCCATCGCGCAGCCGGTGTAGAACTGGCGCGCCATGCGCCGCATCCTGCTCGCCACCATCGGCTCGCT
>DASQAW010000242.1:0-2850 GCA_035635495.1 Burkholderiales bacterium
TCGCTCAAGGAGCTCGGCGCGCTCACCGCGCGGGCGCGGCTCTTCATCGGCGTCGATTCGATGCCGATGCATCTCGCCGCCGCGATGGGCACGCCGACGGTGGCGCTGTTCGGCCCGTCGAGCGAAAACGTATGGGGACCCTGGAACGTGGACCGGCGCGTGGTGACGAGCACGCACAGCTGCCGGCCCTGCGGCATCGACGGCTGCGGCGGCGGCAAGGTGAGCGAGTGCCTGACGCTCCTGCCGGTCGATGCGGTGCATGCGGCGGCGCGCGAGCTGCTGGCTCCCGCAGCATGAAGCTCAGACTGGCCATCGTGCGACAGCGCTACAACCCCTTCGGCGGCGCCGAGCGCTTCATCGCGCGTGCGCTGCCCGCGCTGGAACGCGCGGGCGCCGACGTGACTTTGATTTGCAGAAAGGAAGCCGGTTGGAGCGCGCGCAAGGTGCTGAGGGTGGACCCGCTCTACGTGGGCAAGGTGTGGCGCGACTGGTCGTTCGCGCGCGCCGCGCGCGCGGCGTGGCGCCGAGCGGGCTTCGATCTCGTGCAGTCGCACGAGCGCATCCCCGGCTGCGACGTCTATCGCGCGGGCGACGGCGTGCACCGCCGCTGGCTCGAGCTGCGCTCGCGCGTCGCGCCGCTGTTCGAGCGCCTGGGCATGGCGCTCAATCCGTACCATCGCTATGTCTGCGCTGCGGAACGAGAGCTCTTCGAGCACCCGCGGCTGCGCGCCGTGATCTGCAATTCGCGCATGGTGAGCGACGAGATCCGGCGCGGCTTCCGCATCGCGCCGGAGAAGCTGCACGTGGTGTACAGCGGCGTCGACCTCGCGCACTTCCACCCGCGCCAGCGCGAGGAGCTGCGCGGCGCGGCGCGCGCCGAGCTCGGCTGCCAGCCGCGCGACACGCTGTTCCTCTTCGTCGGCGCGGGTTTCGCACGCAAAGGCCTCGGCGCGGCCATCGATGCGCTCAAGCTCGCCAACGAGCGCTCATTCTGGCTAGTGGTGGTCGGCACCGATCGCGAGAGCCGGCGCTTCGCCGCCCTGGCCGCGCCGCTCGGCCAGCGGGTGCGGTTCCTCGGCGGCCGCGAGGACGTGCGTCCGCTCTATGCGGCCGCCGACTGCTTTATCCTTCCGAGCCGCTACGATCCCTTTCCCAACACCGCGCTCGAAGCGTTCGCCATGGGGCTGCCCGCCATCGTGAGCTCGCGCTGCGGTGCGGCCGAGATCATCGAGCCGGGCGTGAACGGCTGGGTCTGCGAGCCCGACGACGCGTCCGGGATCGCGCGGCTGATGCACGAGGCCGACCGCGCCTTGCGCACGGGCAGCCTGCCGCAGGCCGCGCGCGCCACCGCCGAGCGCTATGGCATGGACGAGATGGCGGGCAAGCTGGGCGTGCTCTACGCCAGCCTGGCGCGCGAGGCCGCGTGAGCGAGCAGAGCTCCGGCGCGCTCTACGCGCGGCTCCTTTCGTATGTGCGGCCTTACGCCAGGGTCTTCGGCATCGCCGTGGTCGGCATCGTGGCGGCGGCGGCCACCGAGCCGCTGTTCCCGGCGCTCATCAAGCCGCTGCTCGACGCGGGCTTCGGCGCCAAGGCGCCGAGCACGCCGCCGCTCCTCTTCGCCGGCGCCATCGTCGGCATCTTCCTCGCGCGCGGCATCCTCACGTTCACCTCGTCGTATTTCATGAACTGGGTGTCGAGCCGCGTGGTGCTCGACCTGCGCGCCGCGATGTTCGACCGGCTCCTGCGCCTGCCGACGCGTTTCTACGACGACCACACGTCGGGGTCGCTCTTGTCCAAGGTGGCCTACGACGTGACCAACGTGAGCAGCGCGGCGACCGTGGCGCTCACGGTGCTGGTGCGCGATTCGATCGCCGTGATCGGCCTCTTCGCCTGGCTTTTCTACCTCAACTGGAAGCTGACGCTGATCGCCGTCCTGATCGCGCCGCCGATCGGCCTCACCGTGCGCCTCATCGCCGCGCGGCTGCGCAGGATGGCGCGCGGCGCGCAGCGCTCCACCGGCGACCTCGTGCAGGTGCTGCAGGAAACCATCGAGTGCCACAAGGTGGTCAAGGTGTTCGGCGGCGAGGCCTACGAGGCGCAGCGCTTCCTCAAGACGGCGCAGACGTTGCGCGGGTTTCTGATGCGCGGGCAGATCGCCGCGGCGCTGACCACGCCGATCACGCACGTGCTGGCCGCCACCGCGGTCGCCGTGATCGTCTACATCGCCATGCAGGACACCATCGGCACGCGCGCGACCGTGGGCGAGTTCGCCTCATTCATGACCGCGATGCTGATGCTCCTCGCGCCGATCAAGCACCTGACCGAGCTGAACCCGATCATCCAGCGCGGCCTCGCCGCGGCCGAAAGCGTCTTCGGCCTGATCGACACCCCGGCCGAGGAGGACCGCGGCCGCATCGCCATCGGCCGCGCGCGCGGCGAGGTGGCCTTCGAGAACGTTGCCTTTACCTACCCGACGCGCGTCGAGCCGGCGCTCGCAGGGATCGACCTGCGCGTCCGGCCGGGCGAGACGCTGGCCCTGGCCGGGCCATCCGGCGGCGGCAAGACCACGCTCGTCAACCTGCTGCCGCGCTTCTATTCGCCGAGCGCCGGCCGCATCGTCCTCGACGGGCACGACATCCAGGCGCTCACGCTCGAGAGCCTGCGCGCGAACATCGCGCTGGTGAGCCAGGAAGTGGTGCTCTTCAACGACTCGATCTTCGCCAACATCGCCTACGGGCGCATGGCCGGCGCCTCCGAGAAGGAGGTGATCGCGGCGGCCGAGGCCGCGCACGCCATGGGTTTCATCCGCGAGACGCCCGAGGGCCTGAACACGCTGATCGGCGAGAACGG
>DASQAW010000243.1:0-1831 GCA_035635495.1 Burkholderiales bacterium
GGCGTGGAACGGCGGCCGCCGATAGCGCAGCTCGCCATAGAGCTGGTTGCGCGCCACGCCCGGCAGCCGCGTGCCTGCCGCCACCGGCACCGGCGTGTTGTTTGGAAAGACGCCGATCACCGTGTTGAAGCCCTCGCGGAACTTGGCATCCAGATAGGTATAGGCGGCGCGCAGCTGCCAGCGCCCCGGCAGCAGCGTCTCGGCGCCGAGCTCGACGCCCTTGCGGTCGGTGTGGCCGACGTTCTTGAATGTCGCCCGTCCCCCGGAATTCTGGTCGACCACGATCTCGTTCGACGTCGCGATGTCGAACACGGCGAGATTGAGCCGCGCCCGGCGCGGCACGATGGTCTTCACGCCGAGCTCTGCATGGCGGCTCGTGCTCGCATTCAGGTCGAAGTTGAGGCCGCTCGCGCCGTTGCGATACGCGAGCTCGAGGAATGTGGGCGTCTCGAAGCCGCGCCCGAGGTTGCCGTACACGCTCGTCGTGTCGCTCACGCGGTACAGCAGACCCGCCACCGGCGTGGTCGTCGTGTACGTGCGGCTGCCGCTGTCGTCGGCGTTGGCGACGGTGTAGTAGTCCTGCGAGCGGAACGCCACGCGGCTGTGCCGCGCGCCAGCGTGCAGCGCCCAGCGCTCGGCGAACTTCCATTCCGCCTGCGCGTAGACGTCGGTGCTCGTCACGGTGTTGTCCTCGTCGCGCTTGAGCGCGCCGATCGAGCCGTTGTTGTTGAGGTAGCCCTTGCGCCGCTCGTACATCGCGTCGTACTCGACGCCGGCGGAGAGTTTCACCGTCGACAGGTTGCCGAACCAGCGCAGCGCGCCCCCGCCATAGTTGCGGTCGAGATCCACCACGCCGCCGGAATGGGTGGCCGCGTTCTGCGTCCCGAGCGGAATGGCGAGAAACTGCTGCACTGCGCGCTGCCCGACGTACAGCATCGCCTCCACTCGCCCGGCGCCCACCCCGTGCTGCCACCTCGCGCCAACCTGATCCTGCGAAATGCTCTTCCGGGTGTTGAACGTCAGCGCCTCGGGCGTCGCCTGGCGCGGATCGCGCTCGACCTGCGCGCGGGTGAGGCCGAGAGGATCCTGGGTGTCGGGCTGGCGCAGGCTATTCCCCACCACCGTCAGGTCGCCGATCCTCAGCTTCGCGTTGCCGTGTTCGCGCATCACCGTGCTGTGCTGCCGGTAGCCGTCGCTTTCGAAGCGCGAGACATCGCCGACGCCGTTCACCGCGCCCCACTGTCCACCGAACTTGAACGCGCCGCGCCACGTGCGGTAACTGCCGAGCAGGAGATCGGCCTCGGCGACCGGCTCCGGCGGCCCGTCCATCGTCTCCAGGGCGATGACGCCGCCCGAGGCATTGCCGTAGAGCGCCGAGAACGGCCCGCGCAGCACCTCGATGCGCTCCGCCGAGCCGAGCGCGAACGTGGCAGATTGGCCCTGCCCGTCGGGCATGGTCGCCGGGATGCCGTCGGCGATCAGCCGGATGCCGCGCACGCCGAAGGTCGAGCGCGCGCCGAAGCCGCGCGACTGGATCTGCAGGTCCTGCGCGTAGTTCTGCCGGTTCTGCACGGCGATGCCCGGCACGCGCCCGAGGCTCTCGGAGAGATTGACCTGCTGGCGGTCCTCGCGGATCTCCTCGCCTTCGAGTCGGTCGACCGACGCCGGGATTTCGAGCGTCGATTGCGGCGAGCGCGTGGCCGTGACCACCACGGTCTCCACCTGTGCTCCCGCCGACGTCGCCGCCGCGAGCGCTACTACCCCCAGCCTCTTTCGCATCTACGCTAGGCTAGCGGGAAATGGGAAAAATCGCCTGCCTCGCGGTCTTTGC
>DASQAW010000244.1:0-4202 GCA_035635495.1 Burkholderiales bacterium
CGCAATCGGCGCCAGCGAGATTCTGCTGGCGGTGCGCGACGTATCCAAATCGTTCAAAGGCATCCAGGCGCTCGGCGGGGTGGCGCTCGAAGTGCGGCGCGGCGAGATCCTCGGGCTCGTAGGCCCGAACGGCTCGGGCAAGTCGACGCTGATCAACGTCGTCAGCGGCCATTACACGGCTGACAGCGGCAGCATCGTCTTCGAGGGCCGCGAGCTGCGCGGCGAGGCGCCGCACCGCATCGCCCGCGCCGGCATTGCGCGCACCTACCAGATCCCGCGGCCCTTCGGCCATCTGAGCGTGCTCGAGAACGTTTCGCTGCCGCCGATGTTCGGCCAGGTGGTGATGGATCGCGCGGCGGCGGAAGCGGAAGCGTGGCGCTGGCTCGAGTTCACCGGATTGGCGGACAAGGCGACGCGCCTGCCCGGCGAGCTGAACCTCCATCAGCGCAAGTTTCTCGAGCTGGCGCGGGCGCTGGCCTCGCGGCCGAAGCTGCTCTTTCTGGACGAGGTGCTCTCCGGGCTCACGCCCGCCGAGATGGATGAAGCCATCCGCCTCGTGCGCGCCATCCGGGCGCAGGGCGCGACGATCGTGTTCGTCGAGCACGTGATGCGCGCGGTGATGGAGCTGACCGACCGCGTCGTGGTGCTGACCTATGGGAAGAGCATTGCGTGCGGTGCGCCGCGCGAAGTGATGCAGGACCCGCAGGTCGTCGACGCTTATCTCGGGGCTGCGCATGCTTGACGTGCGCAATGTCACGGTCACCTATGGCGCCGCGCCGGCGATCGTGGATGCTTCGCTGTCGGTGGAGGCGGGCGGCCTGGCGGTCGTCGTGGGACCGAACGGCGCCGGCAAGACGACGCTGATCAACGCCATCGCGGGCGTGCATCCGCTTCGCGGCGGGAGCTTGCGCATGGACGGCCGCGAGCTGGGGAAAGTGGCGCCGCATCGCTACTGCGACCACGGCATCGCCCTCGTCCCCGAGGGCCGGCGGCTGTTCACCGGCCTTACCGTGCTCGAGAACCTCGAGCTCGGCGGCTACCGTAGCGCGGCGCGCGCGCGACGCGGCGAGACGCTGGAAGAGGTATGCACCATATTTCCGGTGCTGAGGGAGCGGCTCGGCGCCACCGCCGGCACGCTGTCGGGCGGGCAGCAGCAGATGCTCGCCATCGGACGGGCGCTCATGGCGCGGCCGAAGCTGCTCCTGCTCGACGAGCCTTCGCTCGGGCTCGCGCCGGCGATCGTGCTCGAGCTCTTCCGCGTGATCCGCGCGGTCAACGCGGCGGGCGTCGCCGTGCTGCTGGTCGAGCAGAACGTGGCAGCGGCGCTGGAGATCGCGCGGCGCGCCTACGTGCTGGAGGAAGGCCGCATCGTGGCCGAGGGGGAGCCGCGCGAACTCGCCCGCCAGCCGCACATTCAACGGGCATATCTCGGGCTACACTAAGTCATGGCACATCGCGTCACCCTGAAACCGAGCGGGCACAGCTACGAGGTCCCGGAGGGCAAGTCGATCCTCCAGGCCGGGCTCGATGCCGGCTACATGCTTCCCTATAGCTGCCGCGCCGGCGTCTGCCGCACCTGCCGTGGCACCGTCGTCGAAGGCAAGGTCGACTACGGCCTGGCGCACGAGACCTACCTGCCGCAGAGCGACCGGGCGAAGGGCTACGCGCTCCTCTGCCAGGCGAAGCCCCTCACCGACCTCACCGTCGAGGTGCGCGAGGTCCACGGCGTGCGGCCGCGGATCATCCCGTGCCGCGTCGAGCGCTTCGACAAGCCCGCGCCCGACGTCGCCGTCATCGGCCTCAGGCTGCCGATGAACGAGAACTTCCGCTTCCTCGCCGGGCAGTACATCGACATCCTCTTGAAGGAGGGCAAGCGCCGCAGCTACTCGCTCGCCACCAAGCCCGACCCGAGCGGCGTCACGGCGCTCGAGATCCACGTGCGCGCCACACCGGGTGGGTTGTTCACCGAGCACGTCTTCAGCAAGCTGAAGGTGCGCGACCTCCTGCGCTTCGAAGGCCCATTGGGCAGCTTCTACCTGCGGGAGGAGTCCGACAAGCCGATCGTGATGGTGGCGAGCGGCACCGGCTTCGCGCCGATCAAGGCGATCATCGAGTACGCGCTCGAGAAGAAGATCGAGCAGAAACGGCCGATGACGCTCTACTGGGGCTGCCGCATCAAGCAGGACCTCTACATGCTGGATCTCGCGCGCAGCTGGGAGCGGCCCGGCTTCAAGTTCGTGCCGGTGCTCTCCGACGCGACGCCGGAGTGCCAGTGGAACGAGTGCACCGGCTTCGTCCACCGCCAGGTGATGCAGGATTTCCCCGACATGTCGGGCGTGCAGGTCTACGCCTGCGGCGCGCCGATCATGGTGGAGTCCGCGCGCAAGGATTTCGGCCTGCAGTGCCGCCTGCCGGCGGAAGAGTTCTATGCCGATTCATTCCTGACCGAGGCCGACAAGGCCGCTGCCTAACGAGGAGGAGTCATGACGCTGACGCGAGAGAAGATCCAGGACGGCATCGCCGAGCCCAAGAACGAGGAGGCCATCATCAAGCCGTACGTGCTGTCGCACGGCACGATGGAGTGCTTCAGCCTGAAGGAGTCGCGCAAGTTCTACGAGGAATTCCTCGGCCTCGAGGTCGTGCGCCACGCCAAGCCGGCGATGGTGGTGCGCTGCGGCCTCAAGTTCCATATCGTCGCGGTGGAAGTCGGCGCGGCGGTGCACCCCTGCAACGTGCTCAACCACTGGGGCATGGACGTCGGCTCGAAGGAAGAGGTCGACAGGGCCCACGAGAACGCGATCAAGCACAAGGACAAGTACAGGATCCGCCAGGTGCTGCCGGTGGTGATGCAGCACGGCGTGTACTCCTTCTATATGGAGGACCTCGACCACAACTGGTGGGAGATCCAGCACTACCCGGGCTTCCAGAACGAGGACCTGTTCGACTTCGGCGACCGCTTCTCGATGGAGGATGGCGCCGAGGTCGGCGAGCTGAAAGAGCTCAACATCAAGACCACGGCTTGATGCGCCTGCTAGCGGCTGGCGCCCTGGCCCTCATGAGCACGCTTGTGATGGCGCAAGCGCCGCTGAACGTCATCGTCTTCCCAGGCGGTCAGAACCTGGCCCTCTGGGCGGCCGAGCGGCAGGGCTTCTTCCAGGCGAACGGCGTGCGCGTCACCCTTACGCCCACGCCGAGCTCGACCTTCCAGATGCAGGGCCTCGCGGAAGGCCGCTTCGATATCGCGATGACCGCCTTCGACAACGTGGTGGCGTACCAGGAAGGGCAGGGCGAGGCGAAGATCCCGGACAACCCCGACATGTTCGCCTTCGTGGGCAGCGACAACGGCTTTCTTTCCGTGCTGGGCGGCAAAGGCGTCAAGAGCTTCGCCGACCTGAAAGGCAGGAAGCTGTCGGTCGATGCGCTCACCACCGGCTTTGCCTTCGTGCTGCGCGAGCTGCTGGCGAAAAACGGCATCGCCGAGTCGGACGTCAGCTTCGAGCGGGTCGGCGGCCTGGTCGAGCGTTTCCAGGAGCTGATGAAGGGCACGCACGCAGCGACCGTCGTGCTGACGCCGTTCGATTTGATCGGGCAGGCGAAAGGCCATTTGCAACTAGCGCGCGCCGACGAGCAGCTTGGCGCCTACCTCGGCGTGGTCGGCGCCGCGCGGCACTCGTGGGCGCGGCAGAACGAGCAGGCGCTGGTCGGCTTCATTCGCGCGTACCGCCAGGGGGTGCTTTTCCTGTACGAAAACCCGGACATCGCCGAGGCGCTGCTCGTGGCGAACGTGCGGGCGATGACGCCGCCGCTCGCCAAGCAGTCGCTGCCCATCTTGCTGGGCGACAAGACGGGCTTCTATAAGGACGTCAGGCTCGACGCCCAAGGCGCGCAGACCGTGCTCGCGCTGCGCTCGAAATACACCGGCAAGCCGCTCGGCGATCCAGGGAAGTACATGGACGCTTCCTATCGCGACAAGGCGCTCGGGCGGTGACTGTCTTCGGCAGCTTCCTCGAGGAGCTCGAAGCGCGCACGGCGATCGAGGATTGCCTCAAGCGCTTCGCCCGCGCCGTCGACCGCCAGGACTGGGCGCTGGCGCGCACGCTCTACCATGACGACGCCTTCGACGACCACGGCTTCTTCAAGGGTCCGCCGGACGCGTTTCTCGCCCACATCGCCAGGATGCACGCCGAGCAGGAGCACTCGAT
>DASQAW010000245.1:0-4077 GCA_035635495.1 Burkholderiales bacterium
GTGCCGAAGAGCGGATTCGCCAGCGCGGTCTGTCCCTTCCAGCGCGGCGCCGCGAGGTCGCGCACCGACTTCGGCATCTCCGCAGCGGAGACCTTCTGCTTGTTGACGAGGAGGATGCGGGCGCGCGCCGCGGACCCGGTCCACGTGCCGTCGGGAGCCCTGAAGCGCGCCGGGACCGTCGCGGCGGCCGGCGACGGATAGGGTTGCACGAGCCCGCGCTTGATGAGCAAGAACGGCCGCACCAGATCGCCGCTCCTCGACCAGCGCCTCGAAGGAGCAGCGGCCCTTGCCGTCGCGGTGCGGGTACGTCGCTCCCGGCGCGTCGAAACCGATGGCGTCGTCAGCCTTCTGCACCTTGGCGACCTCTTCGGGCGCGACGAACAGGAGGCTAGCCGCCGGGTCGAGGAAGCGGCGGACCAGCCACGCGGTCGCGGTGCGGTTGACCCGGATGTTCCAGCGCGTCACCCATTTCATGAGAGCGGACCTCCGAAAAGCCCCGGCGCGAAAGCGCGCACCAGGCCGAGCACGCCCCCGCCCAGAACGACGGCTACCACGTTGAGGCGCCACTTCCAGAAGGTGAGCGCCGTGAAAGCGGCCAGGCCGAGCACAACGGTGATCCAATCGATCTGCCCTGTTGGCATGAACGCGACCCGCGCGAGTGGAATCGAGATCGAGAACATCAGCCCCACCACACCGCTCGTCACGCCTTTGAGGAACTCCTTGACGCCCGGCCGGGAAGTCAACCAGTCCATGTGCGGCGCCGCGCCGAGCACGAAGACGAAGGACGGCAGGAAGAGCCAGAAGGTTGCGGCCGTCGCGCCAATCCACGGCACGCCGCGGCCGTGCCCGGCAAGATAGCCGACGAAGATTCCGATCGAGATCAACGGTCCTGGCGTCGTCTCACCCAGCGCGAGCGCATCGATCATCTCGCGATCGCTGATCCAGCCGTAGCTCGCGACCGCTCCTTCGCGGATGTACGGCAGCACCGCATAGGCCCCGCCGAAGGAGAACAATCCGACCTTGAGGAAGAAGGAGGAGATGTCGAAGACGCGCCGCCATGCGGACTCGGCCGCGTCTGCCCGCCCCGGCAGCAGGAGCGCGAGCGCCGTCGCGACGGGAACCAGCCTGCGCCAACCGATGAAGCAGAGTCCGCAGCCGAGCAGGACGACGAGAAAGGGCAATTGCCCGAAGAAGAATGCCACGAAAGCAGCGACCGCAAGGACGACGGGGAAGACGCCCTTCAGCGCCGCGCGGGAGATTCGCACCAACGCTGCCAGGAGGAGCGCGAGGCCCACGGGCCTGAAACCCCAGAGGACGCCCAAGACCTGAGGGCTTTCGCCGTAGTGCACGTAGATCCACGCGAGTGCCGTCAAGGTGATGAAGCCGGGCAGGATGAACAGGATTCCGGCCAGCGCCCCTGCGAGGTATCCGCCCTTCTTGTAGCCGATGTAGATCGCGAGTTGCAGCGCCTCGGGTCCGGGGAGGACGTGGCAGAAGTTCAGGGCGCGAACGAACTCCTCCTCGCCGATCCATTGCTGCCTCTCGACTACTTGAAGGTGCATCAGGCCGATCTGGCCGACCGGGCCGCCGAAGGCGAGCCAGCCCAGCTTGAGGAAGTACCAGAAGATCTCCTGCATGGAGACCCGCTCCGCGACATCCGCGACGGCAGGCGGCGGGTTGACGTTGGTCGGATTCAATTGCACCACTTCCGGTTGACGTCGGATACGGCTGCACTATAACGCTCGCCCCGTGCTGGAAAGAGAAAAAGGTGGCTGGCTCTTGCTCATCCACCAGATCCCGCCGAAGCCGAACTACTTCCGCGTGAAGATCTGGCGCCGGCTACAGAAGCTCGGCGCAGTCGCCATCAAGAACTCAGTCTATGCGCTGCCGAGCAACGAGCAAGCGCAGGAGGACCTGAACTGGGTCCTGCGCGAAATTGTCGAGGGTGGCGGCGATGCTTCGCTGGTCGAGGCTCGGCTTGTCGAAGGCCTGAACGACGAGCAGGTGAGGGAGATGTTCCGCTCAGCGCGGGATACGGATTACCAGGCTCTCGCCGACGAGGTCCGTGAGGTGGCGCGCGGCCTTCCTCGCAAGGGTGAGATCGCGGACGAGAAGCGCGGCGACGTCGAGTCGGCCGTGGCGCGCCTTCAAAAGCGCATGGCGGACATCGCAGCAATCGACTTCTTTCACGCCCGCAGCCGGGAGGCTGTCGACGGACTGCTCAAGGAACTGGAGCAGAAGCTCGCTGCGCGCGAGCCGGAGAAAGAAGCCCCGGCCGCGGAGGCGTTGGAAAAGCCGCGCGGAGCGACCTGGGTCACCCGCACCGGCATCCACGTCGATCGCATGGCGAGCGCGTGGCTCATCCGGCGCTTCATCGATCCCAAGGCGAAGTTCAAGTTCGTGGCGCCGCGCGAGTACCGCCACCAGGCTGGCGAGCTGCGTTTCGACATGTTCGACGGCGAGTTTACGCACCAGGGAGAGCTCTGCTCGTTCGAGGTGCTGTTGGCGCGCTTTGAGATCACCGACGCCGCGCTGCGGCCGATCGCGGAGATCATCCACGACATCGATCTCAAGGACGAGAAGTACGACCGCCCCGACAATGCCGGTTTCGAGCACCTGATCAACGGCATCGCCATGGCGCATGCCGAAGACGAGGTGCGCCTGCAGCGCGCCAGTGCCGTCCTGGACGATCTGTACGAGTACTTCAAACGCAAGCGCCGGGGAGCCGAGACATGAAGGGGACTGCACTGGTTGCAGTTATCGCCGCGGCTGCGGTCGCCCAGGAGAAGCAGATGACGACGTTCAATTTCGATTCCGATACCGCCGGCGAGCCGCCGAAGGGGTTCGACTTCGCGCTCACCGGCAAGGGCAAACCAGGCAAGTGGGTCGTACAGGCGGTGGGCGATGCGCCGAGCGGCAAGAACGTCCTTGCGCAGACCGACGGCGACACGACCGATTACCGGTTTCCCATCGCGTACACGGGCCCCGAGCTGAAGGACCTGCGCCTCTCGGTCAAGTGCAAGCCGATCGCTGGCAAGGGCGATCAAGGCTGCGGGATCATCTGGCGCTTGAAGGACAAGGATAACTACTACATCACGCGCGCGAACGCCCTGGAGGACAACGTGCACCTGTACCACGTCGTCAAGGGGCGCCGGGACAGGTTCGCGGGATGGAACGGCAAGGTAGCGTCGGGCGTGTGGCACGAACTGGCGATACGGATGATCGGCAACCACATCGAGGTGTTCTTCGGCGGCAAACAGGTGATCGACCAAAACGACGACACCTTCAAGGACGCGGGGAAGTTCGGGGTCTGGACGAAGGCGGACTCGATCATCCAGTTCGACGATCTCACGGCGACGCCGGAGTAACCATGCACGCCGTCAAGCCATTGCCGTTCGACGCCTCGAAACTGCGTGGGCTGTCCGAGCGGCTGATCGTCTCGCACCACGAGAACAACTACGGCGGCGCAGTCAAGAACCTCAACCGCACCGAGGAGGAGCTGGCGCGCGTCACCAAGGACACGCCACCGCTCCTGGTCGCGGCGCTGAAAGAGCGCGAGCTGACGTTCGCGAACTCGGCCACGCTGCACGAGCTGTACTTCGGCAATCTCGGGGGCGATGGCCGTCCAGGTGGGCCGGTCGCAGACGCCGTGGCGCGCGCGTCCGGCTCCTTCCCGCGCTGGGAAGAACTGTTTCGCCTCACCGGCATGGGTCTCGCCGGCGGTAGCGGCTGGGCGGTCCTGGCGTGGGACTTCCAGCGCGGTGAGGTGCGCACGTACTGGTCCGGCAATCACACGCAGGCGTGCGCCTTCGGGCAGCCGCTGCTGCTGCTCGACATGTACGAGCACTCGTACGCGCTCGACTACGGCGCGGCGGCAGCCAAGTACGTCGACGCCTTTTTCCAGAACATCAACTGGGATGAAGTCAACCGGCGTTTCGAAAGCGCCCGGAGGAAAGCCGCATGATCGCCCTGATCGCCGTAATGCTGGCCGCGCAACCCGCGGCCAAGTTGGATACCGCCAAGATCGAGCAGCTCACCGGGCTCAAGGGCCAATGGAACGAGAAGGAAGGCGTCTTC
>DASQAW010000246.1:0-7759 GCA_035635495.1 Burkholderiales bacterium
CTGGTCGTTGAAAGAACCGTTCGGACCGGTGGTGACGAAGCTTGCGTCGGCCGGAGAGCTGGCGTTCTCGCACTCGAGATAGTTCCGCAGGTCCGGCGGCGGCGCGTTCGGGCGCGTCTGCGCCCACGCCGCGCAGGCGCCCGCCGGTACTGTAATTGGCGCACCGGGGGCAATGATCAGCGCCACCGCTGCGTTCGGCACGCCGTCTACCGTGAGCTGTCCGTTCCAGCAGGTGAGTCCCGAGGTGGGGTCGTTGCAGTTCGAGTTGATCGTGGTGGTGTCGGTCGCAAGAGGTCCGGGCTTGGACCACCCGCTGGCCACCACGTACCAAAGCGGCTCTCCGGCCGCGTCGACGAACTGCTCGCTGCCTATCGTGCGCCACGGGAAGCGGCCGACGGCGGGCAGGGCGCACGAGGGCGTCTGCGTCCGGCCGTCGGTGCCGGCGCTGCTGTTGAAACTCGCCGGAGCCTCCGGGCACGGAAACGCGCCGGGATTATTCTCGCCGCTGATCGCCGCCTGATGCGCGACGTAGCCCATGAGGGCTTGCTTGGCGCGAGCCAGGACGGCGGCGTTCTGGGTGCGATTGGCGATCGTGTAGTCGCTGCTCATCGCGTTCAGGCGCCTCACCGTGAACCAGGCGGCGCCCATGACGATGATCGCCAGCATGGCGATCAGCGCCACGCCCTGCTGGCGACGAGCGCTCACGGCGCCGGCCGGCGGACCTGGATCTCGCCGTCGCCGATCACATCGCGCACTTCGCCGTTGCCGCGGTCGAGCGCCTCGCCGGGCCGCAGCCGCACGCGGCTGCCGGCTTCGCCGACGCTGATCGACACCGAGCCGCCTGCCCCGCGCGCGCTGTCGATGCGCGGCGCCTCCGGCGCGTTGTCGGGCACCGACTCGCCGTTGATCCAGACGGTCGAGGGGCCGCCCGAACGCTCCACGTAGCCGTCCAGGCGCGTGACTGGCGCAGCGACCACCACTGCGGCGGGCCTGTCGGGGACGCGCGCCCTGCGGCGGGCGTCGAGCGCGGCGCGCTGGTCGGGCGTGAAGAACAGACGCCCGAGGTCCTGCGCCTGGACCGGAGCCGTTGCCAGCAGGAACACGAGCAGGGCGAGGGCGCGCTTCATCTCTTGGCCGCCCGGTCCATGATGGTGATCAGGTCGATGTCGCAGTCGGCGCGCAGCCGCGGCGTCATGGTGGCGCCGGTCGCCGTCTGGCCGGTGCGCGTCAGGTCGCACCGCCGCACGGCGTAGAAGGCGTTGCCGGACTCGCGCAGGTCGGCGAGGAAGCGCAGCAGGTCCTCCTCGTGCAGCAGCGCGAGCTGGACCTTCATGGTGCTGGCGAAGAAATCGACGTTGGCCGGCTTGCCCGGCGCCGAGAACAGCTGGCGCTGGCGCTCCACGGCATAGCGCAGGTCGAGGAGCTCGCGCTGCGCGCGGATGCGCGTGATGGCGTCGGCCCACTCGAGGCGGTGCTCCTCGCCGAGGATGTTGAGCCGCTTCAGGCGCTGGTAGACGTCGATCTTCTCGCTCACCTCGCGCTCTTCCTCCGAGATGCGCGCCAGGCGCTCGTTCGCCGCGCGGCGCTCGGCCTGCGCCACGGCGAGCCGCGCCTGCGTCTCGCGCAGCGCGCCGCCGGCGCCCCAGATGAGCGCGGCACCGGCGCCCAGGGCGGCGAGCGCGAGGACCAGCGGCAGGGCCAGGTGCTTAAGCTCTTCGCGCGTGAACCTCACGGCAGCCTCCGCGCGAGCGTGACGGTGAAGCGCGGCGCTTCGCCCGACTCGGCCGCGCCGCCGATGTCGCCGGTCAGGATGCCCTCCGAGGTGACGTCGAACGGCAGCTGGGTGCGCACGAGCTCGTAACCCTCGCCGACGAGCGAATTGGCGAAGCGCTGCACCTGGGCGGTGATGCCGCGATAGTCGTTTCTCTGCGTCGCCTGCACGCGCCCCGAGACCTCGACCAGCACCAGGCTGTCCGAGCCGCCCGCGGCTTGCGCCGCGGGTTTGAGCGGCGCGTCGCGCAGCTCGCTCGGCCGGCCGGCGCCCCAGCGCAGGCTGTCGAGCTCGAACTGCGGGTATTGCTCGAGCACGCGCGAAACGTGCTGGAAGGTGCGTTGCGGATCCGCGCTGCGCTCGGCGATGCGGCGGAATTCGACCACCGTCACCTTGAGGTTCTCGGTGCTCGTCTGCGTGACCGGGAAGGTCGAGGTGATGCGCTCGTACTGCTGCGTGGCGGTGCGCGCGGCGTGCGTCTCGTCCTCGACCTGGCCGCGCAGGCTCATGACCTCGATCCATCGGCTCCCGCCGACCAGCGCGCAGAGGGCGAAGCCGGCCACGCCCGCGGCGACGACGCCGCGCTGCAGCTGCCAGATGAAATAGCGGCGACGGTCCTCGCGGCTCGCGAACTGCTCGGCCGGCGGCTTGTGCGCGGCAAGATGGAGGAACAGCGCCTCCGCCGCCGCGCCCTCGGGCGCGCGCCGCAGCTTCGCCACCTGCTGTGCATCGGCGTAGTCGACCACCCGGAACAGCAGCCGCGCGTCGGAGGCGAGCGCCTGCTCGAAGGTCGCGCGCTCGCCCGGCGGCGCGACTACCAGCACCTGCACCGCGCTGCCGTCGCGCGGCAGCGCGCGCAGCGTGACGAGATACTGCACCAGGCGCTGCGTTTCCGAGCGCACGAACATCGCCAGCGCCTGCGGCACCATCTCGACGGTGCGTTCCAGGCGTGCGAAGCGCAGCCTGCCGTTCTCGACGTAGCACTGGCGCAAGCCGGCGCGGTTCGCCGTGACCAGCAGCACGCGCGTGTCCTTCACGCCGAGCCTGGAGGCGAGCGCCGGCGCGAGCAGCGGAATCGAGTACACGCCGGAAAGGCGCACGCCGGCCTCCTCTAGGGCGTCGAGCCAGGGCGTGAGCTGCTGGGTGTTCGTGAACGAGGTCAGCAGCACGCGCTCGTTGCGCCGCTCGGCGCCCGCCACCTGGCCGAGCGAGAGCCCGGCGGCGAGACGGGTGTCGCGGTAACGCTGCGCGAGCCGCCGGCTGAGCACCGCTTCGCGGTCGGCGCCGCGCACGAAAGGGATCTGCTCCTCGTGGAAGTCCTCGCCCGCGAGGTCGGCCACCACCGCGAACAGCGCGCCGCGCTGGCCGCGCAGGAAGTCGCGGAACGCCGTCAGGCCGAGGTCGTCGCCGGTGAACTTCGCCTCGAGCTCGAGCGCCCCCCCGACGCTGCGGTAGAGGTAGTGATCCTCCGCCGTGAAGTACAGGATGCGCCGCGTCGCCATGGAATCAGAATTTCATCTTCGAGATGGCGTCGTACACCGGGCCGAGCACCGACAGCATCACCCAGCCGAGGAGCGCGCCGAGGACCAGGGTGAGCGCCGGCTCGATCATCGCCTGCACCTTGGCGATCGACTCCTTCACCTCGCGGTTGTAGAAGTAGCTGACGTTGAGCAGCGCGGTGTCGAGCGCGCCGGTGCTCTCGCCGATGCGCATCATGCGGATGACGAGCGGCGGAAACAGATCCAGATCCTGGAACGCCGCGGTCAGGTTCTTGCCTTCGGCGATCTGCTGGCCCGCGCTCTTCAGCGCCTGCTCGAGCGGCTTGTTGCCGACGATCTCCTCGCAGCTGCGGATGGCGTCGAGCACCGTGATGCCCGCGGAATACATCATGGCGAAGCTCTGCGAGAAGCGCGACAGGATGACCTTGCGCAGGATCGGGCCGATGAGCGGCATCGAGATCTTCTGGCGGTCGACGGCGTACTCGACCGCGGGATTCCACTTCACGGCGAGCTTCAGGCCGAACCACAGGACGAACGGCGCGGCGAGGATCGCGTACCAGTAGTTGACGAAGAAGCCCGACACCGCGATCAGGATCCGGGTCTGCAGCGGCACGTCCTGGCCCATGTTGCGGATGAAGCCGGTCATCTGCGGCACCAGGTAGACCATGAGGAAGAAGGTGACCAGCAGCACGATGCTGCCGACGAACGCCGGGTACACCATCAGCTTCTTCGTCTGCGCGGCGAGCTCGTCCTCCCATTTCAGCGTCTCGGTAAGGCTCTTCAGCACGTCCGGGAGCTTCCCGGTCTGCTCGCCCGAGCGCACCAGGCTCACGAACACCTTGCCGAACACCTCGGGAAACTCGGCGAGCGCCTGTGACAGGCTCCGTCCCCCCTGGATCGACTCGACCAGTCCGGCCACCACCTCGCGGAAGCGCGCGTTCTCCACGCTCTCGCGCAGGTCGGTCAGGCCCTCGGTCACCGGCACGCCCGCGCTGGCGAGCTGCTCGAGGTGGAAGCAGAAGTTGATCAGGTCCTGGCGCTTGATGCCGCCGCCGAGGAAGCGCGTCTTGTACCGCGACGGCGCCCCGGAGATGAGGTCGAGGTCCATGCGCGACAGCCGCTGCTCGAGGTCGAAC
This sequence comes from Burkholderiales bacterium, assembly GCA_035635495.1. Taxonomy (GTDB): domain Bacteria; phylum Pseudomonadota; class Gammaproteobacteria; order Burkholderiales; family SG8-39; genus SCGC-AG-212-J23. Next base: position 4,407 of record DASQAW010000246.1, read on the forward strand.
AGATTCCCCGCCTCGACGCGCCCGACCACGCTCTTGCCCCTCGGGTCGACCGCCTTGTAGCTGAAGAGGGGCATGCGCTTCTCGGCCTGCGGCGCTCAGGCCATGCGGTCGGTCAGGTCGACCACCCGCATCACCTCGTCCAGGCCGGTCGCGCCGGCGCGCACCAGGCGCACGCCGTCGTCGGCGAGCGTGCGGAAGCCGCCGGCGCGCGCCGCAGTGAGGATCTCGCGCGCCGTCGCGCGCCGCGCCACCAGCTCGTCGATAGCGCCGTCGATCTTGAGGAGCTCGAGGATCGACTGCCGGCCGCGGTAGCCCTGGTAGTCGCACTGCTCGCAGCCGACCGCCCGGAAGATCGCCGCCGTCTCGCTCGGCGTGATGCCGAGCAGCCGCCGCTCGCGCGCGTCCGGATCGTAGGACTGGCGGCAGGTCCTGCATAACTTCCGCACCAGGCGCTGGCCGAGGATGCCGATGATGTTGCCGGCGAGGATGTCGGGCACGATGCCGATGTCGAGCAGACGCGGGAAGGCGCCCACCGCGGAGTTGGTGTGCAGGGTCGAATACACCTGGTGGCCGGTCATCGCCGCGCGGAACGCCATCTCGGCGGTCTCGTGGTCGCGGATCTCGCCGACCAGGATGACGTCGGGGTCCTGGCGCATCAGCGCGCGGATGCCGTTGGCGAAATCGAGCTTCGCCGCCTCCGACACCGAGGTCTGACGGATCAGCGTCATCGGGTACTCGACCGGGTCTTCCAGCGTCATGACGTTGACGCCGTCCGAATTGATGTGGTTCAGGATCGAGTAGAGCGTGGTGGTCTTGCCGCTGCCGGTCGGGCCGGTGACGAGGATGATGCCTTCGGGCCGCGCGATCATGCGCTTGAGCTGCTCGAGCTGCGTTTCCTCGAGGTTCAGCTTGTCGAGCGGCACGATGCCCTTCTGGCGGTCGAGAATCCGCAGCACCAGGTTCTCGCCGTGCGTCGTCGGCAGGCTGGCGACGCGGAAGTCGACCACGCGCCCGGACATGGTGGCCGAGATGCGGCCGTCCTGCGGCGCGCGGGTCTCGGCGATGTTCATCTTCGCCATCACCTTCAGGCGCACCGCCATCGCCGGCCAGTAGGTCTTGTGCAGCGAACGGATCTGCCGCAGCACGCCGTCGATGCGGTAGCGGATGCGCAGGAAGTTCTGCTCGGGCTCGAAGTGGATGTCGGAGCCGCCTCTTTCCACCGCGTCGGCGAGCAGCGCGGAGATCAGCCGCACCACCGGCTGCGAGTACTCGTCGCCCTCGGCGACGGTGGTGTAGTCGATCTCGCCGGTCTCGATCTCCTTCAGGATCCCGTCGATCGAGAACTCGTGGCCGTAGTAGTGCTCGATCGCGCGCTCGATCTCGGAGTCGCCGGCAATGCGCAGCTCGATCTCGTAGTCGCCCTTGAGGTGCGCGCGCAGCTGGTCGAGCGCGACGATGTTGTTGGTGTCGGCGAGCGCGACGATGAATTTCCGCTGCTGGCGGTCGAGCGCCACCGGGAAGACGCGGTAGCGGCGCGCCATGTCGCGCGGCACGAGCTTCAGCGCCGAAGGGTCGACGATGATGCGTCCGAGGTCGACCGCCTGCAGGCCGAGCTTCTCGGAGAGCGCATCGCGCAGCGTCGCCTCGGAGACGAAGCCGAGCTGCACCAGCAGGCGCCCGACCGGCACGTGCTGCTTCGTCTGCTCGAGCAGCGCGATGCGCAGCTGGTCCTCGGTCAGGATCCCCTGGTCGATCAGGATCTGGCCGAGGTGGCGCTTCGCTTGGGGGTTGGCGGGCGAATTCATTCGGACACTATGATAAGGGCGGTGCTATCCAGTCCCGGTGTGCGTTTTTCCGCAGCGGACAGAATCTGTCAGCGCGCGAGCTCGGCCGCGCCGAGTTGCGCCACCCGTGACCGCGCTGCGGCAAGGTCGAAGCTCGCGCCGCGCTTTTCCGCCAGCCCGATCGCGCGCTGGTAATAGTCGAGCGCCTGGCGCGGCTGGCGCAGGTGATCGAGGCTCACGGCGAGGTTGTAGGCGAAATCGGCGTTGTCGGGCTCGGCGCTGTAGGCCTTGAAGTACTCCTGCTGCGCCTCGGCCCAGCGGTTCTGCTGCGCGAGCTGGTTGCCGAGCGTGAAATTGAGCGCGTGCGCCGCGGGGTCGGCGGCGAGCAGGGTCTTCACCCGGCTTTCGGTGGCGAGCGGATCGCTGCGGCCCGAGCGCAGTGCGAAGAGCGCCGCCTGCGCCTGCGGATCGCGCGGATCGATCTGCAGCACGCGCAGGTAAAGCGCTTCCGCGCTCTCGTAACGTCCGGCGCGCACGTCGATCGCGCCCATGCCGAGCAGCGCGTCGCGGTTCGCCGGCTCCTCGCGCAGCGCCTGCTCGTATTCCGTGCGCGCGGCGGCGAGATCGCCGGCGAGATAGGCGGCGTAGCCTGCTTCGACCCGGGGATTCACCTGTGGAACGCCGCGGCTGGCGGGCGCCGCCGCTGCCGGCGCTTGCGCCAATTTCGGGTCGGGAATGCGCTGCGAAGGCGGCAGCCGCGGCGTTTCCACCGGCGGCGCCACCTGCGCACGCGGCGACGTTGCCGGCGCCGCGGCGGGCGCGCTTGCCGCAGCTTGCTGGCTCGTCGCGGGCAGGCCGGGAATGCCGCCTGCCGGGCTCGAAGGAGCCGGCGCGACTGCGGCGCTGGGCCGCACATCGCCAGCCACCGCTGCCGGCTCCGCCTGACGCGGCGGATTGAGGTTGACGAGCGCCGGCGGCGAGCGCAGCTGGTACCAGAAGTAGCCGACCGTGCCGATGGCGAAAACGCCGAGCGCAGCCATCGTGATGTGGAAGGGCATGCGCGGGTTCGGCTCGCGGAACTTCGCTTCGAATACGTTCTTGGCGCTCGAGCGGCCGGCGGCAGCCTGCTCTTCGCTCGCCTTCGGGGCGCCGGGCTTCGGCGCTGGTGCGCGCGGCGGCGCTTTCGCGGACGGCGGCTTCGGCGCGGGCGGCTGCAGCGGCTCGAGCGTCGGCTCGGGTCGCGCCGGCGGCTTCGGCGCAGCCGGCTCCGCGAGATCGTCGGTCACGATCTCGAGGTTGGTCGAGATGTCGGGCAGCTTGTCGCGCGTCAGGACGGGCTTGCGCTCGGCTTCGGCGGCAGCCGGCGCGGCGGCGGACTCGGCTGCCTCGCCGCCCTCGGCGCGCGCGCGCCGCTGCGCTTCCTCCTTGGCCTTCTCGGCCTTCTTCAGCGCTTCGAGCAGCAGGCTCACGGAGCGCGTATCGGCCGGTCGCCCGGACCGAGCGGCGGCTCGAGCTTCCCGGGGTTGGGCTTGGAGAGGAAGTCGGCGCCCGGCAGCTGGTTGCGCAGGC
>DASQAW010000247.1:0-4509 GCA_035635495.1 Burkholderiales bacterium
GCGCCCTCGCGCCGCGCCACCTTGGCGATGCCGTACGCGATCGAGCGGTTGGAGAGGAGCCCGGTGACGAGGATCTTGCGGCCGGCGAGCAGGCTCATCGAGCGATTATACTTTCGCCCCCATGAACACCGCCGCGCGCTGCCTGTTTGTGCTCCTCCTCGCCGTGGCGCTGCCCGCGGCGGCCCAGAACAAGATCCTGCATATCACCTTCCAGGCGGCCGAGACGGGATTCGATCCGGTGAGGGTGCACGACTACTACTCGGGCCACGTGCTCGAAGCGGTGTACGACACGCTGCTCTCCTACGACTATCTCGCGCGCCCGGCGAAGGTCGTGGCGGGCGCCGCCGCGATGCCGGAGATCTCGGCCGACGGGAAGACCTACACGTTCCGCATCAAGAAGGGCATCACCTTCACCGACGATCCGGCGTTCAAGGGGAAGAAGCGCGAGCTGACCGCGCAGGACTTCGCCTACTCGATCCGCCGCTTCTTCGACCCGAAGAACCGCTCGCCGTACGCGTTCCTGTTCACCGGCAAGATCGTCGGCCTCGACGAGTTCAGCGCCCGCGCCAAGGCCGGCGCCAAGTTCGACTACGACTCGCCGGTCGCCGGGCTGCAGACGCCCGACCGCTACACGCTCGTCATCCGCCTGACGCAGCCGGACCGCGATCTGCCGTACGTCCTCGCATTCCCGGTCACGAGCGCGGTGGCGCGCGAGGTGATCGAAGCCTATGGCGAGGAGTCGCCGTCGCATCCGGTGGGCACGGGTCCGTTCTATCTCAAGCGCTATGTGCGCTCATCGAAGATCGTGCTCGCCGCGAATCCCGGCTACCGCGGCAAGGTCTGGGATTTCGATCCGGGCGACAACCCCCGCTTCAAGCAGATCGCCGAGCGCATGCAGGGCAAGCGCCTGCCGGCGATCGACGGCGTCGAGATCAGCATCATGGAGGAGACGCAGAGCCGCTGGCTCGCGTTCCAGCGCGGCGAGACCGACATCGAGTACCAGCTTTGGGAAGTGGCGCCGACCTTCATGACCGACGACGGCAGGCTGAAGCCCGAGTTCGTGCGCCGCGGCATCCAGATCGACCGCACCGTCGATCCGGAGATCACCTACCTGTACTTCAACATGCAGGACAAGGTCGGCGACACGCCGAACCCGTTCGCCGGCTTCACGAAGGAGCGCATCGCGTTGCGCCGCGCGGTGGCCATGTCCTACAACATCGACGACCAGATCCGCATCATCCGCAAGGGGCAGGCGGTGCGCGCCCAATATCCGATTCCGCCTGGCGTGGTGGGCCACGACCCGAAGTACGTGAGCTCGATCCCCTACGATCCGCGCGCGGCGAACGCGCTGCTCGAGCGCTACAGCTACAAGAAGGGTCCGGACGGCTACCGGCGGCAGCCGAACGGGGATGCGCTCGTGCTGCGCTACTACTCGACGCCTACAGAGCGCGACCGGCAGTTCGACGAGCTCTTCAAGCGCGGACTGGACGCGATCGGCATCCGCCTCGAGATCGTCAAGGATCGCTTCCCCGAGATGCTGAAGATGGAGAAGCAGTGCCGCACGATGGTCCGCCATGCGGCCTGGATCGCCGACTGGCCCGACGGCGACAACTTCATGCAGCTCCTTTACGGTCCCAACACGTACGAGAGCAACAACGCCTGCTACAAATCGCCCGAGTACGACAAGCGCTACACAAGATCGCGCACGCTGCCACCGGGGCCCGAGCGCGATCGCCTGTATCACGAGATGACGCGCATCATGGAAACCGACACGGTCTGGTTTCTCGCCGACAGCCGCATCCGCAACGCGCTGCAGCAGCCGAACGTGGTGGGCTTCACCAAGCATCCCGTGCTGCACGCCGAGTGGCTTTACCTGGACCTCGATCCCAAGCCGCAGTACTGAGTCTTGCTCGCCTACACGCTGCGCCGGCTGTGGCAGTTCATTCCTACGCTCGGCGGGGTCGTGCTGCTCGTGTTCTTCGTCTTCAATTTCGTCGGCGGCGATCCCGCGTACCTCCTGGCCGGCAAGATTCCTAACCCGGAAACGATCGCCAATATCCGCAAGCAGCTCGGCGTCGACGAACCCTACGCCGTGCAGCTCTGGATCTTCGTCAAGCAGATCCTGAGCGGCGACTTCGGCGCGAGCTGGTCCACCAACGAACGGGTGTCGACCATCTTTGCGACTCGCCTCGGTCCGTCGCTTACGGTGCTCATTCCCTTGCTCATGATCAGCACCATCCTCGGCATGGCCGCGGCCATGCTGGTCGCCTACGTGCGCGGCTCGCTCACCGACCGCGCGGTGATGGTGGCCTGCACGGTGGCGCAGTCGGTCAGCATCCTCGTCTACATCCTGGTCTTCCAGTACGTCTTCGCCTACCAGCTCGGCTGGTTCCCCGTTCAGGGCTGGGGCGTCGCGTTCATGGACAACCTGTTGCGCTACAGCGTGCTCGCCATCATCGTCGGCGTCGCTGTTTCGCTCGCGCCGGATATACGCCTTTACCGCACCTTCTTCCTCGACGAGATCAACCAGGACTACGTGCGCACGGCGCGTGCCAAGGGCATGAGCGAGACGCGCATCATGTGGGTGCACGTGCTGCGCAACGCTGCGATCCCGATCGTCACCAACATCCTGCTGCAGCTGCCGGGCCTTCTGGCCGGCTCGTTCCTGATCGAGCGCTTCTTCGGCATCCCCGGCATCGGCCGCGAGGTGATCCTCGCGGTGGAGCGCAGCGACTTCCCGATCATCAAGGCGGTCACGGTCTACGTGGCGATCGCCACCATGGTGGTCAACCTCGCCGCCGATCTTCTCTACAAGGCGATCGATCCGCGGGTGCAGCTCAAATGAAGGAATCCGGGGTTTGGGCGCTCGCGTGGAAGCGCTTCCGGCGCGACCGTCTCGGCTCTTTCTCGCTCGTCGTGGTGCTCGCCTACGTAGCGCTGGTGCTCGCAGTCGCCGCGGGCTGGCTCGCCCGCGATTGGGAGCGCGAGGCGGGAGTGAGCTTTGCGCCGCCGGGCTTTCTCGGGCCGGATGCCGACACGCCGCAGCTCGCGAAGCGGGCGGAAGGCGCGCAGGCGCTGTCCGACTACGGCATCCCCGATCCGCTGGGTCCTGACCTCGCCGAGATCGCGAAAGGGCTCTCGGGCGCATCGCCCAACGAGACCCGCTCGCCCACGCTGGTCCTTGGCGGCGACAAGTGGGGCCGGGATGTCCTGAAGAAGGCGGTGAAGGGGACCGAAACGTCCCTGTTTGTGGGTCTGGCAGCGGCGGCGCTCGCCACCTTCCTCGGCACGCTCTTCGGCGCGCTGGCGGGCTTTCGCGGCGGGAAGGTGGACGACTTCTTCAACTGGTTCTACAGCGTCCTCACGGCCATTCCTTACCTGCTCCTGGTGCTCGCGGTCGCCGCGGTGGTGAACCAGAAGGGCGTGCTGACCGTGATCCTGATCCTCGGGCTCACCGGCTGGACCGGCATCTTCCGCCTGGTGCGCGCCGAGTACATGAAGCACAAGGTGCGCGAGTACGTGATGGCCGCCGACGCCATCGGCGCGTCCAACTCGCGCCGCATGTTCGTCCACATCCTGCCGAACGTGAGCCACGTCGTGCTGGTGCAGCTCTCCCTGCACGTGGTGCTGTTCATCAAGTCCGAAGTGATCCTCACCTTCCTCGGCTTCGGCGTCGGCGTCGAGACCGTCTCGTGGGGCAGCATGCTGGCGGAGGCGGGCAGCGAGCTCCTGCTCGGCAAATGGTGGCAGCTCACCACCGCGACGGTTTTTATGGCGCTTCTCGTCACCGCCTTCAGCCTCTTCACCGACGCCATGCGCGATGCATTGGACCCGAGGCTGAAATGAACCTCCTCGAGGTCCGCGACCTTTCAATCCGCTTCCGCCTGGACGAAACCACCCGTGTTGACGCGGTGAAGGGCATCAGCTTCGATGTGCCGGTGCGCAGCACCGTGGCGCTGGTCGGCGAATCGGGCAGCGGCAAGTCCGTGACCGCGCTGTCGGTGATGGGACTCCTGCCGAAGGAGAACTCGAGCATCGGGCCGGCGAGCCGGATCCTGTACCGCGGCAATGACCTGCTGAAGGCCGCGCCGGGCGAATTGCAGAAGCTGCGCGGCGCCGAGATCGCCATGATCTTCCAGGAGCCGATGACATCGCTCAACCCGGTGTTCACGGTGGGTTTCCAGATCGGCGAAGTGCTGAGGAAGCACCTCGGCCTCACTGGTGCCGCGGTGCGTAGGCGGGCAATCGAGCTCCTGACCGAAGTGGGCATGCCGGAGCCGGAGCAGCGGCTCGGCGTCTATCCGTTCCAGCTTTCAGGCGGCCAGCAGCAGCGGGTGATGATCGCAATGGCGATCGCCTGCGAGCCGAAGCTTCTCATCGCCGATGAGCCGACCACCGCGCTCGACGTGACCATACAGGCGCAGATCCTGAGGCTGATTCGCGAATTGCAGCAGGAGTTCGGCACGGCGGTGGTGTTCATCACGCACGATCTCGGTGTCGTCGCGCGCA
>DASQAW010000248.1:0-5803 GCA_035635495.1 Burkholderiales bacterium
GACGAAGCGCGTTGCATCGGCTTCATGGGCAAGGAAGGCATGGTCTACGCCACGCCGCGCATGGTGAGCGACGTCGAGTACACCTGCCGCGATTTCCTGCTCGAGCATCTCGATCCGGGCGAGGACTCGGTCGGTGCGCACGTGTCGATCGATCACCTCGCGGCGACGCCGCTCGGCCTGAAGGTGACGATCGAGGCGAAGATCGTGGAGGTCGACCGGCGCCGCGTGACGTTCGAATTCACCGTAACCGATCCGATCGAACCCTGCGGGCGCGGCAAGCACGTGCGCTTCGTGGTCGAGACCGCCAAGAGCCGCGAGCGCCTGGCGGCGAAGCGGGCCAAAGCCGGGTTGCAATGAAGCTGCTGGAGGGGGAGCGGGCGCTGGTCACCGGCACGGCGAACGGCATCGGCCGCGCCACGTACGCCGCGCTACGCGACGAAGGCGCACAGGTCCTGGGCGCGGACATCAATGAAGCCGATATCCGCTGCGATCTCTCCACCACCGACGGCGCACGCCAGCTGGCCGGAGAGGCGATCCGCCGGCTTGGCACGGTGACGATCTTCGTGCACTGCGCGAGCCCGCGGCGGCAGGAGAACCAGACGATCCTTGCGGTCACCGAAGCCCAGTGGCGCGAGATGCTGGCGGTGAATCTGGATGCAGCGTTCGTGCTCTGCCAGGCGCTGGGGCGCCACATGGTCGAGAAGAAAGCGAAGGGCCGGATGCTGCTCATCACCTCGCTGCACGCCGAGACGCCGCGCAACCTGCCGCACTACAGCGCGGCAAAGGCGGGCGAGACGATGCTGGTGAAGGAGATGGCCAAGGCGCTCGGGCCGCGCGGCATCCGCGTGAACGCCATCGCGCCGGGGGCCATCGCCGGCGGCGGCTTCAGCGCGCCGCCCGGCATGGTCGAGAAGATCCCGCTGCGGCGCTTCGGCACGCCGGCCGACATCGCCGCCATGGCGCTCGCCGTTCTGTCGGATCGCTTCAGTGCCTATGTCACCGGCGCGACCTTCGTGGTGGATGGAGGCCTGGCGCTCCATAACTGGATAGAGCCACCGAATGTCTGAAGCCTGGTTGCCGCTCAGTGGCGTCCGGGTCGCCGACTTCTCGATGTTCGTGCCGGGGCCGTTCGCCTCCTCGATCCTCGCCGATCTCGGCGCCGACGTGATCAAGATCGAGCCGCCCCGGGGCGATCCCGGACGCGGCTATGTGCCCGTCCAGTTCGAGACCGAGAACCGCAACAAGCGGAGCATCGCGCTCGATCTCAAGCATCGCGACGCCGCCGGCATCGTCGAGAAGCTGGTCGCGCAAACGCAAGTGGTGGTGGAGGGTTTCCGGCCCGGCGTGGCGAAGCGGCTCGGGATCGATTACGAGACCTTGCGGCAGCACAATGGGCGCCTCGTGTACTGCTCGATCTCCGGCTATGGACAGACCGGTCGCTGGCGCGAGCGGCCGGGGCATGATGTCAACTACGTCGCCGCGGCCGGCGGCCTGGCGTTTCCCGGGCAGTGGCTGAAGCCGCCGGCGCGCTCGTCGCTGCCGATCGCCGACATGGCGGGCGGCGCCTTTGCCGCGGTCGCGATCCTCGCGGCACTGCGCGAGAGCAAAGGCGCGTATCTCGATCTCTCGCTGTTCGAGGCTGCGTTTTTCCTCTGCGCCATGCGGCACAGCTTGGATACCAGCGTCGACCCGCGTGCCCATCTCTTCCCGGTGAACGATGTGTTCGAGACCGCCGACGGCAAGCGCCTCACGCTCGGCATCCTGGAGCAGCACTTCTGGGAGAACTTCGTGCGCGTAGTGCCCGAGCTCGAGGACGAACGTTTTGCGACCGATGCGAAGCGCCGCGCGAACGGCGATCTGCTGTCGCAGAAGCTGGCCGAGGTGCTGCGGCGAAAGAGCGCCGATGAATGGATCCGGCTGCTGGAGGAGAACGACGTCCCGGTCGACCTGTGCGTGACGCCGGGCGAGGCGGCGAAGCATCCGCAGCTCCTCGAGCGCCAGGCGACCGAGCGCGGCTATGCGAAGTTTCCGGTGTGGGCCAACGGCCGGCGCGGCGGCCGCATCCGCGCCGGCACGCCGAAGCTCGGCGAGCACTCGCGCGAGATCCTGGTCGAGCTCGGCTTCGACGATGCAGAGATAGCAGAGCTCAGAAAGAAGAGCGTAGTAACCTGATGAAAAGGGGTCAGAGCAATTTTCCTGAAACACTTGTAACCAAGAAATTGCTCTGACCCCTTTTTATGGACTTTGCCTCCACTCCCGAGCAGGACCGCATCCGCGAGGCGATCGAGAAGCTGTGCGAGCGCTTCGACGCGGACTACTGGCTCGCGCGCGACAAGGATGGCAAGTTCCCGCAGGATTTTCAGCAGGCCTGCGCGCGCGACGGCTGGCTCGGCATCGCGATGCCCGAGGCGTACGGCGGGGCGGGACTGGGCATCAGCGAGGCGGCGGTGATGATGCAGGCCATCGCCGAGTCGGGCGCGGGCTTCTCGGGCTGCTCGACCGTACACATGAACATCTTCGGCCTCAACCCGGTGGTGGTGTTCGGCACCGAGGAGCAGAAGCGCCGCATGCTGCCGCCGCTGATCGAGGGCAAGGAGCGCGCCTGCTTCGCGGTGACCGAGCCGGACACCGGGCTCAACACGCGCAAGCTGAAGACCAAGGCCGAGAAGCGCGGCAACCAGTACATGGTCTCCGGCCAGAAGGTGTGGATCTCGACGGCGCAGGTGGCCGAGAAGGTCTTGCTCCTCGCGCGCGCCGACGCAGGGCTGACGCTCTTCTATACCGACTTCGACCGCAAGCACATCGAGGTGCGCGAGATCGACAAGATGGGCCGCCACGCGGTCGATTCCAACCAGGTGTTCTTCGACGCGCTGCCGGTGCCGGAAGCCGATCGCATCGGCGAGGAGGGCAAGGGCTTCGAGTACATCCTGCACGGCATGAACCCGGAGCGCATCCTGATCGGCGCCGAGCTCGTCGGCTTGGGCCGCTGCGCGGTCAAGCGCGCCGCGCAGTACGCGAAGGAGCGCGTGGTCTTCGACCGCCCGATCGGCCAGAACCAGGCGATCCAGCATCCGCTCGCGGCGAACTGGATGGCGCTCGAGGCGGCCGGGCTCATGGTCTACAAGGCGGCGTGGCTCTACGACTCCGGGAAGCCGTGCGGCGCGGAAGCGAACTCGGCCAAATATCTCGCCGGCGAGGCATGCTTCGATGCCTGCCAGCAGGCGGTCATGACGCACGGCGGCTACGGCTACGCCGCCGAGTATCACGTCGAGCGGTACCTGCGCGAGTCGCTGCTCGGGCGCATCGCGCCGATCACGCCGCAGCTCATCCTCTGCTACATCGCCGAGCGCGTGCTCGGACTGCCGAAGTCCTATTAGCCACCCCGTCGTCTACCTGGTGCTCATCATTCCCTTCGGGCTGATGAGCGGCTATGTCACTGTGACCCTCGGCTATCTGCTCGGGCACGCCGGTGTCAATGCGCAGGGTGTGGCGGCCTTGGTGGCGGTGTTCTTCATTCCGCAGACCTGGAAGTTCCTGTGGGCGCCGGTGGTGGACCTCACGCTGACGCGCAAGCGATGGTACGCGCTGTCCGCTGCGCTTTGCGCGGTCGGCTTCATCGCGCTCGGTGTCATTCCATCGGCAGCGAACTCCCTGCCGCTCCTCGGCGCCATAGCGCTCGGCGCGAGCCTCGCGACGACCTTCCTCGCGATGTCCGTCGAGAGCCTGATGGCGTACGGCACGGTCGATCGGGAGAAGGGGCGCGCCGGCGGCTGGTTCCAGGCCGGCAACCTCGGCGGCACCGGCCTCGGCGGCGGAGCGGGACTGTGGATGGCGCAACACTTGCCGCAACCCTGGATGGCGGCGGCTGCGCTCGCCGGCGCATGCCTCGCCTGCTGCGCGGTGCTCGCCTTCATTCCGGAGCCGCCGCCGGCGGCGCGCGCCGCCACTGTGCTCGGCAGCGTGCGCGAGGTGCTGCGCGACCTGTGGACCGTGGCGCGATCGCGGCGCGGCTTTCTCTCGCTCCTCATCTGCTTCCTGCCGATCGGCACCGGCGCGGCGGCCAATCTGTTTGCGGCGATCTCCGCGGACTGGAGTGCCTCCGCCAACACCGTCGCGCTCGTCACGGGAGCGCTCAGCGGCCTCGCCTCCGCCGCGGGATGCCTCGTCGGCGGCTACCTCTGCGATCGCATGGACCGCAAGACCGCCTACTGGGTGTTCGGGCTCGCGCAGGCGCTCTGCGCCGTGGCCATGGCGATGTCGGCGCGTACCGAGGCGGTGTATGCGACTTTCGTCACGCTTTACTGGTTCATCTCCGGTCTCGCCTACGCCGCGTTCTCGGCCGTAGTGCTCGAAGCGATCGGGCAAGGCGCCGCCGCGACCAAGTACAACCTCTTCGCGTCGCTCTCCAACATGCCGATCGCCTACATGACTCTGGTCAACGGATGGGCGCATACGCGCTGGGGTACGGGCGCCATGCTCGAGGGAGAAGCGGCAATATGTCTCACTGCGATCCTCGTCTTCATGGTGAGCGCAGCATTGACGAACAAAAGATGACTTTCTTCTTAGACTTTCTTGCGCGGGCGACATACGTTGGCCGACGGGGGGCAGTTAAATTGCGACCAACGGCCATGCACGACTTTCCTCGACTACTTCTTAGCGCTTCGATGGCCATGGGTACGCCGCTCGCGGTCGCCAAGCTGCTCGACGTGCAACCCAACCTGATCTATCGCTGGATGGCGGAGCTCGAGCGGCCCTCCACCTCGAACCTCGATGAGTGGAAGCAGCGCCTGGAAGTATCGCTGCGCGCGCCGAAGCCGGCCGGCTCGCATCCGCGGCGCCGCGCGTCCGACGCGCGGCTGCAACTGGTCACCTAGAGCTCCGGGCCCGGCGCAAGGGCCTGCTCACCGCCCGAGACCTCCGCGGCGCGCGCGATGCGCGCGGCAAGGGTATGCAACTTGCACCTCGCGTCGCGTGGAACTGGGCAGCCAACGCGCGAGCAGCAACGTCGAGGACCGGCGCGGCACGGGCCTGGTCGGCGGCGGCCTCGGCGTCGGGCGTCTGGGGCCACTACGCCGGCACGGTGAAACAGCTCTCGCCGGGCGACATCGAAGAGGCGCTCACCGCGGCCACCGCCATCGGCGACGACCGCCTGCAGAAGCAGACGCAGGGCCGCGTCGTCCCCGAATCCTTCACCCACGGCACGTCCGAGCAGCGCGTGCGCTGGTTCAAGCGCGGCCTGGATTCCGGCCGGCCGAAGGACTGCGACACCTTCTCCTCCGCCTCGCTCTGATGACCCCGCAAAGTACAATTAGATAACTCCTTTCAGGGGGGAGTGGCGGTCGAAAAGAAAGCCATCTTGGCGCGTTTCGCGCTTGGCGCGGGCCTCGCGCTCGTCGGCATCGCGCTGGTCGAGGTCTCGTTCCTGTTCGGATTGCACCCGCTTTCGCCGATCGGCATGCCGGGCGTGGGCATGCTGTTCGGCACGGCGCTCGGCGGCGCAGCCGGTCTCGCCGGCGGCGCGCTGGTGGTCGAGCTCTATTACCTCCTCAACTTCGGCCACTACTACCGCTTCCCCGAGTTCTACGCGAGTCCGTTCTACAGCGTCCTGTGGATCGCGGTATTCGCGGCAATGGCGACCGCGATCATCCTCTTCCGGCCCCGCCTTTTGCGGCTGGCCGCCGCGGAAACCGAGCTGATAGCGCGTCGGCTCTTCGCGGACGCCCTGCGGGAAAGCGAGGAGCGTCTGCAGATCATCACCGACAACGTGCCGGCCCTCGTTTCCTACATCGACGCCGATGAGCGC
>DASQAW010000249.1:0-21023 GCA_035635495.1 Burkholderiales bacterium
TCGCCGCGCCTTCGCCGGCGTCTGCTACGACGGTGTTGACCGGCGCGCCGACGTCGACCGTCGAGACCGTCGGCACGCCGCGCGCCCACGCCTGCAGGAAGACGTTGGGCATTCCTTCGTAGACCGAGGTCAGGACCAGCAGCCGCGCGCGGTCGAACCACGGCTCGACCTGGGCGAGCGGCAGGAAGCCGGTGAACTCCACGTTCGGCAGGCGCGCCGCGCGGTCGCGGATCGCCTCGAAGTAGCCCGGCTGCAGGCGCTCGCCGCCGATGCTCGGGCCGCCGATCATGACGAAGCGCCGGTGCGGCAGGCGCTCGGCCATGTCGAGGAGGAGCTCCGGGCGCTTGTAGTCGTGGATCGTGCCGACCCACAGCACGCGGTCATTTTCCAGTTTGGCGCGCTGGGCATGGGGCGGCGGCACATAGCAGCTCGGAATGAGCACCGCGCTGCGCTTGTGATTGCGGCGGCAGCTCTCCACCTGGTAGGGGTTCTGCGCCACGATGCGGTCGACGCGCGCCAGGCCGTGGCGATAGAGCCAGCGGTCGCGGCCGTGGGCGATCTGCTCCTGGCCGATGTCGAAGTCGCGGTCCGACGCCCCGGCGTAGATCGCGCGCTTGCCGTAGCGGTGGCAGAACTCGGCGACGACGCCGGTCCACATCGCGCTCGAGCGCTGGTAGTAGACATCGGCATCGACCTCGCGGAGGACCCGCCACATCGTCGTGAGGCGCGGATGGAGGAAACGCAGCACCGGGATGCCGTCGCTCTCGGGGTACGACTTGTAGACCGTGACGCCGTCGACCAGCGCGGGGCTCGGCTGCCCGTAATCGAGGGCGATCATCGAGACGCGGTAGCCGTTGCCGGCGAAGAGGCGCGCCAGCACGCATTGCTGCACCTCGGCCCCGCCCACCACCTGGATGTTCGGGTCGCGCGAGAGCACCGGCCAGGCATATGGCGCGACGAAGCAGATGTGCGGCTTGCGCCGTACCTCTGCGATGGAATCCGGGCGACCCTGCGCCGGGACCCCGGGCTGCCGCAGGGTGGCAGCCGCCATCTTCAGCCCGTAGGCCTCCGGCCGAGCTGACCGTACATCATGCCGATCGCGATCCAAAGAAACGCGAACTCCGGCGTCGGGCGCAGGCTCGAGCCGGCGAAGCCGGTGACGATGAAGCAGAGCAGGCCCGCCACCGCGCCCTGGTAGAAGCCGCGCATCGTCGGGCTCAGGTTGGCGTTGCTGCCGAGGTCGCGGCAGGTGCGGTAGACGTGCCAGTAATAGGCGAGCAGCAATCCCAGGCCGACGAGGCCCATGTCGAGGATCGCCTGGATGTACGCGTTGTGCGGATGCGTGACGGGCAGCATCATCTCCGCCCACAGCGCCTTCGCCCACATGGTCGAGTCGAGGCCGTTGCCCCAGAGCGGGCTCTTGAAGTGCTCGGGCAGGAGCGGGATCCAGATCTCCTCGACCCGGCCGGCGCTGAACTCGTTCACGTCGCCGCCGCCGACGAGCCCGAGGCTCATCCGGCTGATCACCGCGCCCGGCATCAGGAGCAGGCCGACGCCGGCGGCGAGCAGCGCAAGGCCCGCCGTGCGCGCGTTGAACTTCCACACGAGGAACAGCACGTTCACCCCGACCCAGCCGACGAAGGCGCCGCGCGAGAAGGTGAGGAGCAGCGCGAGCGTCAGCACGCCCATGGTGATGAACAGCAGGCCCTTCAGGCGCGCGTCCTTGGTCTCGCCCCAGGTGAAGAGCAGCAGCGCGTAAGCCACCGCGTACAGGCGCCCGAGGTCGTTGGCGTGCATGCCGAGGGCCGAGAAGAAGGTGCGCGAGCTCGAGAGCGCGAGCGCGCCGAGGCTCACCCCTTCCGCCACCACGTAGCCGATGGCCATCGCGCTCATCACCCACACCGCGACGATGAACGGCACGAGGAAGTTCTCCACCTTCTTCGACTTCATCACCGCCTGGGCGACCAGCAGCGCCGCGACCACGGTCAGCAGCGGCTTCAGCAGCACGTCGCGGAGGTAGCCGAGCGCGTCGGTGAAGTGGATCACCTCCACTTCGTAGAAGAACGGATACACCTCGTCGACGTGGCGCGAGCCGATGAAGCCCGCGACGATGATCGGCACGACGAACAGCCAGGCCAGCTTCGCCGGCACGAAATTCCTGAAGCCGTAGCCGCGCACCGTGTAGGAAACCAGCGTCGCGGCGAGCACCAGGTTCAGGGGGTTGAGGCCCGTCACCCCGAACACGCTGTGCGGGAAGAGATAGCTGCCTTCCACCGGCAGCATGACCAGGAGCAGCACCGCGCCGATCCTGAAATCGGCGATCACCGCAAGGCAGGCGAGCACCGTGAGCGCCGCGACCAGCGCCTGCAGCTCGCCCATGGCGAGGCCGATGCCGCAGGCGACGCCGAAGAGGCCCAGGCCGACCACGCCAAGAGCCAGGCCCGGCCCGCCGCTGTGGCGAGCGGGGAGCCGTGCAGCTGAAACGGTCATCTCAGGACCTCCCGAAGAGTTTGACGAGCAGCGCCGTGGGCGAGCCGCGGTCGGTGCCGACGGCGGGGCGGGACAGCGCCATGCTGGCCGCCACGAGCAGCAGCGTGGCGGCCAGCAGGAGTTTCTTGTCCGGCGGTCTCTTCACTTCTTCAGAACGCGTTCATCACGGTGCCGACGATGCGCGCGCTGGCATCCGAGAGCTCCTTCACCGCGCGCTCGGTGTCCTCGACGCGCGTCTGGTCGCGCCGCGACACGAGCAGCACGTCGCCCGCGCGGAAGGCGATGCTCTGCGCATCGGCGTAGTCGGCGGCCGGCGGCGTGTCGATCAGGATCACGTCGTACTCCGATTGCGCCTTGGCGAGCAGCGCCGCGAAGCTCGGCCGCGAGAGCAGCTCGAGGGGGTTCGGCGGAACCGGGCCGGCGGGCAGTACCGCCAGGCCCGTAATGCCAGCCACCGGAACCGCGACCGAGAGGTCCGCTCTTCCGCTCAATACCGAAGAGAGTCCAAAGCGGTCCGTGATGTTGAAGATGCCCTGCTGCCGCGGCGCGCGGAAGTCGGCGTCGATCAGCAAGGTCCTCTGCCCCAATTGGCTGAAGGAGACCGCCAAATTGGCCGCGATGAAGCTGCGGCCTTCGCGCGCGCCGGGGCTCGCGATGGCGAGGGTGCGGCGGCCAGCGGCCGGGTTGAACCAGCGGATCAGCAGCTGGGTGCGCACCGCGCGCAGCTCTTCCACCACCGGGTGGAACGGATCCCAGGCGGCGACCAGCTCTTTGCTGACGCCATCGGGTCCGGCGACCAGGTAGGGGAACTCGTACTGCTTGGCGAGCGCTTCGCGCAGGTCGGTATCGGTGATCAGGTTCAGCTCGATGGCCGCTTCGCCGAAGCGCCAGCCGAGCTCGCGCTGGCGCTTGAGCACCTGCTCGGCATCCGATGGCGTGAGCTTGCCCTCGTCCATCAGGATGGCGCCGAGGTGCCGGCCGGTCAGGCGCGAGGTGCCCTCGATCGGCAGGACGTTGTCTGTGGGTTTTGCGAGCATTGGAGTCCTCTCCTACCAGGGACGCGGAAGGGCGTGCGTGTTGCGCATGGGGGAATTCGGGGACGGCAGCAGCCGCCCGCCCGCCGGGGTCCAGCGGGAAAGCAGCCCGAGCGACGGCACCGCCAGGCGCGACTCGAGGTCGGTGCGCGAGCGCACGCGGCGGTCGAGCACCTCGAGCAGGTACACCATGCCGGCGGCGAGCAGGAGGCCGATCACCACCGACAGCGCGCTGATCAGCCCCACCTTCGGAACGGCAGGCTTCAGCGGCTCGACGGCGGGCGTCAGCATGGCCAGGTTGGTCTGGCGCACCTTGCTGTCGACCTTGACCGCGATCGCACGGCCGAGCGCGCCGTCGTAGGCGCGCTGGGCGTTGTCGAGGTCGCGCGTCAGCACGGCCATGTCGACGCGGCTCTCGCGCATCTTCATGATGCGCTCGGACTGGTCCTTGAGCGCGGTCTGCAGCTCTTCCACGCGCTTCTGGGTCTGCTGCACGGCGTTGCCCAGGCCCGTGACCACCTTGTTCGCCTCGGCGTTGAGGCGTTCCTTCAGACCCTCGACTTCGGCGACGGTGCGCTGGTAGGTCGGGTGGTTCGGCCCGAGCACTTCGGCCTGCTCCTTGAGCCGGCCCTCGGCCGCCTGCAGCGCGGACTTGACGGTGATGACGTAGCCGTTCGCCAGCACCTCGGGGAAAGCCTCGAGCGAGACGCCGCCGGCGATCAGGTCCTGCGCCTGCTTGTAGCGCGTCTGCGCGTCGAGCGTGGCGGTCTTCTGCCGGCCGAGCTCGCCGTTGAGCTCCGCGAGGCGCGTGTACTCGACGTCCATGCGCTCGTCCCCGCCCACCACGCCCTTCTCTTTCTGATAGGCGGTGAGCTTGGTCTGCGCGCCGGTGACGTCCGCCCGCAGCGCCTTGAGCTGCTCGTCGAACCACTGGCCGGCCTCGCGCGAGGGCTCGGTGCGCAGCTCGAGCGCCACGTCGAGGTAGGCCTTGGCGAAGGCGTTGGCGATGTCGGCCGCCTTCTTCGGGTCGTTGGCCGAGTACTTGACGATCAGGATGTTGCTCGCGCCGGAGTCGACCTTCAGCTTCTCCAGCAGGTTGGTGGCGAGCCATTCCTCGATCGAGCCGACGCCGCCGGTGTCCTTCTCCCAGTCCTCGCGCACGCCGGGCTGGCCGGCGAGCTTGAGGTCACGCACCACCTTGTGGGCGACCTTGCCGCTGGCGATCAGCTCCATCTGCGTGAAGATGTAGCCGGCGCGCTCGCGCGGCGACATGCGCGCCGGAGCCATGGTCTGCTCGTCGCGCGCGTCGATCAGGATGGTGGCGGTGGCGTCGTAGCGCTTGGGGATCACCAGCGCGGCGACGATCGCCGTGAAGATGGTGACGGCAAGCACCGTCACGAACGCCTTGCGGCGCGCCTTGAGGGCGAGAATGTATTGGTTGAGATCCATGAATCGTGCTCCCTAGAAAAGCGACTCTTTGACGAAGATCACGTCGTCGGCCTTGACCGGGTCGACCAGGCTGGCGTCGTACTCGCGCGTCTTGCCGTCGGGCGCGACGCGGCGCAGCTTGATGCGGCTCTCGCTGCCGCGCGGCGTGATGCCGCCGCCGATCGAGAGGGCCTGCATCACGGTCAGGCCGGCCTTGACCGGATAGGCGCCCGAGTGGATCACCTCGCCGTAGATGTAGAACACCGGCGCGCGGTCGACGTACACGGTGTCGCCGCCCTTCAGCTCGAATTCCTTCGACAGCGCGCTCGCCTTCTCCGACTTGCCGTCGCGGATGATGGTGACGTCCTCGGCACCGCCGGCGGCGATGCCGCCCGCGGCGGCGATCAGGTCGGGCAGCTTGGTGTGCGCTTCCTCGAGCGGATAGCGGCCCGGGCGCACGATCAGCCCGAGCATCGACACCTGGCGGCTGCGCACGGTGGTGAGGGCGAGGGAGACCTGCGGGCTCTTCAGGAACTGGCCCTGCTTCAGCGCGTCGGCGATCGTCTGCGCGGCCTCGGTGGTCGACAGCCCCGAGATCTTCACCTGCCCGACCAGCGGCATGGCGATCGCGCCCTTGTCGTTGATGCGCGCATCGGTGGTGAGGTCGGGCTGCTGGAACACGGTGACGTGCACCGCGTCGCCGGGCCCGAGCTTGTCGGGGTTCTGCGCCAGGCCCGGCAGGGCCAGCGCGGAGAGGAGTAGAACCAACACTATGCGAATCATCGTCACCTCGACTGTCGTGGGATTTATCTCTTGAACTGGGCTACGTACTCGATGCGCGCGCTCTCGCGCAGCCGCTTCACTTCGGCGGCGGCGATCTCGAGGCGCTTCTTGCCGGCGAGGAACTGCTCGATCAGCGCCTGCGACTGCTCGAGCCCGAGCGGCGCCTCTTCGGCGTGAATCAGCTGCACCACCTGCGCGCCCGGCGGCGTGCCGAACACCGCGATCTCGCCCGCCTTCATGCGGGCGAGCTGCGGCAGGAAGGCGAGCGGCAGCTGCTCCGCCGCTTGGGTCTCGGTGGCGGCGCTGAAGCGCGCGTTGCGCGCCTTCAGCCAGGCCGCGAGCGCGTCGAGCTCGGCGGCGCGCGCGGCCTGCGCGCGCAGCACGTCGATCATCTCGGCCGGCGCCGACACGATGAGGCTGCGCAGGCGGTAGATGCGCCGCTCGGCGAACAGCGCGGGGTTCTCCGCATAGAACGCGCGGATCTCCTCACGGCTCGGCTTGGCCGCGGCCGCTGCCGCGTGGTCGAGCCAGGCCTGCGCCAGCACCTGGCGGCGCGCGTTGTCGATCGAGTCCTTCACCAGCGGCTCGCGCTCCAGGCCCGCCTCGAGCGCCTTCTGCACGAGCAGCTCGCGGTCGATGATGCGCTCCACCGCCTGCGCCACGTTGCCGGTGCGCAGCTCGCGCGCGGAGATCTCGACGCCGTTCACGCGCGCGACCAGCTGCGCCTCGGCGCGGTCGGCCGAGACGCGCTCGCAGCCGGCGAGCGCCGTTGCGAAGAGCAGGAAGGAAAGGACGCGCATCGCCCTAGTACGCACTGGTCAGCCTGCGGTGCGCGACCCAGCTCGCGGCGAGCAGGCCGGCCACCAGGAGCATCCAGCCCTTGGCGGCCGGCACCTGCGACACCGTGAAGCGCGGCTCGATCGCCGAAAACGCATCCTGCGTCGCGAGCGTGACGCGAGGCTGCGCGGCGGCCGCGGGCACCAGCGCGAGCGCGTCGGGCGCCGCGCTGACCGTCAGCCGGTAGAGGTCGGCGAACGAATAGAGGGGCGGCTGCGCCTCCTGCGCGAGGGCCGAGCAGCAGCCGACGGCAAGGCAGGCGAACACCAGACGGCGAAGAATCGTCATTGCGGGCTCTCGGCATCGTAGGTGTCGTGCGTTACGCCACTGATTCCCCGCGCGGCGGCGCCGATGCCCCGTACGGACTAGTCCGAGCTCGATCGATGACCTGCGTAGTCCATCCGGCGTTGCCAAAAAAAAATCGGGGTCTCGGCCCCGATCTTTCTTGTTAGGCGAGGAAGCTCAGGGGTTGAGGATGCGCAGCTCGAGCGACTTGCCGATCGCCTGCGTGCGGTTCACGACGTTGAGCTTGCGCAGGATCTTCTGCACGTGGTTCTTCACTGTCAGCGGACTGATCTTGAGGATGGCGCCGATCTCGAAGTTGCTCTTGCCGAGATAGATCCACTTAAGGATGTCGAGCTCCCGCACGGTGAGGACGCTGCCGCCGGTGGCCTTGTCGCCGGTGGTCTCGGCACGCTTCGTGAGCTGCGTGCGCACCCACGCCGCATGCAATGACGGCGCGAGCAGTTGAACCAGATACGCCTGGCGCTGGCTGGCGCTGCCGGGGCGGCAGGCGAACGTGAAGAGGCTGATGGCGCGGCCCTCGGCATCGTGGATGCCGTGGACCAGGAGCTGGGTGGCGCCGAGGCGCTCGAGCTCGCGCGTGAAGCCGCCGCTGCCCAAGGGGGGTTGTGCCGGGCCCACATCGATGATGACGGGCTGGTAGCGCCGCTCCTCCCAGGCTTTCAGCAGCGCCGGCGCGACCGCGGTGTCGCGCAGGAACATGTCGCTGAAGAGGTTGGGCTCCGGCGTGGTCATCGAGAAGCCGTCGGCGCGGAACGCCGGCGGCTTGCCCAGGCACAGCGTGCAGATGAGGAGCTCGTGGCGGATCAGGCTCTGCAGCAGGCCTTGCGTCCAGCTGAAGAAGTGCGCCCGCGCATGCACGCGCAGCGAAGCGTCGAGGTTGAGGACGATCGACTCGATCTGCAGGAAGTCGGTAGCCGCCGAGCGGGCGTCGGCGCTTTTCGCCTCCGCACTGCCCGGCAGCATGGGCGCCTGCGCGGTATCGGCCGAATTGATTGCTGAAGTGAGGGCAGTGGTCATAGGTCGGGCAATATAGTCCTTGCGATTACTACCTAGTTCGAACGGGGGACAGGCAAAACGCTAGTCCGCTGAGGCTACAAAGGGACCACGCTCGCAACATCATGGTTGAACCGTGGTGCCCTAACCTGCCCGGGTCTTGCAAGTCACTCGCGAACACGCTCTCAGGCCGCATTCGCGCCTCCAGCACAGTCAGCCCGGCCCGGGTGCCCTGCTGCACGCGGCGGTCGATCCGCTCGTCTCCATCGCCACGCTGGCGGCGGTGGTGTCGTTCTTCGGCGGCCGCTTCGACGGCGCCTGCCTGATCCTGGCGCTGCTGGTCTTCGCCATGACCTTCCCCGGCAGCCTGGCGCGCGAGACGGAAAGCGCGGGCGAGCTGATGCTCGACATCGTCACCGGCTGGCTCGCCGTGGTGGCGCTGCTGCTGCTGCTCGGCTGGGCCTCGCGCACCCTCGGCGTCTTCGACCAGCGCGTGCTCCTCGCCTGGACGCTCGGCACGCCGGCGGCGCTGTTCGCTGCGCACCGGCTCCTGCCGCGCGTGCTGCCGCGCCTCCTCGCCGCCGAGGGGCTGCGCAAGACCGCGGTGATCGCCGGCGCGAACGACCTCGGCCGCGGCCTCGCCGCGCGCCTCCGCGCGAGCACCGTGCACGGCGTGAAGCTCGCCGGCTATTTCGACGACCGGTCGCCCGAGCGCATCAGCGAGAAGGTGCTCGGCCCGATCGGCGCGCTCGCCGACTACGTGCGCGCGCAGCACATCGACATCATCTACATCGCGCTGCCCATGGCCTCGCAGCCGCGGATCCTCAAATTGCTGGAAGCGCTGCGCGACACCACCGTGTCGATCTACTTCGTCCCGGACATCTTCGTCTTCGACCTGATCCAGGCGCGCGTCGACTCGATCGGCGACCTGCCGCTGGTCGCGGTCTGCGAGACGCCGTTCTACGGCTTCAACGGCCTGGTGAAGCGCGTCAGCGATTACGTGCTCGCGAGTCTGATCCTGGCGCTGATCGCGCCGCTGCTCGCCGCCATCGCCATCGGCGTCAAGCTCGCCTCGCCCGGGCCCATCCTGTTCAAGCAGCGGCGCTACGGCGTGGACGGCCGCAAGATCGTGGTCTACAAGTTCCGCACCATGACGGTCGCCGAGGACGGCGACGTCGTGCGGCAGGCGACGAAAAACGATTCGCGCATCACCCCCTTCGGGGGGTTCCTGCGCCGCACCTCGCTCGACGAGCTGCCCCAGTTCATCAACGTGCTGCAGGGCCGGATGAGCGTGGTCGGCCCGCGCCCGCATGCCATCGCGCACAACGAGCTCTACCGCAAGCTGATCCGCGGCTACATGATCCGCCACAAGGTGCGGCCGGGAATCACCGGGCTGGCGCAGGTCAACGGCTACCGCGGCGAGACCGACACGGTCGAGAAGATGAGGGCGCGCATCGACTACGACCTCGCCTATCTGCGCAACTGGTCGGTGCTGCTCGACCTGCAGATCGTGCTGAAGACCGTGGTCGTGGTGCTGCGCAAGCAAAATGCCTACTGACCGCTTCGTCTGCCTCGCCGGCGGCGGCGGCGTCATGCTGGCGCTGCTCTTCGTCGGCACGCACCCGGTGCCGCAGGGCTGGGACAAGCTGGCGCACTTCGCCTGCTTCGCGCTGATCACGGCGCTGCTTTGGCGCGGCACCGACGGGCGCGCGCCGCTGGTCGTGCTCGCCGCGGTGATCGCCTTCGCCGCGCTCGACGAGCTGCACCAGCTCTTCATGCCGAGGCGCAGCGCCGAGTTCCTCGATTTCGTCGCCGACGCGGCGGCCGCCACGGCCGTCTGCGCGGTGCTCTTCATCCGAAGGAAGACCCTATGTGCGGAATCGTCGGAGCCGTAGCCGAGCGCAACGTCGTGCCGATCCTGCTCGAGGGGCTGAAGCGCCTCGAGTACCGGGGCTATGACTCGGCCGGCGTGGCCGTGATCAACGGCAGCCTGCAGCGCCTGCGCTCGTGTGGAAGGGTGGCGCAACTCGAGAAGCTCGCAGCGGCGCAGGGCCTGCACGGCAACATCGGCATCGGCCACACACGCTGGGCGACGCACGGCGTGCCCTCCGAGCGCAACGCCCACCCGCATGTCTCGGGCGGCGTCTCGGTGGTGCACAACGGCATCATCGAGAACCACGACGCGATGCGCGCGCGGCTGCGCGCCATGGGCTACGAGTTCTCCTCCGACACCGACACCGAGGTGATCGCGCACCTCGTCCACTCGCATCTCGCCCAGGGCGCGAGCCTGTTCCAGGCCGTGCGCAGCGCGACCGCCGAGCTGGTGGGCGCGTACGCCATCGCCGTCATCGCCATGGACGATCCGTCGAAGATGGTGGTGGCGCGCATGGGCGCGCCGCTGCTCCTCGGCTTGGGCGACGGCGAGAACTTCGCCGCCTCCGACACCGCCGCGCTGCTGCAGGTGACGCGCCGCATGATCTACCTCGAGGAAGGCGACTGCGCGCAGGTAACGCTGAACCGCGTGCACATCGTCGACGTCCGCGGCCACGTCGTCGAGCGGCCCCTGCACGTCAGCCAGCTCGCCGCCGACGCGGTCGAGCTCGGCACCTACCGCCATTACATGCAGAAGGAGATCTTCGAGCAGCCCGCGGCGCTCGCCGCCACGCTCGAGGGCGTCGCCAACGCGAACAGCATCCAGCCGCGCCTGTTCGGCGCCGAGGCCGAGGAGATCTTCGCCAACACCGACCAGGTGCTGATGCTCGCCTGCGGCACCAGCTACCACGCCGGCGTCGTCGCGCGCTACTGGATCGAGAGCCTCGCCAGCATCCCGTGCAACGTCGAGATTGCGAGCGAGTACCGCTACCGGGACACCGTGCCCAACGGCCGCTCGCTGGTCGTGGTGATCTCGCAGTCCGGCGAGACGGCCGATACCATCGCCGCCCTGCACCACGCCCGCGCGCTCGGGCAGCCGAACGCGCTGGCGATCTGCAACGTGCCGGAATCGGCGCTGATCCGCGCATGCAATCTCAGGTTTTTGACCAGAGCGGGACCGGAGATCGGCGTCGCCTCCACCAAGGCGTTCACCGCCCAGCTCGCCTCGCTTTTCGTGCTGGCCCTGGTGCTCGCGAAACAGCGTGGGCGGCTGAGCAAGGAAGCCGAGGTCCAGATGCTCGAGGCGCTGCGCCGGCTGCCGGCGTGGATCTCCGGCGCGCTGCGCGTCGAGCCCGAGATGGCGGCGTGGGCGGCGAAGTTCGCGCGCTGCGAGCATGCGCTGTTCCTCGGCCGGGGCGTGCACTACCCGATCGCGATGGAGGGTGCGCTGAAGCTGAAGGAGATCTCGTATATCCACGCGGAAGCCTATGCCGCGGGAGAGTTAAAGCACGGGCCGCTCGCGCTTGTCGACCGCAACATGCCGGTGGTGGCGATCGCGCCGCGCGACTCTCTCCTCGACAAGCTCAAGTCCAACCTCCAGGAAGTACGCGCGCGAGGCGGTGAGCTCTATGTCCTCGCGAACGGAGATACGGCTTTGGCTAACGGCGAAGGCGTGCACATCGTCCAGCTGCACGACGATCCGGGCGTGCTCTCGCCGATCGTGAGCACGGTACCGCTGCAGCTGCTGGCTTATCACGCCGCCCTGCTGAGAGGGAACGACGTGGATAAGCCGCGCAACCTCGCTAAGTCGGTGACGGTAGAGTAATCAGGCGGCGATGTTCGCCGTCTGCAGGTCCGGCTTGAAGCGATAGCCGGTGCCGCGCACCGTCTCGATCAGCTTGTCGTGCCCCGTGGGCGCGAGCGCCTGGCGCAGGCGGCGGATGTGGACGTCCACGGTGCGCTCTTCCACGAAGACGTGCTCGCCCCACACCTCATCCAGCAGGCGCGCCCTGGAAAACACGCGGCCGGGGTGCGTCATGAAGAAGTGCAGCAGGCGCAGCTCCGTCGTCCACAGGTCGATGGGCTTCTCGCCCGCGGTCACCTGGTGGGCCGCCGGGTCGATGCGCAGGCCCGCGATCTCGACCACGTCGTCGGCCAGCTGCGGGGCGCGCCGGCGCATGACGGCCTTGATGCGCGCGAGCAGCTCCCTCGCCGAGAATGGCTTGGTGACGTAGTCGTCGGCGCCGCTCTCGAGCGCGGTGACCTTGTCCTGCTCCTCCGCGCGCGCGGACAGCAACACTATGGAGATGTCCTTGGTGCGCTGGTCGCCGCGCAGGCGCCGCGCGAAGGTGAGGCCGGGGATGCCGGGAAGCACCCAGTCGAGCAGCACGAGGTCCGGGCGCGACTCGCGCACCAGCGCCTCGGCCTGCGGCACGTCGCCCGCGGTCATGACGCGATAGCCGGCCCGCTGCAGGTTGGCGGCGAGGAGGTCGCGGATCGCTGCTTCGTCTTCGACTACTAGGATGGAACCGCCCATTGGTACTCCCGGTGTGTTGTTAGGCGGTGCCAGCTTAGGAGGTCGCCGGACGGCGGCATATCGCCGACCCCTTATTTAACAGTCGTGTCATATTGGCCCGATGTCGTTGCTTACCGACAGGAAAACCCGGAATGGGGTTTGCAGCACTCCATCCCATGAGAATCCTCGTCATCGAGGACAACCCGGACCTGCGCGATTACCTGCGCCTCGCGCTGGAAACGCAGCAGTATGAGGTCCTTACAGCCCGCAACGGGCGGGAAGCGCTCGGCTACCTCGACGGGCACCCGGTGGATGTCGTTCTTACCGACCTCTTTATGCCCGAAATGGACGGTATCGAGACGATCGCCGCCTTGCGCAAGAAGTGTCCCGGCGTGCGCGTTGTGGCGATGTCGGGCCGGCCTGGCGTGGACTACTTGGCGGTGGCGCGCGAGCTCGGCGTAAACCACACCTTGCGCAAGCCGTTCGAGATCGACGAACTGTTGGCGGCGCTCAAGGACGGCCAGGCGTGAGTCGGCGCCCGGTCGTGTACCACATCATCAGCGCGGGAAAGCGGCAGGTCAGCGCGGCGTCGGGGCTCGTCATGCGCGAAGGGCGCGTGGCGGTCGAGCTCGATCCCGAGATCGTGAAGGCGAAAGGCGTGTTCGTCGAGATCGACCCGGCGAAGCTGCGCAAGCTCGACGAGGACGGCTGGGTGTTCGGCTACCCGGAGCTGGTCGACCGGCGCGGCGGCCACTCCCGGCGTCAGATCTACAGCGCGACACCGCCGCGCAACCCTGGGCGCCGCGCGATCGACCGCGACACGCGCCGCCGCTCGGCCTAGACCGTGACCTCGAGGTCCCGCAGCAGCCCGTCGTGCACCCCGTAGATCAAGCCGTGCACGCTCAGCGCCTGGCCGCGCGCCCAGGCGTCCTCGACGATGGTCGTGCGGCTGACGTTCGACACCTGCTCGACGACGTTCAGCTCGCACAGCCGATCCACGCGCGCGCCTTCCGGAAGTGATTCGAGGCGCTGCAGATGGCGCTCGCGCACGTCCTGGATGTGGCGCAGCCAGTTGTCGGCCAGGCCGTGGCGCTCCTGCATCACCGCGGCGCGCACGCCGCTGCAGCCGTAGTGGCCGCAGACGATGACATGGCGCACCTGCAGGACGTCGACCGCGAACTGCAGCACCGACAGGCAGTTGAGGTCGGTGTGCACGACGACGTTGCCGATGTTGCGGTGGACGAAGAGCTCGCCGGGGAGCAGGCCCACGATCTCGTTCGCCGGCACGCGGCTGTCGGAGCAGCCGATCCAGAGATACCGCGGCGACTGCTGGTGCGCGAGCTTCTCGAAGAACGCCGGGTCCGAGCGCCGGATGCGCTCGGCCCACGCCCGGTTGTTGCGGAAAAGCGGCTCGAGCGGGCTCACCTGTCGATTCTATGCGACACGCCGCGCCTGACGCCGCAGCGCGACAGCCGTCGCCTCGGCGCGGCGCCATGAAGCCGGTCCCAGCGACGCGCGGGAGCGAAGCGCGGCGATACCGCGCCAGGGCCGATCGGACCACACTGGATGCATGAAACCAGTGCCGCCGCAAATTGCATCGCTCTTCGCGCGTCACGCTGCGCTTTCCGGCTTCTCAGTCCGCGGCCCCGATGACGTTCCCGACAACTGCAGGCGCCGCGGCGACGAAGATGAGCTCTTCGTCGGCGACATCGGCGTCTCGCCCGCGCTGAGCGACGAGCAATACGCCCGGCTCTTCGAAGAGGTGCTGGCCGCGCTTTCGGACGTGCTTTGCGAGCAGCCCGGGGCCGCCGAGAGCCTGCGCGGGCGGACATTCGCCCGCATCCTGCACTAGCGATCGCCTCAGGGCCTCGACTGCGAGGTCGGCGCCGCGGCGCGCTCGGGCGGCCTGCCCTGCTCGATCGCGGCCTGGATCTGGCGCGGGTCGGTGGGCTTGACGAAGTGGTAGTCGAAGCCCGCCTCGGTGGCACGCTGCCTGTCGTCCTTCTGTCCGTAGCCGGTCACGGCGATCAGCAGCGCGTGGCTCGTGTCGCCGCGCTCGCGCAGCTGCCGCGCCACCGCGTAGCCGTCTAGGCCCGGGAGCCCGATGTCGAGCACGATGACGTGCGGCGCGAAGACGCGCACGGAGGAGAGCGCCTCGTTGCCGTCGCCCACGGTCTTCACCTCATGGCCCTCGAGGCGCAGGTACGCGGCCGTGCTCTCGGCGGCGTCGAGGTTGTCGTCGACCACCAGCACGCGCCGCCCATAGACGTCGCGCGAAGGCCCGGCCGCCGGCGCCGGCGCCACCTCGGGCTGCACCGCGCTGATGCTCGGCAACGCCACCTTGAAGCGCGCGCCGCGCCCGGCGCCTTCGCTGTGCGCATCCACTCGCCCCTGGTGCAGCTCCACCAGCCGCTTCACCAGCGTGAGGCCGATGCCCAGGCCCCCCTGGCTGCGGTCGAGGCCGCGCTCGCCCTGCACGAAGAGCTCGAAGACGCGCGGCAGGAGCTCCGCATCGATGCCGCTGCCGTTGTCCTCGACCACGATGGTGGCGAAGCCCTCGCCGGCCGTCGCCGACAGGCGGATGCGCCCGCCTTCCGGCGTGTACTTGGAGGCGTTGTTCAAGAGGTTGGCGATGACCTGCGAGAGGCGCGCGAAGTCGCCGAGCAGCCACACCGGCCGCGCGCTCACCTCGACCGACAGGCGCTGCTCGCGCTGGTCGATCATCGGCCGCACCGTCTCGACGCTGTGCGCGACGATCTTCGACAGCTCGACCGCCTCCTTCTTCAGCACGATCTTGCCCTGGCTGATGCGCGAGACGTCGAGCAGCTCGTCCACCAGCCGCGCGAGGTGCGTCACCTGGCGATCGATCACGTCGCGCGCCATGACCAGGCGCTGCTCGGCCGCGCCGATGCGGCGCATCAGCTCGACCGCGTTGCGGATCGGCGCGAGCGGGTTGCGCAGCTCGTGCGACAGCATCGCCAGGAACTCGTCCTTGCGCCGGTTGGCGTCCTGCAGCTCCTCCTCGGCCTGCCGCGAGCGCTGGATCTCGCGCTGCAGCGTCGAATACAGGCGCGCGTTGTCGAGCGCGATGGCGGAGCGCGCCACCAGCTCCTCGAGCAGCAGCCGGTCCTTGGGCTCGCGACCGGCGTAGCCGAGGGCGAGCGCGCCGATGGTGCGGTCGCCGACGCACAGCGGATGGCACAGCGTCGCGCTCAGGCCCTCGCCGCCCTGGTCCTCGCGCGACTCGCCCAGCTTCAGCACCGTCGCGAGCGCCGCGCGCAGCGGCGCCGGGGTGAAGTCCTCCGCCGGCGCCGACAGCGTGACGAACTCGCCGGGCTCCTTCTCCACCAGGACGGCGGCGACATCGGCGCTGTGCGGCACGATCAGCTCGAGCAGCCGCCGCATGCCCTGCTCGAGATCGAGCGAGGCGCCGAGCTCGTGGCTCGCGTGCGCGAGGAAGTTCGCGCGCCGGTTCGCCTCCTCGGCAGCCTGGCGCGCCACCTCGGCCTCGGCCATGGCGCGCGTGCGCTGCTGCATCTGGTAGAGCTCGACGAACACCTTCACCTTGCTGCGCAGCACGTCGGGGCGCACGGGCGACAGGATGTAGTCGACCGCGCCGAGCGAGTAGCCCTGCGCGGTCTGCATCTCGTCGGCGTACGCCGTGATGAAGATGATCGGCGTATGCGCCGATTTCTTGTACTGGCGGATGAGCTTCGCCGTCTCCAGGCCGTCGATGTCTGGCATGTTGACGTCGAGCAGGATCACCGCGAACTCGCGGTGCAGCACCTCGCGCAGCGCCTCGGACCCCGAGCGCACCATCACCAGGTTCTGCCCGAGCTCCTCCAGGATGCTGCTGAACACCAGCAGCTTCTCCGGCAGGTCGTCGACGACGAGGATGTTGGCTTTTTCTTCGCTGCTCATGCGTGTCGCCCCCCTGTCAAGGGGGGTGTGAGCCGCAGGCGAACGGGGGGTTGAATTTCAAAAACCAACCCCCCGCTCACTTCGTTCGCTTCCCCCCTTAACAGGGGGGCGGCAAATCGGCGCGTCACCGGTGCAACCAGCCGCGCAACACCGACAACAGATGCAGCCTGTCGACCGGCTTGGACAGGTAGTCCCACGCGCCGGCCTCGATGCACTTCTCGCGGTCGCCCTTCATCGCCTTCGCGGTCACCGCGATGATCGGCAGGTCGGTGCCGCGCTCGAGCTTGCGGATCTCCTTGATGGTGGTGATGCCGTCCATCTCCGGCATCATGATGTCCATCAGCACGATGTCGATGTTCGGGTCGCGGCGCACGATGTCGATCGCCTCGCGGCCGTTGTTGGCCGAGACCACGTCCATGCCTTCCTCGTCCAGCACCGTGGCGAGCGCGAAGATGTTGCGCATGTCGTCGTCGACCAGCAGCGCCCGCTTGCGCTCCAGCACGCGTTGCGAGGTGTGCAGGTCCTCGAGCGCGCGGCGCTCGTCCTCGGACATCGAGGCGGTCGAGCGGTGCACGAAGAAGTAGATGTAGTCGAGCAGCCGCTCGATGGTGCGCGCCTCGCGCAGCGCGAAGGCGCCCTTCCAGCGCACCAGCATGTGGTCGCCCTTCGCGCCGAAGAACACCACCGGCAGCATGCGCATCAGCGGCTTGTCGCCGAGCGCGTCGAGCACGTCCTGCGGCCCGAGGTCGGCGACCGTCTCGTCGACCACCAGGCAGTCGATCGGCGTGGTCCTGAGGATGCGCATCGCCTCCTCGCGCGACCACGCCACCATCATGCCGATGTCGGCCGCGCCCAGGTGCTCGATCACCGCGCCGCGCGTCGTACCGTCGGGCATCATCAGCAGCACCTGGCGCGAGGCCCGCCCGACGAAATCCTTCAGCTGGTCGATCGCCTGGTCGACGAGATCGCGCGAAGTAAGCGGCTTGGCGATGAAGCCGATGGCGCCCGAGTTGAGCGCGCGGTCGCGCGCATCGTCGGTCGACACCACGCACACCGGGATGTGCCGCGTGGCGAGGTCCGACTTCAGGCGCTCGAGCACGCGCCAGCCCTGCATGTCGGGGAGGTAAATGTCGAGCGTCAGCACCGCCGGCTGGTACTCGCGGATCATCGCCAGCGCCGCGGCGCCGGTCGTGCTCACCACGCCCTTCAGCCCCTTCTGCCGCGCCGCGTCCAGCAGGATCTTGGCGAAGCCGATGTCGTTCTCGACGATCAGCACCACCCGGTCGCCCGGCTGGATGTCGTCGCGGTCGTCGTTCGCCTCGTTGGCGAACTGCACCGCGGGCTCCTCCTCGACCGCGACCTGCTCGACGGCGATCGGCGGCTGCGCCTGCGGCTTCTCCAGCGCGGGCAGCGGCCGCAGCCGCGGCGCGCGCGCCGGCGCGTAGTTGAGCGGCAGGTACAGCGTGAACACGCTGCCCGCGCCCGGCGCGCTCACCAGCTTGATCTCGCCGCCCAGCAGCTTCGACAGCTCGCGCGAGATGGCGAGGCCGAGGCCCGTGCCGCCGTACTTGCGCGAGGTCGAGCCATCGGCCTGCTGGAACGCCTCGAAGATGATTTGCTGCTTCTCGGCCGAGATGCCGATGCCCGTGTCGCTCACCTTGAAGGCGATGGCGTGCTCGGTCGACTCCAGCGACTCGGCATCCGACGACCAGCCCGACACCGCCGGCGCGATCGCTATCGACACATGGCCGACGTGCGTGAACTTGAACGCGTTCGACAAGAGATTCTTTATGATCTGCTGCAGGCGCTTGATGTCGGTGACCATGGTCTTCGGCAGCGCCGGGTCCAGATTGACGCGGAAGTCCACCTTCTTCGTGTCGGCCACGTGCCGGAAGGTGCGCTCGACATAGCGCTGCAGGTCGTCGAAGCGCAGCTCGCTCGGCTCGACCGCCACGGTGCCCGACTCGATCTTCGACAGGTCGAGAATGTCGGCGATCAGCGCGAGCAGCTCGTTGCCCGACGAGTGGATGGTCTTCGCGAACTCCACCTGCTTCGCGTTGAGGTTGCCCTCGGTGTTGCGCGACAGCTGGTCCGAGAGAATCAACAGGTTGTTGAGCGGCGTGCGCAGTTCGTGCGACATGTTCGCCAGGAACTCGGACTTGTACTTGGACGTGAGCGCCAGCTGGGCCGCCTTTTCCTCCAGCGCCTGGCGGGCCAGCTCGACCTCGCGGTTCTTCCGCTCCACCTCCTCGTTCTGGTGCGCGAGCAGCCGCGCCTTCTCCTGCAGCTCCTCGTTGGTCTGCTGCAGCTCGACGGCGAGGGACTGCGACTGCTTGAGCAGGTTCTCCGTGCGCGTGTTGGCCTCGATCGTGTTGATCACGATGCCGATCGACTCCGTCAGCTGGTCGAGGAACGCCTGGTGCGCCGGGTTGAAGCGCTCGAGCGAGGCGAGCTCGATCACGCCGCGCACGTCGTCCTCGAACACCACCGGCAGCACGAGCACGTCGGCCGCGCTCTGCGCCGAGAGTCCCGTGGCGATGCGGAAGCCGGCCGTCGGCACCGACGAGAGCATGAGCTTGCGCTTCTCGATGGCGCACTGGCCAACCAGGCCTTCGCCGAGGTCGACTTCCTTGCCATGCGAGCCCTGGCCGCCGGAGGCGAAGCTCGCCAGGAGCCTGAGCTTCGGCGACTCTTCGCCGGCCAGCACGTAGAACTCCGCCTGCTGCGCGCCCACCACCGGCGCGAGCTCCGAAAGAATCATCTGCCCGACCGCGACCAGGTCGCGCTGGCCCTGCAGCATCCGGCTGAACTTGGCGAGGTTGGTCTTCAGCCAGTCCTGCTCGGTGTTCTTCTGCGTCGTGTCCTTCAGGTTGCGGATCATCTCGTTGATCGTGTCGCGGAGCGCCGCCACCTCGCCCTGCGATTCCACCGAGATCGACCGCGTGAGGTCGCCCTGGGTCACGGCCGTCGCCACTTCGGCGATCGCTCGCACCTGCGTCGTGAGGTTGGCCGCGAGCTCGTTCACGTTCTCCGTGAGGTCCTTCCACGTGCCCGCCGCCCCAGGCACCTTGGCCTGTCCGCCGAGCTTGCCTTCGACGCCCACCTCGCGTGCCACCGTGGTCACCTGCTCCGCGAACGTCGCCAGCGTGTCGGTCATGTTGTTGATGGTCTCGGCCAGCGCCGCGATCTCGCCCTTTGCCTCCACGGTCAGCTTCTGCTTCAGGTCGCCGTTCGCCACCGCCGTCACCACCTTGGCGATGCCGCGCACCTGTCCGGTGAGGTTCGACGCCATGCTGTTCACGTTGTCCGTGAGGTCCTTCCACACGCCGGACACACCCGGCACGTCGGCCTGTCCGCCGAGGCGGCCCTCGGTCCCGACCTCCCTTGCCACCCGGGTCACCTCGGCCGCGAACGAGCGCAGCTGGTCCACCATCGTGTTGACGGTGTTCTTCAGCTCCAGGATCTCGCCCTTCACGTCCACCGTGATCTTCTTCGAGAGGTCGCCGGCCTGCACCGCCTTGGTCACGTCGGCGATGTTCCGCACCTGCGACGTAAGGTTACCGGCCATGAAGTTCACCGACTCGGTCAGGTCTTTCCACGTCCCGGAAACACCCTGCACATCCGCCTGTCCGCCGAGCTTGCCTTCCGTGCCCACCTCCCTCGCAACCCGCGTCACCTCCGCGGCGAACGAGCGGAGCTGGTCCACCATCGTGTTGATGGTGTTCTTCAGCTCGAGCACCTCGCCCTTCACGTCCACCGTGATCTTCTTCGACAGGTCGCCGGCCTGCACCGCCTTCGTCACGTCGGCGATGTTCCGCACCTGCGAAGTGAGGTTGCCCGCCATGAAGTTCACGCTTTCCGTCAGGTCCTTCCACGTGCCCGCCACACCCTGCACGTCGGCCTGGCCGCCGAGCTTGCCTTCCGTGCCTACCTCTCTCGCGACCCGCGTCACCTCCGCGGCGAACGAGCGGAGCTGGTCCACCATCGTGTTGATCGTCGATTTCAGCTCCAGCACCTCGCCCTTCACGTCCACCGTGATCTTCTTCGACAGGTCACCCGCCGCCACGGCCTTGGTCACGTCGGCGATGTTCCGCACCTGCGAGGTGAGGTTGCCGGCCATGAAGTTCACCGACTCCGTGAGGTCCTTCCATGTGCCGGCCACGCCCTGCACGTCAGCCTGGCCGCCGAGCTTGCCTTCGGTTCCCACCTCGCGTGCGACACGCGTCACCTCGGCGGCGAACGAGCGGAGCGTGTCCACCATCGTGTTGACGGTGTTTTTCAGCTCCAGAATTTCACCTTTGACGTCCACCGTAATTTTCTTGGACAAATCGCCAGCGGCCACCGCGGTCGTCACCTCGGCGATGTTCCGCACCTGCGAGGTGAGGTTGCCGGCCATGAAGTTCACCGACTCGGTAAGGTCCTTCCAGGTGCCCGCCACGCCCTGCACGTCGGCCTGGCCGCCGAGGCGGCCCTCGGTCCCGACCTCCCGGGCAACCCGCGTTACCTCGGCAGCAAAGGAGGAAAGCTGGTCCACCATCGTGTTGATGGTGTTCTTCAGCTCGAGGATCTCGCCCTTCACGTCCACCGTGATCTTCTTCGAGAGGTCGCCTGCCGCCACTGCCTTCGTCACGTCGGCGATGTTCCGCACCTGGGAGGTGAGGTTCCGCGCCATCGAGTTGACGTTGTCGGTGAGGTCCTTCCACACGCCCGACACGCCGCGCACCTCGGCCTGGCCGCCGAGTGATCCTTCGGTGCCCACTTCCCGGGCCACCCGCGTCACCTCGGCAGCAAAGGAGGAAAGCTGGTCCACCATCGTGTTGATGGTCGATTTCAGCTCCAGCACC
>DASQAW010000250.1:0-19798 GCA_035635495.1 Burkholderiales bacterium
GACGGCGCCATCGCCAACTACCTCACCTCGCTCGGCGACAAGGGCCGGGGCGAATACCCGGAAGTGCTGACGCTGCAGTTTCGCAAGCTCCAGGACCTGCGCTACGGCGAGAACCCGCACCAGAGCGCGGCGTTCTACCGCGACAGCCGCCCCGTCGCCGGCGCGCTCGCCGGCTACCGGCAGGTGCAGGGCAAGGAGCTCTCGTACAACAACATCGCCGACGCCGACACGGCCTGGGAGTGCGTCAAGCAGTTCGAGCAGCCGGCGTGCGTGATCGTCAAGCACGCGAATCCCTGCGGCGTCGCGGTCGGCGCAAGCCTGCTCGCCGCCTACGAGAGAGCGTTCGCCACCGATCCCGTGTCGGCATTCGGCGGCATCCTCGGCTTCAACCGCGCGCTGGATCCCGCAACGGTGCAGGCGGTGGCGAAGCAGTTCGCCGAGGTCGTGATCGCGCCGCGCGTCGAGCCCGACGCGCTCAAGGCGCTCGAGGCGAAGGCGAACCTGCGCGTTCTCGAAGTGCCGCTCGCGCGCGAGACGCAGGCGCACGACTACAAGCGCATCGGCGGGGGGCTGCTGGTGCAGAGCGCCGACGCCAAGGGGGTCGAGCGCAAGGACCTGCGCGTCGCCACACGCCGGCAGCCGAGCGAAGCCGAGTGGGAAGACCTGCTGTTCGCCTGGCGCGTGGCGAAGTTCGTGAAATCCAACGCCATCGTCTTCTGCCGCGGCGGCGCGACGCTCGGCGTAGGCGCGGGGCAGATGAGCCGCGTCGACAGCGTGCGCATCGCCGCGCTGAAGGCCCAGGGCGCAAAGCTCTCGCTCGCGGCCTCGGCGGTGGCGTCGGATGCCTTCTTCCCGTTCCGCGACGGCCTCGACGCGCTCGCCGAGGCGGGTGCGAAGGCGGTGATCCAGCCCGGCGGCAGCGTGCGCGACGACGAGGTGATCGCCGCCGCCGACCAGCACGGCATCGCCATGGTGTTCACCGGCGTGCGCCACTTCCGTCACTGACATGAAGCTGCTCGTCATCGGCAGCGGCGGACGCGAGCACGCGCTGGCCTGGAAGCTCGCGAGCAGCCCGCGCGTGCAGAAGGTGTTCGTCGCGCCGGGCAACGGCGGCACCGCGACCGAGACCGGCGTGCAGAATGTGCAAATTTCCGGCACGCGCGAGCTGATCGAATTTGCGCGGCGCGAGAACATACAGCTCACGGTGGTCGGTCCCGAGGCGCCGCTCGCCGAAGGCATCGTCGACGCCTTTCGCGACGCGGGGCTGAAGATCTTCGGCCCGACGCGGGCGGCGGCGCAGCTCGAGTCGTCGAAGGACTTCGCCAAGCGCTTCATGGCGCGCCACGGCCTGCCGACCGCACGCCACCGCAGCTTCGAAGACCCGGCGGCCGCCAAGGCCTACGTCGCCGAGCAGGGCGCGCCGATCGTGGTTAAGGCCGACGGCCTTGCCGCCGGCAAGGGTGTCGTCGTCGCGGCGACGCGCGAGGAGGCGAACGCCGCGATCGACGCGATGCTCGGCGAGCGGCGCTTCGGCCCGGCCGGCGCGCGGGTGGTGATCGAGGAGTTCCTCGCCGGCGAGGAGGCGAGCTTCATCGTGATGTGCGACGGCACGCACGTGCTGCCGCTCGCCACGAGCCAGGACCACAAGCGCCTGCGCGACGGCGACGAAGGACCCAATACCGGCGGCATGGGCGCCTATTCGCCGGCGCCGCTCGTCACGCCGGAGAGCCACGCGCGCGTGATGCGCGAGATCATCCTGCCGGCGGTGAACGGCATGGCGCAGGACGGCACCCCTTACGTCGGCTTTCTCTACGCCGGCCTCATGATCGACGCGGCGGGCAACCCGCGCACGCTCGAATTCAATTGCCGGCTGGGCGATCCGGAGACCCAGCCGATCCTGCTGCGGCTGAAATCCGATCTGCTCGAGCTGATCGAGCACGCGCTCGCCGGCACGCTCGAGCAGGCGGCGGCCGAGTGGGACCGGCGCTGCGCGCTCGGCGTGGTGCTCGCCGCCGCCGGCTATCCGGACGAGCCGCGCAAAGGCGACCGCATCGAGGGCATCCCGGCTCCGGCGCCCGATGCCCGGGTGTTCCATGCCGGCACCAGGCTGCAGGGCGATGCGCTCGTCACCAACGGCGGGCGCGTGCTGTGCGTCACCGCGCTCGGCGATTCGCTGCGCATCGCGCGCACGCGCGCCTACGAGATCGTCGAGCGCATCCGCCTCGATGGCATGCAGTTCCGCCGCGACATCGGTCATCGCGGGCTGAAGAGCCGTGCAAGCAGTTCATGACTTCCTGAGCGGGCTGCAGGCGCGCATCGTCGCCGCGCTGGAGGCCGAGGACGGCGGGCGCTTCCGCACCGACGCCTGGCAGCGCGCCGAAGGCGGCGGCGGCGTCACGCGGATCCTGGAAGACGGCGCGGTGTTCGAGCGCGCCGGCGTCAACGTCTCGCGCGTCCAGGGAACGGCGCTGCCGCCCTCCGCCACCGCCGCGCGTCCGCAGCTCGCCGGCCGCGCCTACGACGCCATGGGCTTGTCGCTGGTGCTGCATCCCCGCAACCCCTACTGCCCGACCGTGCACCTTAACGTGCGCTTCTTCAGCGCCGGCGACGCCTGGTGGTTCGGCGGCGGCATGGACCTCACGCCCTACTACGGCTTCGCCGAGGACGCGCGCCACTTCCATTCGGCGTGCTGCGATGCGCTCGCGCCCTTCGGCGCCGACTACTACCCGCGCTACAAGCGCTGGTGCGACGAGTATTTCCGCCTGCGCCACCGCAACGAGCCGCGCGGCATCGGCGGCATCTTCTTCGACGACCTCGCCGACCAGGGCTTCGACCACTGCTTCGCGCTGACGCGCTCGGTAGGGGAGCGCTTCCTCG
This sequence comes from Burkholderiales bacterium, assembly GCA_035635495.1. GTDB lineage: Bacteria > Pseudomonadota > Gammaproteobacteria > Burkholderiales > SG8-39 > SCGC-AG-212-J23. Next base: position 2,878 of record DASQAW010000250.1, read on the forward strand.
CCGCCTATCTGCCGATACTCCAGCGCCGCAAGGCGCTCGCCTACGGCGAGCGGGAGCGCGCGTTCCAGGCGTTTCGGCGCGGGCGCTACGTCGAATTCAACCTGGTCTACGACCGCGGCACGCTCTTCGGGCTGCAGTCGGGCGGGCGCACGGAGTCGATCCTGATGTCGCTGCCGCCGCGCGTCGAGTGGCGCTACGACTGGAAGCCCGACCCGGGCTCGCCGGAGGAAGCGCTCTACCGGGAGTTTCTCGTGCCGAAGGACTGGATCTAGGGCAGCTCGGCGGCGTGGCGGAAGTGCCGCTGCGCGTCGGCCGCCTGCCCCAGTCGCTCGGCGAGGCGCGCGAGCTCGAGGTGCGCGCCGCGGGTTTGCTCGAAGGAGAGGCTTGCTTCCAGGAAGCTCCGCGCCTTGCCCCAGAGGTCGGCCTGCGCGCAGAGGCGGCCGAGCGCGGCAAGCAGCTCCGGGTCGCGGTTGCGCTCGGCGAGCCAAGCCTCGCCGCGCTCGATGCGCACGCGCGCCTCCTCGGCGCGCTCGGCGGCGCTCGCCTGCGGCGGCAGCTCGCCGTACAGGCCGATCAGCTTGGAATTCCATTCGGCGGCGAGCGAGTCCTCGAGGATCTCGCGCGCCAGGCCGCTCTTGCCGAGCGCCGTGGCATGGCGCGCCGCGGCGGCGGCGACGCGCGGATGGAGCTGGTCGCGCGCCGGAATCTCGCGCCAGCGCCGCTCGAAATCCTCGGCGTCGTCGGCAGAGCGCTGCAGCAGCTCGACGTTCGCCTGCACCTTGTATTCCTCGGCGAGCGCCGGAGCGATGGCGTCGCGCTTCAAGAGCTGCCCCGCGAGCCGCCGCACCTCGTCCCAGGCGCCGGCGCCGCGCGCGGCGCGCAGCAGCATCCGCGCGGTGGCGACATGCCGCGGCGCGGCGCTCTGCAGCCGGCGCAGCGCATCGCGCGCGGCGCCGAAATCGCGCTCCTCCAGCGCGAGCTCCGCGCGGCTCACGAGATGCGCGGTCTGCACCGCGTCGCCGGCCGCGGCCGCCCGCTCGAGCCAGCGGTCGCGCCGCCCGAAGTCGCGCAGCTGGTGCGAGGCGCGCGCGGCGAGGAGCGCGGCGAGGCCGGGCACCGGGCCGATCTCGAAGGCGAGCGCGGCCTCCTTCTCCGCGCGCCGGTAGCGCCCCTCGTAGTAGGCCTGAAGCGCAGCGGCGAGCGCACCGTGCGCGCGTTCGCGCCGCCGGCGGGCGCGGTAGGCGCGCACCATGGCCGGCAGCGATACCGCGTGCCCCACAAGGCGGAACAGCGAGTACAGGATGAAGAAGCCCGCGACCGCGGCGATGGCGAAGGCCAGCATCGTCATCTCGACGCGGTAGGGCGGGTAGACGAAGAACACGTAGCCCGCGTCGACGCGCCCGAGGATCACTATCGCAACCGCCGCGGCGAAGACGGCGAGCAGCCAGAAAAGCGACCTCATCCGGGGGTTCGTTCGCGGCGCGACTTGTAGCCGCGCACGGCGTCGAGGCTCTCGGAGATCGTCGGCATCTCGAAGGTGATCGACACGCCGGTCAGGCTCTTCAGCTGCGTTACGGCGTCGGTGCTGCTCTTGGAGCGGCCGTCGAAGTAGCGCTGCACCCACGCGAGCGACGCGCGCAGGTCCTCGCGATAGCCGGCCTCGTCGCGGGCGAGGAACGAGGCACGCGCGTTGAGGAGCCGCAGCCGCAGGTTCTCGCGCACGAAGTACGCCTGCGAGGGCGGCAGCAGCGGCGGCTCGGCGGCGCCCATCTTGCGCACCACCACGAGCTGCGAGAGCTCCCGCCACACTTCCTCGCCGAGGCGCGCGACGAAGCCGCGCTCGGCACCCGCCGGCTCCTTCGCCGCCGGCGGCCGCTCGGTGCGCTCCTCGAAGGCGAGCGGCAGCGAATCGATGCCGGCGATGAGGTTGTCGATGCGCGCGGTCACCGCGGCGAAGTCGACCGCGGGCAGCGCCTTCAGCCGCTCGATGTCGCGCGCCAGCGCGCGGCGGATCGGCGCGAACTGCGGCCGGTCGGTGCGCGAAAGGCGCGCTTCCGCGAGCTGCAGCGCGAGGATCGCGGCGCGCACGTTGCGCGCGAGCTGGAGCTGCTGCGAGGCGATGGCGAGCACCTGCTCGATCTCGGCGAGCTGCCACTCGTCGCGGTTGCGCGACAGGTCCTGGTAGAGCGCCTCGAGCGCGAGCTGCTGGCCCTGCGACTCGGCGAGGCGCGCCTCGAGGCTCGCGACGCGGCCCTGCGACTCGCGCACCGCCTCCTGCGCCTGGCGCGACACCAGGCGGGCCTCGCGCGAGTCGGACTCGATCTCGCGCAGCCGCCGCGCGAGCTCTTCCTGCGTGGTCGCGATGCGGTGGCGCGCGTCGAGCCAGGAGAGCGCCGCGAGCCCCGCGGCGAGCACCACGGCGAGCAGCGCGAGCAGCACCGTGCGCGAGGCGCGCGGTGTTCCGGGGGTTTCAGTCTCGGCCATGAAAATATGCTACCAGCCGCTCGAGCATCGCATCGTCGCCGGGGGCGGCGAGCACGACCTCGCGCACACCGCGGCTGCGGGCGCGCGCGGCGATCCGCTCGTGCGGGACGAAAAACGGCGCTGCCGCGGCGAGCCCGGCGCCGGTCATGTCGACGAAATTGTCGAGCGCCTGCGCCGACAGCGCGACCACCGCGTCGACCTCGCCGCGCCGCCAGGCGGCGAGCAGGGGCGCCGCGTCGGCGGCCGGGCGCACGCGCCGATAGCACTCGGCGTACTCGACGCGCGCGCCGCGTGCCGCCAGCGATTCGCCGAGGAGCCCCCGGCCCTCGTCGCCGCGGATGATGAGCACGCGCTTGCCGCGGACCTGCTGCAATTCCGGCGCGGCGAGCACCGCTTCGCTGTCCGCACCGGCTGCCGGCACGATCACCGGCGCGATACCCGCGCGATCCAGCTCACGCTTGGTGCCGCCGCTGATGGCCACCGCTGTGACGCCCCGCGGCCACGGTGGCATGGCATGCACTGCGACGCGCACCGCCGAGGGGCTGACGAACACCACCAAGTCGAAATCGGCGATCTGCTTGAGCGCCATGGGCGCCGGCAGCGGCTGGATCTCGATCGCCGGAAAGACGAACGCGCGGGCGCCGCGCTGCTCGAGGAGGCGCGCGAACGCTTCCGCGAGGTCGCGCGGACGCGTCACGACGATGCCGCGCCCCGCGATGCTCATTGGCCCGACTGCAGGATCGCGTCCGCCCCCTGCTCGCGCAGCGCCTGCGCTGCGGCTGCGCCCACGCTCTCCGGATCGGAGCCCTCGGCATGCGCGCGCACTACGCGCCTGCCGTCCGCCGACGCCACCAGGGCGCTCAGGCTAAGGCGTCCATCACGCATGACCGCATGCGCGCCGAGCGGCAGCGTGCAGCTGCCACCGAGGGCGCGGCTCACGGCGCGCTCGGCGCGCACGCAGCGTGCCGTCTCCGCGTCGCCGAGGGCCGCCAGCAGCTGTACGAGCTCGCTCCTCGCGGCCAGGCATTCGATGCCGAGCGCGCCCTGGCCGGGCGCGGGCAGGCTATCGTCGAGCGACAGCCGAGAGCGGATGCGTCCCTCGAGGCCGAGGCGCACGAGCCCGGCGACGGCGAGGACGATCGCGTCGTACTCGCCGCGATCGAGCTTCGCCACGCGCGTCTCCACGTTGCCGCGCAGCAGGCGCAGCTCGAGCGCCGGATGGCGCTCGAGGACTTGTGCGGCCCGCCGCAGGCTCGAGGTGCCGACGACCGCGCCTGACGGCATGTCGGCGAGCGCGGTGTAACGGTTGGAGACCAGCGCATCGCGAGGATCCTCGCGGGCGCTGATGGCGGCGAGCGTGAAGCCCGGCGGGAGGTCCGCGGGCACGTCCTTCATCGAATGGACGGCGAGGTCGGCGCGGCCCTCCTCCATCGCCGTCTCGAGCTCCTTGACGAAGAGGCCCTTGCCGCCGACCTTGTCCAGGCGCCGGTCGAGCACCTCGTCGCCGCGCGTGCTGAGCGGCAGCAGCTCGACCGCGAGCCCTGCGTTGAGCGCGCGCAACCTGGACTGCACATGCTCGGCCTGCCAGAGGGCCAGCCGGCTCCGGCGCGTCGCGATGACCAGCCGCTGAAAGCTCATTTCACCCTATTTGTCCGCGACCAGCTCGCGCACCGCCGGCCACTGGCGCCGGCTCACCGGCAGGCGCTCGGCAAAGCCCTCGAGCACCACCTGCCAGTGCGCCTCCTCGTCGCCGCCGCCGGTGCGCTCGAAGCCGCGGATCGCGGCGCGGGCGACGAGGCAGTTGCGGTGGATGCGCACGAACGGCTGGCTCGCATCGGTGCCGCAGAACTCGCGCTCCAGGACGATCAGCGATTCCTCGATCAGGTGCTCGCGCTCGCGCGTGCGCACGGTCACGTACTTCTGCTCGGCGCGCAGAAACAGGATGTCGCGCACCGGCACGAGGACGATGCGGTTGCGCTCGGCGACCGAGAGGTACTCGCGCGGTGTATCCGAGGCGCGCGCCAGGCTCTCGCGCCGCGGCGCGCCGCCCGCCGCCGCCTTCTTCAGCGCGGCCGCGAGGCGCGTTGCGCGCACCGGCTTCAGCAGGTAGTCGAGCGCGTTGAGATCGAAGGCCTCGATCGCGTGCTTGTCGTGCGCCGTGACGAACACCACTGCCGGCGAGCTTTCAAGGCCGGCCAGATGGCGCGCGAGCTCGAGCCCGTCCATGCCCGGCATGCGGATGTCGAGGAGCAGCACCTGCGCGCCGCTCGCCGGCAGGCGCTCCAGCGCCTCTATGCCATTGGCGGCTTCGCCCGCGACCACGGTGGGCACATCGCCGGCGATGTCCTCGAGGAGCTCCTTCAGGCGCTCGCGCGCCGGATTCTCGTCGTCGGCGATGAACACGCGGATCATGGGCGGCAGAGTTTACGTCCTGCGGTACGGGATTTCGATCTCGACGCGATAGCGCCCGTTGGCGATCTTCGTCTCGAGGCGCGCCTCGGCGTCGAAGAAGAGCGCCAGGCGCTCGCGGATGTTTTCCAGGGCCATGCGGTTGCCGCCCCTCTGTCCGCCCTGCTCGAGGTGCGGATTCTCGATCGCCGCCAGCACCCGCTCGCCGCGCCGCTCGATGCGCACCAGCACGTCGCCCGCGCCGGTGCCCGGCTCGACGCCGTGATAGACCGCGTTCTCGAGCAAGGGTTGCAGCACCATCGGCGGCAGCAGCGCATCGGAGGGCGCCGCGTCCAGCTCCCAGGTGATGCGCAGGCGCTCGCCGAGGCGCAGCTGCTCGATGTCGGCATAGCGCTCGAGCAGCGCGATCTCGTCGGCGAGCCGCACGAACTGGCGCGCATCGGCCATCAGCGTGCGGAAGAGATCCGCCAAATCCTCGAGCGAGCGCTCGGCGCGCTTCGGGTCGCGCCGGATCAGCGCGAGGACGGCGTTCAGGCTGTTGAAAAGGAAATGCGGCCGGATGCGCGCCTGCAACGCCTGCAGCCGGGCTTCCGCCAGCGCGGGCGAGAAAGCCTTGGTATGCAGCCTGAAGTAGGCGAGCAGGAACGCCGCGGCGAGCGCGCTCAGCACGACGGTGCGTCCGAGGCTCGGCATCGCTTCCGCGATCACCGAGCGCACGGCGCCGTGGTACATCGCGGCGAGGGCGGTCACGAGCGCGATGATGCTCACACAACCGAGCCAGTAGGGCAGCCGCAGCAGCCACGTCGCGGCCGCGAAGAGCGCCATCAGCTCGACCAGGAGGAGCGGCTCGAGAAAAGCGGCGGCGCGAATGAAGCGCTCGAACGCCGGACCGAGTGCCGGCGATGCGTAGAACGCCCCGGCCAGTGCGAGCGCATTCACGCCGACCAACACGCGCGCCATCACCGCGAGATTGCGGAAATCCGGCAGCAGGTCTGGATAGGCGTTTTGCCTTATACTCGGCATGGTTACAAACAATTCTTAAACCGTATTCAAGCTGATTGTGCGAGCATGGCGTCCAAGCCGCAACTCGGGTCCGGCCGGCAACTTTGGTCGGGCCGATTCAAGGAGCCCGTCGACGAGCGGGTGAAGCGCTTCACCGCCTCGGTCGGCTTCGACCGCCGCCTCGCCAAGCAGGACATCGCCGGATCGCTCGCCCACGCCCGCATGCTCGCAGCCGCCGGCATCCTTAGCAGGCGCGATCTTACGGCCATCGAGCGAGGTCTCGCCCGGATCCGCCGCGAGATCGACTCCGGCAGCTTCGAGTGGTCGCTCGACGCCGAGGACGTGCACCTCAACATCGAGCGGCGCCTGACCGCGATCGCCGGCGAGGCCGGCAAGCGCCTGCATACGGCGCGCTCGCGCAACGACCAGGTGGCGACGGACCTGCGCCTGTGGCTGCGCGAGGAGATCGACGCCATCGACGGAGCGCTCGCGGCCCTCTTGCGCGCCCTCATCGGGCAGGCCGAGCGCCATGCCGCGCTTGTGATGCCGGGCTTCACGCATCTGCAGGTGGCGCAGCCGGTGACCTTCGGCCACCACCTGCTCGCCTACGTGGCGATGTTCGAGCGCGACCGCGCGCGCCTGGCCGACTGCCGCGTGCGCGTGAACCAGCTGCCGCTCGGCGCCGCGGCGCTCGCCGGCACCAGCTTCCCGATCGATCGTGCGCGCGTCGCCAGGGAGCTCGGCTTCGAGGGCCTGGCGGAGAACTCGCTCGATGCCGTATCCGACCGCGACTTCGCCATCGAATTCTGCGCGTTCGCCGCGCTCGCGATGGTGCACCTGTCGCGCCTGTCGGAGGAGATCGTGCTCTGGTCGACCTCGCGCTTCGGCTTCGTGCGCCTGCCCGACCGCTACTGCACCGGCTCGTCGATCATGCCGCAGAAGAAAAATCCGGACGTGGCGGAGCTCGTACGGGGCAAGAGCGCGCGAGTCATCGGCAGCCTGGTCGCGCTCCTGACCCTGATGAAGGCGCAACCGCTCGCCTACAACAAGGACAACCAGGAAGACAAGGAGCCGCTGTTCGACGCCGTGGACACGCTGAAGGACTCGCTCGGCGTTTTCGCCGGCATGATCGCAGGGCTCGCGCCCGTACCGGGCGCCATGCGCGCCGCGCTCGCCGAAGGCCACGCGACCGCAACCGACCTCGCCGATTACCTCGTGCGCCGGGGCGTGCCGTTTCGCGACGCGCACGAGGTCGTGGCGCGCGCCGTGCGCGAGGCCGAGCGCCGCGGGACCGATCTCGCCCGGCTGCCGTTGGCGACGCTGCGCCGCTTTTCGCCCAAGATCGGCGCGGACGTGAAGCGCATGCTCACACCCGAGGGCTCGGTCGCCGCGCGCGACCACATCGGCGGCACCGCCCCGGCCCAGGTGCGCAAGGCCGCCGCCCGCGCCCGCAAGCGCCTGAAATGAGCGGCCACGCCGAGCTCCGGCAGATCGGGAAGTACCCGGTCCTTCGCAAGCTCGGCGAAGGCGCCACCTCCGAGGTCTATCACTGCCGCGACCCGTTCAATGACCGCGACGTCGCGGTGAAGGTGGCGTTCCCCGAGACCTTCCACGACCCCGAGCGGGGGCGGCTGTACAAGAAGCTGTTCCTCACCGAGGCATCGCTCGCCGGCAAGCTGCAGCACCCGCACATCTGCCAGATCTACGACGCCGTGGCCGAGGACAACCTGCATTACATCGTGATGGAGTACGTCGACGGCGGCACGCTCGAGAAGTACTGCCGCCCGGAGAACCTGCTGCCGGTGGAGCGCGCGGTGGAGATGATCTTCAAGTGCACGCGCGCGCTCGAGTTCGCGCATCACCTGGGCGTCACGCATCGCGACATCAAGCCGGCCAATATCCTGCATACCGGCGAGACCAACGTGAAGATCACCGATTTCGGCGCCGCGCTGATCGCGAGCGGCGAGACGACGCAGATCACCGCGATCGGCTCGCCCTCCTACATGTCGCCCGAGCAGGTGAAGGAGCAGCCGCTCGACCACCGCACCGACATCTACTCCGTCGGCGTGGTGATGTACCACCTGCTCACCGGCCGGCTGCCGTTCCAGGCGTCGAACAACTTCGGCCTGATCTACCAGATCACCAACAGCACGGCGGAGCCGCCGTCGAGCGCGCGGCCCGGGCTGCCGCCGCCGATCGACGCCATCGTCCTGCGCGCGATGGCGCGCGAGCGCGGCGAGCGCTATCCGGGCTGGGAGGAGTTCTCGCGCGAGCTGGCGCAGGTGTTCAGCGCCGGCCGCAGCGTGGCGCGCAAGGCGCAGGAGTTCGCCGACTCCGACCGCTTCGAGACGCTGCGCTCGCTCGCCTTCTTCGCCGACTTCTCCGACGCCGAGCTGTGGGAGGTGGCGCACATCTCGGCCTGGCGGCACGCCGACGCCGGCCAGGCGCTGATGCGGGAAGGCGAGCCCGGCGACAACTTCTGCATCCTTGCCGAGGGCGAGGTCAAGGTCACCAAGCGCGGCAGGCTCCTCAACGTCCTCAACCCCGGCGAGTGCTTCGGCGAGATGGCGTATCTCGCGAGGAAGGACCACAAGCGCGGCGCCGACGTGACCGTGACCGCCGAGGCGACCGTCATCTCGATCCCGACCGCGCGCCTGGCGCAGGTGACCGAGGGCTGCCGCAACCACTTCGACCGCGCGTTCATGTCGATCCTGGTCGAGCGGCTGTCGGCGGCCAACCTGCGCCTGTCCGGCGTCTAGGACAGACCGAGAGGCGCGTGGACCACGTCTCCAACTACCCGGTGATTCGCAAGCTGGGGGAAGGCGCCACCTCCGAGGTGTTCCTCTGCCAGGACCCATTCCGCGGCCGCGAGGTGGCGGTGAAGCGCATCTTCCCCGAGGCGCTGCGCGACCCGGTGCGCGGGCGGCTCTTCCGCAAGCTGTTCTTCACCGAGGCCTCGCTCGCCGGCAAGCTCGAGCATCCGCACATCGCCGCCATCTACGACGCCGGCATCGGCGAGGATTCCGGCTATATCGTCATGGAATACGTGCCCGGCGGCACCATGGAGCGCTTCTGCGCGCCGGAGAACCTGCTGCCGCTCGAGCAGGTCGTCGACATCGCCTTCAAGTGCACGCGCGCGCTGGCCTACGCGCACATGCAGGGCGTCACGCACCGCGACATCAAGCCCGGCAACATCCTCTATGCCACCTCGCCGACCGACGTGCGCATCGGCGACTTCGGCCTGGCGCTCAACGTCGGCGCCGAGACCACGCAGATCACCGGCGTGGGCTCGCCCGCCTACATGTCGCCCGAGCAGATCCGCGAGGAGCTGGTCGATCACCGCACGGACCTCTACTCGCTCGGCGTGGTGATGTACCAGATGCTGACCGGCCAGCTGCCGTTCAAGGCCAACAACAAGTTCAGCATGATCTACCAGATCACGCAGCACGACCCGCCGCCGCCCTCGGCGGTGCGGCGCAACGTGCCGGTGTCGCTGGACCGCATCGTGCGGCGCGCGATGCACAAGGAGTCGGCGAAGCGCTATCACAGCGGCGACGAATACGCCGAGGACCTGATCGAGGCGTTGCGCACGGGGCTGGGCGAGAGCCGCGAGAGCTTCGGCGACGCCGACAAGTTCGCCCTGCTGCGCTCGATGCGCTTCTTCTCCGCCTTCACCGACCAGGAGCTCTGGGAGGTGGTGAAGCTCGGCATCTGGGAGCGCGCGCAGGCCGGCGCGGTCGTGCTGCGCGAAGGCGACGCGGGCGACTTCTTCTGCATCGTGATCGAAGGCGAGATGCGCGTCAGCAAGAACAAGAAGCTGCTCACCGTGCTCGGCCCCGGCGAGTGCTTCGGCGAGATGGCCTACCTCTCGTCGAGCGGCCAGCGGCGCGGCGCGACCGTGACCGCCGCGGCGGAATCGCGCCTGCTGCGCGTGCGCGTCGCCGACCTCGAGCAGGCGAGCGTCTCCTGCCGCAGCAAATTCGACCGCGCCTTCATCGGCATCCTGGTCGATCGCCTGAACCTCGCGAACACTCGCCTGACGTCGGGTTGAAGGCGCTGTTCAAACACCTGGGCGTCGCCGATGCCCAGCCCGTCGGCGGCGGCTGCATCCACCGCTGCTACCGCGCGACGCTCGCGCACCGCGCCGTTTTCCTGAAGGTGAACGAAGCGCGTTTCGCCGATGCCTTCGCCGCGGAGGCCGATGGACTGGCCGCACTGCGCGGCGCTGGCTGCGCGGCGCCCGAGCCGATCGCGCATGGCGCGGCCGGCGCGAGCGCCTACCTGGTGATGGAATTCCTCGAGCTCAGGTCTGGCGGCGACTTTGCCGCGCTGGGCCGCATGCTGGCCGCGGTGCATCGCGCGGAAGGACGCGCATTCGGATGGGCGCGCGACAACTACATCGGCTCGACGCCGCAGCCCAATGGTTCATATGAGGACTGGAGTGAATTCTGGCGCGAGCGCCGCCTCGGCCCACAGCTCGCGCTCGCGCGCCGGAATGGATACCCGCTGGATGCGCCGGATGTGTCGCAGCTCCTGGACGGGCACCGCCCGGTGCCATCGCTGCTGCACGGCGACCTGTGGGGCGGTAACGCGGGCTTCCTGCGCGACGGCGCGCCGGTGCTGTTCGATCCGGCGGTGTACTACGGCGACCCCGAGGCCGATCTCGCGATGACGCAGCTCTTCGGCGGCTTTCCGCCGGAGTTCTACTCAGCCTACGGGCCGCTGCCCGCCGGCTACGAGACGCGCAAGCACCTCTACCACCTCTATCACCTGCTCAACCACCTGAACCTCTTCGGCGGCGCCTACCTCGGGCAGGTGAAGGCGACGCTAGGCCTTCTGGCGCGTGCTCTCTAGGAGTTTCTGCAGCTCGCCCGACTGGTACATCTCCCGCAGGATGTCGGAGCCGCCGACGAACTCGCCGTTGACGTAGAGCTGCGGGATCGTCGGCCAGTTGGCGTACTCCTTGATGCCCTGGCGGATCTCGGCGTCGGCCAGCACGTCGACGCTGGCAAAGTCGCGCACGCCGCAGGCGTTCAGCACCTGGACGGCGAGCGCGGAGAAGCCGCATTGCGGCGCCTGCGGCGTGCCCTTCATGTAGAGCACGACCGGCGAGCCGGTAACCTGATCCTGGATGCGCTGTTTGATGTCCATGGTGTCGATTCTACCGCTTGGCTCCGGAGACACGGGGAATACCGGCCAGATCGGGCCAGGTCCGGACATATTCAAGCCCCGCGCGCTGCAACAGATCGCGCACCGCGCCGTCCTGGCCGATGCCGTGCTCGAGCAGCAGCCAGCCGCCATCCGCCAGATGCGCCCGCGCCGCCGCGACAATGTCCCGGATGGCGTCGAGGCCATCGGCGCCCGACACGAGCGCCGCGGCCGGCTCGTAGCGCAGCGCGGCGAGATGCGGATCGCCGGCAGCGACGTACGGCGGATTGGAGACGATGAGGTCGAAGCGTTCGCCTTCGAGCGGTGCGAACCAGCGGCCGTGGCGCCACTCGACTTCCATACCTAGTGCTGTGCCGTTGCGTTTGGCGACCTGCAGCGCTGCGACGCTCGCCTCCACCGCAACCACGCGCGCGCTGGGCCGATGCTTCTTGATGGCGAGCGCGATGGCACCGCTGCCTGTGCCCAGGTCCAGCGCAGTGGAGAAATCGCGCTCGAGGGCGAGATCGACCAGCAGCTCGGTCTCGGGCCGCGGGATCAGCACGGCCGGGTTCACGGCGAGCGGCAGGCCGTAGAACTCCTGGCGCCCGAGGATGTAGGCCACCGGCTCGCCGCCCCGGCGACGCTCGGCGAAATCGGCGAAACGCGCCGCGGCCTCCGGCGGTAAATCGCGTTCGGGAAAAGCGAGCACCGCGGCTTCGCTGAAGCCGGTGGCATGCGCGAGCAGGAGGCGCGTCTCGCGCAGATCCAGGGCGGTGGAGGCAAGCGCCTCCTGGACGGTCAAGCGGCTTCTTCGGCGAGCTGGGTGAGCTGCTCGGTCTGGTGCTCGGTCGCGAGCGCGTTGATCAGCTCGTCGAGCTCGCCGTCCATGATGCGGTCGATCTTGTACAGCGTGAGGTTGATGCGGTGATCGGTGACGCGGCCCTGCGGAAAGTTGTACGTGCGGATGCGCTGCGAGCGGTCGCCTGAGCCGATCAGGCTCTTGCGCGTCGAGGCGGTCTTCGCCTGCTGCTCGCTCATCTGCTTGTCGCGGATGCGCGCGGCGAGGACGCTGAGCGCCTTCTCGCGGTTCCTGTGCTGCGAGCGCGAGTCCTGGCACTCCACCACGATGCCGGTCGGCAGGTGCGTGACGCGGATCGCCGATTCGGTCTTGTTGACGTGCTGGCCGCCGGCGCCGGAGGCGCGGAAGGTGTCGATGCGCAGCTCGGCCGGATTGAGCACGACCTCGTCCACCGTGTCCGCCTCGGCCAGGATGGCGACCGTGCAGGCCGATGTATGGATGCGCCCCTGCGCCTCGGTCTCCGGCACGCGCTGGACGCGGTGGCCGCCCGATTCGAATTTCAGCCGTGAGTACGCGCCCTGGCCGACGATGCGGGCGATGATTTCCTTGTAGCCGCCCATCTCGGATGGGCTTTCGGAGATGATCTCGACCTGCCAGCGCTGGCGCTCGGCATAGCGCGAGTACATGCGGAAAAGGTCGCCGGCAAAGAGGCCCGATTCGTCGCCGCCGGTCCCGGCGCGCACCTCGAGGAAGACATTGCGCTCGTCGTTCGGGTCCCTGGGCAGCAGCGCCTTCTGCAGCTCGGCTTCCAGGCGCTCCATCGACGCGCGGGCGCCCTTCAAATCGTCGTCGAGCCCGAGTTCGCGCGCCGCCTCGGCGTCGCCCTCGGCCCGCCGGTACTGCTCGTAGAGCGAGACGATAGTGGAGAGCTCGGAGTGCTCGCGCGACTGGTTGCGGAAACGCTCCAGGTCGCGCGTCGCGTCTTCGGCCGCGAGCAGCCGCTCGAGGTCGACGCGGCGCGCCACCAGGCTGTCCAGCTTGGTCCGCAGCGTCGGTTTCACTGCAGCCGGTAAAGGCGCGCGAGCGTCTCGGCGAGCGCGCGCTGCTCCTCGCCGGCGGTTTCGTTCAGTGCCTGGGTCGGCGCGTGCATCAGCTTGTTCACCAGGCCCTGCGACAGCGACTCGAGCACCTTCGCCGGCTCCTCGCCGCGCCCGAGCGCGCGCAGGGCGCGCTCGAGCTCCTCGCGGCGCGCCTCGTCGGCGCGACCGCGCAGGGCACGGATCAGCGGCACGTTCTGCCGCACCTGCATCCATTGCATGAACTGGCCGACCTGCGTGTCGATGATCGCCTCGGCCTGCGCCAGCGCCGAGCGGCGCGCATCCAGGTTGGCATTGACGATCTGGCCGAGGTCGTCGACCGTGTAGAGGAAGACGTCGTCCAGCTCGCCGGCCTCCGGCTCGATGTCGCGCGGCACCGCGAGGTCGACCATGAACATCGGCCGGCGGCGCCGGGCGCGCAGCGCGCGCTCGACCAGGCCCTTGCCGAGGATCGGCAGCGACGAGGCGGTGCAGGAAACGACGATGTCGTACTCGTGCAGCTGCTCGGAGAGCGCCTTCAGCTCCATGGAACGCGCGCCGAAGCGGTGGGCGAGCTTCTCCGCCCGCTCGAGCGTGCGGTTGGCGACCGTGATGCGCGCCGGGCCCTGCGCGGCGAAATGCGTGGCGCAGAGCTCGATCATCTCCCCCGCGCCGATCAAGAGCACGTGCTGGTCCTTGAGGCTCGGAAAGATGCGCGCGGCGAGGCGCACCGCCGCCGCGGCCATCGACACGCTCGCCGCGCCGACCTGCGTGGTCGAGCGCACCTCCTTCGCCACGGCGAAGGAGCGCTGGAAGAGCTTGTGCAGGAGCGTGCCCATCGTGCCGGCGGATTCGGCGGCACGCGCCGCTTCCTTCAGCTGGCCGAGGATCTGCGGCTCGCCGAGCACCATCGAATCGAGGCCGGAGGCGACGCGGAACACGTGCCGCACCGCCTGCTCGCGCGGCAGCGTATAGAGATAGGGCCGCAGGCCGTCGGGCTCGAAGCGATGATAGCGCGCGAGCCATTGAGATAACTGCGGGGCTCCGGCGCCGGAGTCATCGCCCGCCACGTAGAGCTCGGTGCGGTTGCAGGTCGAGACGATGGCCGCTTCGCGCGCGAGGCCGTGCTTGATCTCGGTCAGCGCCTCGCGCAGGCGCTCGACGTGGAACACCACGCGCTCGCGGATCGCGAGCGGTGCGGTCTGGTGGTTGAGTCCTAGCGCGTAAAGAGATGCCATGCGGGCCTAAGCCCGCTGATTATAAAGGCTTGAGCAGCGGCTCGAGGTCCTCGGCCGGCAGCGGCCGGCTGAACAGAAAGCCCTGCACCTGTTCGCAGCGCAAAAGGCGCAGGAGTTGCGCCTGCGGCTCGGTCTCGACGCCTTCGGCGACGACCTTGAGGCGCAGCGCCTGTGCGAGAGAAATGATCGCCGAGACGATGCTCGTGTCGTCGGCGTGCTCGGTCATGCCGTGCACGAAGCTGCGGTCGATCTTGAGCGTATCGAGCGGCAGCTTCGAGAGATACGCGAGCGATGAATAGCCCGTGCCGAAGTCATCGAGCGCCATGCGCAGCCCCATCTCGCGCAGCTCGCGGAGCTTGCGGATGCTCTCGTCCACCTCGGTCATCAGCAGGCTCTCGGTGACCTCGAGGTCGACGCCGCCGCCGTCCTTGGCGCTTTCGCCGAGCGCCCGCCGCACGTCCTGGACGAAGCTGCGGCGGCGCAGCTGTACCGCGGAGACGTTCACCGCGATGCGCGGCGCCGCGAGGCCCTTGGCCTGCCAGGCGGCGTACTGCCGCCGCGCGGCGGCGAGCACCTGCTGGCCGGCCTCGAAGATCAGCCCAGTCTGCTCCAGCACCGGCACGAAGCGCGCGGGCGAGACGAGCTTGCCGTCGGGCCCCTGCCAGCGCATGAGCGCTTCGACCCCGACCATGTCCCCGCTCGCGAGATCGATCTTCGGCTGGAAGTGCAGGAAGAGCTCGCCGGTCTCCACCGCCTTGCGCAGGCGGTGCTCCAGCTCGACCTGCTCCGCGACGCGCGCGTTGATGCTCGGCGCGTAGAAAAGGTAGCGCTCGCCGGTCTCCTTGGCGCGCTTCAGCGCCGCCTCGGCGTTGCGGAAGAGCGCCTCGGCGTCGCCGCCGTCGTCGGGAAAGACCGCGATGCCGGTCTTGGCGGTGACGCGGATCTCGTGGCCGTCGATGTCGAAGGGCGCGCCGAAGACGTTGGCCGCCTCGAGCCCGCGCGCGACGTTCTCCGCCGAGCCGATCTTCGGGAACATGACCACGAAGACGTTGCTGCCCACGCGCGCCGCGCGGCCGCTCTCGCCGGCGGCCTGGCGCAGCCGCTGCGCCACCGCCTTGAGGAGGTCGTCGCCGACCTGCTTGCCGAGCGTGTCGTTGGTCGCCTTGAAGCGCTCGAGGTCCGTGACGATGACCGCGAGCTGCGCCTTGTCGCGGCGCCCGGTCTCGATCGCCTCGGCGAGCTGCTCGTCGAACAGCGTGCGGTTCGGCAGGCCGGTGAGCGGGTCGTACAGCGCGAGGTAGCTGATGCGCTCCTGCTTCGCCATCAGCTCGAGGGCGAACGAGATGTTGTTGACCATCTCCGCGAGCAGGCCGAGCTCCTCCTGGTCGAACACCCCGGCCTCGCGCGAGCGCAGCGTCACGCTGCCGGCGACGCGGCCTTCGACGGTGAACGGCAGCTGCGCGAGAGCGCAGTTGCCATCGCGCGAGAGCGCCGCGCGGTTCTTGATGCGCGGGTCGGCGGCCACATCGTTCGCCACCTGCGGCTGCCCGGTGCGCAGCGCGAGCGCGAGCAGGCTGTCGGCTTCCTGCGGCGCGCGGTTGTAGTCGTCGAGCAGCGGCTGGTAGATGCGCGAGTCGGCCTCGGTCGTGGCGGCGACGCGCGCCGTGCCGTCCGAGCCGAGCTCGACCACGCGCGCCAGCACGAAGCCGCCATGCGCCACCGCGATGCGGCAGAACTCCTCGAACAGCGCGCCGCGCTCGCGGATGCGCACGATGGCGGCGTTCAGCGCGCCGAGGAGCTCGCGGATGCGGCTCAGGCGCTCGATCCGCTGCCGGTGCCCGACCTGCTCGGTGACATCCCGCGCGACGCCGTCGATGCGCATCGGCGTGCCGGCGGCGTCGCGCACGATGTGGCCGCGATCGCTCACCCAGCGCGCGGCACCGTCGGGGCGCAGGACGCGGTACTCGACGTCGAAGGGCTTGCCTTCGGCGAGCATCGCGCGCCAGGCGACGAGCATCGCGGCGCGGTCCTCCGGATGCACGACGTTGATCCACAGGTCGCGATCGGTCAGGAACTCCTGCCCGTCGCGGCCGAAAATGTCGCGCGCAGTCGGCCCGATATAGAGGAGGTCCTCGCTCGGCAGCGCCACCGACCACAGGACGTCGGGCAGCGAGTCGATGATGCCGGTGAGGCGCGCGCGCACCAGCTCCAGCTCGGTCTCCACCTTGCGGCGCTCGCGCCGTGCCTGGGCGTCCGCGAGCGCCCGCTCGACCGCGGCGGGCAGGCGCACCAGGTTCGACTTCAGCACGTAGTCGGTGGCACCGTTCTTCAGCGCGCGGATCGCGTACTCCTCGCCGATCGTGCCGGAGACGAAGATGAACGGCGTGTCGGGGCTCTGCTCGCGCGCGATGGCGAGCGCGGCCATGCCGTCGAACGCGGGCATCGAGAAGTCCGACAGGATGACGTCGGGCGCGAACTCGCGCAGCGCCGCGGAGAACGCATCCTCGCTTTCGACCACCCGGTGCACCACCGACATGCCGGCGCGCTTGAGCTCGCGCACCTCGAGCTCGGCGTCCGAGGCGACGTCCTCGGTCAGGAGGACGCGCACCGTCGGCCGCAGCGTCCGCGCGCGCTCAGTGCGGGACACGGTTGGTCAGCACCCAGTAAAGACCGATCTTCGCGACGGTCTGCATGAACTCCTCGAACTGGACGGGCTTCGCGATGTAGCTGTTGACGCCCAGGCGATAGCTCTCCACCACGTCGCG
>DASQAW010000251.1:0-18783 GCA_035635495.1 Burkholderiales bacterium
TTCGAGCACGTCGAGCGGATCGACGCCGTCGATCCACATCATCGTCGTGGTGGTGTCGCCGACCACGCTGCCCGAGCCCCCGGCGTTCGACGCGGCGACGATGGCGGCCAGATAGCCGATGTGCACTTTCCCGCGGAACACGGTGCGCGCGATCGCGCCGCCGATCAGCGCCGCGGCGATGTTGTCGAGGAACGAGGACAGCACGAAGATCATCACCAGCAGCACGAACGCGCCCTTCCAGTCGTCGGGCAGGAAGCGCGGCAGCACCGCCGGCACCTTGCTCTCCTCGAAGTGGTTGGAGAGCAGCGCGAAGCCGAGGAGCAGGCCAAGCAGGTTGGTGAGGATCACCCACTCGTGCCGCATGTGCAGCGCGAGGCCCGGCAGGCCGGCGCCGGTCTTGAAGCCAGTGAAGCCGAGTTTGTAGAGCACGATCACGGCGAGGCCGACGAGCGCCACCTGCAGCGTGTGATGGTGGAACAGCGCCACGCCGGCGAGCGTCAGGCCGAAGAGCACGAAGTCGAAAGGCACGCCGAGCGCCGCGCACGCCGCGGCGACAACCACCGCGCCGGCGAAGAGCCCGCGCTCGCGCTCGAGCAGGCGCAGAACGACCGATCTCATCGGCGCGCCGCCTCCAGGAATTCGTCGAGCAGCGGACCGCCGTCGAGGAAGCCGGCGCGGCCGCCGTGGAACTCCGGGTGCCACTGCACCGCGCAGATGTAGCTTGCGCCCGTGCCGCGTACCGCCTCGATCACGCCGTCGTCGGCGCGCGCCTCGACCTTCAAGCCGGGGGCGAGGCGGTTGATCGCCTGGTGGTGGATCGATACGACCCGCCGCGGCCCGGTCTCGCCGTAGAGGCGCGCGAGCCCGGAGCCGAGCTCGAGGCGCACCTCGTGCGCGTGCTGGTCGTAATCGTCGCTGCGGTGCGCCGGGATGTCCTGGTGCAGCGAGCCGCCGAGGGCGACGTTGATCAGCTGCGCGCCGCGGCAGATGCCGAGCACGGGCTTGCCCGCTGCCGTAAATGCTTTGACAAGGGAAATTTCGTACTGGTCGCGCAGCGGATCGCCGGCCCATTCCGGCTTCTGCGGCTGTTCGCCGTAGGCGAGCGGGCTGATGTCCGCGCCGCCCTGCAGGACCAGCCCATCCAGCGTCCGCGCGTAGTCGGCGGCACGCCGGCTCAGCGGGAGAATGAAGAGCAGCGCGTCGCGCGACTGCAGCCATTGCGCGATGCCGTCCTCGACGTAGTGCAGGATCTTGGTGAACACGCCGCGCGCGCCAGGCTGCGGATGCAGCAGCCGCGGCGAGATGCCGATCTTGGTCACGCCTTCAGGGCGACGAACACCTCTTCCAGCATCTTCTTCGCGTCGCCGAAGAGCATCCGGGTGTTGTCCTTGTAGAAGAGCGGGTTGTCGATGCCGGCATAGCCCGAGGCCATGCTGCGCTTCATCACCACCACGGTCTTCGCCTTCCACACCTCGAGCACCGGCATGCCGGCGATCGGGCTGTTGGGATCCTCCTGCGCCGCGGGGTTCACGATGTCGTTCGCGCCGATCACCATCGCCACGTCGGTGTCCGCGAACTCGTGGTTGATCTCGTCCATCTCGAACACGATGTCGTAGGGCACCCTGGCCTCCGCCAGGAGCACGTTCATGTGTCCCGGCATGCGGCCCGCGACCGGATGGATGCCGAAGCGCACGTTGACGCCGCGCTCGCGCAGCGCCTTCGTGATCTCGTACACCGTGTGCTGCGCCTGCGCCACCGCCATGCCGTAGCCCGGCACGATGATCACGTTCTTCGCCGTGCGCAGGAGCTCCGCCGTCTCGGCGGCGTTGATCGGATGCACCTCGCCCGCCGGTCCCGCGCCTGAGGCGGCGGCTGTTCCGCCGCCGGTTCCAAACCCGCCGGCGAGCACGCTGATGAAGTTGCGGTTCATCGCGCGGCACATGATGTAGGAGAGGATTGCACCGCTCGAGCCCACCAGCGCGCCGGTGACGATGAGGAGGTCGTTGTTCAGCATGAAGCCGGTCGCCGCCGCCGCCCAGCCGGAGTAGCTGTTCAGCATCGACACCACCACCGGCATGTCGGCGCCGCCGATCGCCATCACCAGGTGCACGCCGAAGAGCAGCGCGATGGCGGTCATGATGACGAGCGGCGTCATGCCCTCGGCGATCGAGTGGCTGTTGATGAACCACCCGCCGCAGTAGAGCACCACCAGCAATCCGGCGAGGTTGAGCCAGTGGCGCGCGGGAATCAGCACCGGCTTGCCCGTGATCCTCGCGGAGAGCTTGCCGAAGGCGATCAGCGAGCCGGAGAAGGTCACCGCGCCGATCAGCACGCCGACGTAGATCTCGAGCTCGTGGATGGTCTTTTCCGCGCCCTGGAAACGCGCCGTCTCCGCCGGATCGATGTAGTTCGCATAGCCGATCAGCACCGCCGCGAGGCCCACCAGGCTGTGCATCAGCGCGACCAGCTCGGGCATCTGCGTCATCTTCACGATGCGCGCGGCGTACAACCCGATGGCGGCGCCGACCAGCATGGCGCCGACGATCCACGGCAGGCCGGCTTGCGTGACGTGCGGACCGAGCACCGTCGCCAGCACGGCGATCGTCATGCCGATCATCCCGTAGAGGTTCCCGCGGCGCGACGTCTCCGGGTTCGACAGGCCGCCCAGGCTGAGGATGAAGAGGATCGTCGCGCCGATGTAGGCGACGGTGGAAAGGGTCGCGCCCATCACCTGCGGAACATCTGCAGCATGCGCCGCGTCACGGCGAAGCCGCCGAACATGTTGATCGCGACCAGCGCGATGCTGGCCACCGCCAGCGCGATGATCCAGGTCGTCGGCCTGTCGGCGCTTTCGGTGATCGGCGGCGCGACCTGCACCAGCGCGCCGATGGCGATGATGCTGCTGATGGCGTTGGTCACGCTCATCAGCGGCGTGTGCAGCGCCGGCGTCACGTTCCAGATCACCATATAGCCGACGAAGCACGCCAGCACGAACACCGTGAAGTGCTCGAGGAACGTGGGCGGCGCCTTGGCGCCGATGAACCAGAAGAGCGCCGCGCCGACGAGGAACACGATCGCCACCGATTTGGCGGAGGCGGGAGCGCTCGCTGCGCCATGCCCTTTCGGCGCCGGGGCGGCCGCTGGCTTGGCAGGAGGTTTCGGCGGCGCCGCGGATAACTTCGGCGGCGGCGGCGGCCAGGTGATCTTGCCGTCCTTGATCACGGTCGTGCCGCGGATCACCTCGTCGCCCATGTTGACGTTGATCTGGCCGTCCTTCGTCTTGCACAGCTCTTCGGTCAGCCGGAGGAGGTTGGTCGCATAGAGCATGCTCGACTGCTTCGCCAGCCGGCTCGCAAGATCGGTGTAGCCGATGATCGTCACGCCGTGGCGGACCACCGCCTCGCCCGGCACGGTCAGCTCGCAGTTGCCGCCCTGCTCGGCGGCCATGTCGACGATCACGCTGCCGGGCTTCATCGAGCGCACCATCTCGGCGGTGATCAGCTTCGGCGCGGGCTTCCCGGGAATCAGCGCGGTAGTGATGATGATGTCGACTTCCTTCGCCTGCCTGGCGAAGACCTCGCGTTGCGCCTTCTGGAAGCCCTCGCTCATC
This sequence comes from Burkholderiales bacterium, assembly GCA_035635495.1. Lineage (GTDB taxonomy): Bacteria > Pseudomonadota > Gammaproteobacteria > Burkholderiales > SG8-39 > SCGC-AG-212-J23. The sequence goes on from DASQAW010000251.1 coordinate 3,611, forward strand.
ACCTTGGCGTAGCCGCCCACGCCGGAGCCCTCCTCCTGGTACTCGACGCCGACGAATTCGGCGCCCATCGACTTCACCTGGTCGCCGACTTCCGGGCGGGTGTCGTTCGCCCGCACGATCGCGCCGAGGCCCGAGGCCGCGCCGATCGCGGCGAGGCCGGCGACGCCGGCGCCGATGACGAACACCTTGGCCGGCGGCACCTTGCCCGCGGCGGTGATCTGGCCGGTGAAGAAGCGGCCGAAAGCGTGCGCCGCCTCGATCACCGCGCGGTAGCCGGCGATGTTGGCCGTCGACGAGAGCGCGTCGAGCTTCTGCGCGCGCGAGATGCGCGGCACGCTGTCCATCGCCAGCACGGTGGCCTTCTTCTCCGCGAGCGCCTGCATCAGGTCGGGGTTCTGCGCCGGCCAGATGAAGCTGACCAAAGTGGTAGATGAGGTGCCGCCGTCGCGCATGGCGGCCACTTCGCTCATGCTGGGCGCGCGCACCTTGAACACGATGTCCGCTGTCGCCCAGAGACGCGCGGTATCCGGGATGATTTCGGCGCCGGCGGCTCGGTAGGTATCGTCGGCGAAGTTGGCCGCGTCGCCCGCGCCGGACTCCACCGCCACGCGGAACCCGAGCTTGATCAGCTTCTCGACGACCTCCGGGACGGTGGCAACGCGCTTCTCTCCCGCCGCGGTCTCGCGCGGGACGCCGATCAGCTGGGGCATAGGGTGCGGAATTCTACCGTGGCAGCCACGCGAGGCGCCTTTCGCCCAACTCGAAGGCGACCTGCACGAGGAGCGCGAGCGCCGCGGCGGGGATCGCGCCGGCGAGCAGCGTCAGGTTGTCGTTCAGGGCGAGGCCGGCGGCGATGCGCTCGCCGTAGCCGCCGGCGCCGATGAACGCGGCGATGGTCGCCGTGCCGACGTTGATCACGGCGGAGGTCTTGATGCCGGCGAGGATCGACGGCGCCGCCAGCGGCAGCTCGACCAGCCACAGGCGCTGGCGCGGCTCGAGGCCGAGCGCCATCGCCGCCTGGCGCATGCCGCGGCCGATGCCGGTCATGCCGGCGTGCGTGTTGCGCACGATGGGCAGCAGCGCGTAGAGGAAGAGCGCGATCAGCGCGGGCACCATGCCGATGGTGCCGACGAGCGCGATCAGGAAGGCGAAGAGCGCGAGCGACGGGATCGTCTGGATCACCCCCACCGCGCCGAGGATCGGCTGCGCCGCGCGCGGCAGCTTCGCCGCCGCGATGCCGAGCGGGATGCCGGCCACGATGCTCGCGGCGAGCGATACCAGCACCAGCAGCAGGTGCTCGCGCGTCAGCCGCCAGAAATCGGCGCCGAACAGCGTGCCGAGGAACTCACGCCTTTCACCCTTCACCTCTCCGGAAAACAGCGCGGCGGCCTGCGCAAAACTCTTGCCCTCGAGCTCGGCGGCCGCGTTCATGCGGATCATCAGCCGCGCGTCGATGCGGCCTTCGAGCTTTTTCAACCGCGCGAACTGTTCCGGCGCGCGCCGGGGAAGGTCGAGCCGGTAAAGCAGCACGGCGTCGTAGCGCGGAAAGAAATGCCGGTCGTCTTCGAGCACGCGCAGGTGGTAGCGCTCGATCTTCGCGTCGGTCGAATAGACGTCCATCACGTCGATGCGCCCGGCGGCCATCGCCTCGTAGGCGAGGCCGTGATCGAGGCCCGAAGGCGTCGGCTGCGGCAGGCCGTACGCGCGCTTCAAACCGGGCCAGCCGTCGGCGCGGCCGATGAATTCCTGCGACAGCCCGAATTTCAGCTCGGCATGTGCCCGCAGGTCGGACAGCCGCCGGATGCCGAGGGTCTGGGCGCGATCCTCGCGCATGGCGAGTCCATAGGTGTTGTTGAAGCCGAGCGGCACGCCGGCCACCAACCCCTGCGGCGCCAGCGCCGCGTTCAATTGCTCGAGGCTCGGGCTGCCTGGGAGCCGGACGATCTCGGCGGCGATGGTGCCGGTGTACTCGGGGTAGACGTCGATGGCGCCCGCCTTGAGCGCCGAGAGCACGATGCCGGTGTTGCCCAAGCCCGGCTTGTGCTGGCCGCCGGTGGCGCGCGCCAGGATCTCGCCCAGGATGTAGGACTCGGTGAAGCGCTTCGAGCCGACGCGGACCGGGTCCTCCGCGTGCGCCGCGCACGCGAAGACCATTAATAGGATGAATTTCATCCGCCGTAGAAGCGGTACTGGCGCCGTCCCAGCTGGCGCGCGCCCGTGCGCGCGGTGTCGGCGTTGCGCGCCAGCGCTTCCGCGTCACGGGCGTCGGCGGGAAAGAGCGAGACGCCGATCGCCACGTCCATGTCGAGCGTGGCCATCAGGCGCTCGAGCGCCGGCCGGCACTCGGCCTCTCCGCGCACATCGGTCAGCACGATCGCGAACTCGGCCGCGCCCCAGCGCGCGAGCGTGTCCGCGCGGCGCAGGGTGCCCTGGAGGCGGCGCGCCGCCTGCCGCAAGGTCTGGTCATCGATCTTCGAGAAGGTGGCGAGCTCGACGAGGATCAGCGCCACGCCGGTGGCGCGGCGCTGGGCTACATGCAGCGCCTGGGAGAGGCGGTCGTCCAGGAGCCGCCGGTTCGGCAGCTCGGTGAGCGCGTCGTGGTAGTCGCTAGGCGCGGGCTGCGTCGACACGTTCCACTTGCACCCGGCAATCGTAGAACGTGGCGCCGCCGCCCAGGTCGGCCGTGCGCTGGGGAGTGACGTTGTTCGCGTTGCGGCCGTCGGGCGAATATTTCTTCCACCACACCGAGGGCGCGACCACCACGCCCGGGCGCGGCTTGCCGTTGACCCGCGCGCGCAGCGTGTAGGCGCCGCGGTCGTTGTAGACGCGCACCGCGTCGCCGTCGCGGATGCCGCGCGCCGCGGCGTCGCGCGGATGCATGTCGAGGTGCGGCTCGCGCTCGAACTCGCGAAAGCGCGCGATGTTGGCGAAGCTCGAGTTGAGGAAGTGGCGCGCGGGCGGCGACAGGAAAGCGAGCGGATAGCGCTCGGCGAGGGCCTCGTCGGCGACTTCCGCCGGCGGGTTGTAGAACGGCACTGGATCGATGCCCTGGTCCTCCAGCCACTTGCTATGGAACTCGCACTTGCCCGACGGGGTCGGGAAGCCGCCTTCGGCGAAGGGCGCGAAGCGCGGCGGCACGGCGAGCTTCTGCCAGCCCTGCGCCTTCAGCGTTTCCCATTCGACGCCCGCCATGCGCGGCTTGCTCGACGCCACCGCCGTGCGGCAGATGTCCTCGTCGGAGTCGCGGAAGCACGCCTCCTCGAATCCCAGGCGCGCGGCGAGGCGGCGGAAGATCTCGGAATTCGGCAGCGACTCGCCGAGCGGCGCGATCGCCGGGTTGTTCGCGAGCACGTAGAGGTGGCCGTAGGACTTGTGCACGTCCATGTGCTCGAGCTGCGTGGTCGCCGGCAGCACGATGTCGGCGTAATCCGCGGTGTCCGTCTGGAAATGGTCGATCACCACGGTGAAGAGGTCCTCGCGCGAGAAGCCGGCGATGACCTTGTCCGACTCCGGGCACACGGCGACCGGGTTGTTGTTGTAGACGATGGTCGCGCGCACCGGCGGCTCGGCGGAAGTGAGCGCGTCGCCGAGCTTCGAGTGGTTGATGGTGCGCGGCCGGCGCCCGCCGAGGAGATCGGGCCGCTCGAGCGCGGCGTGGTCGAAGCCGTAGAAGTCGGCGGTGCTGAGGACGATGCCGCCGGCCGGGTCGCGCCAGGCGCCGATCAGCGCCGGCAGGCAGGCGATGGTGCGCGCCGCGATGCCGCCGCCGGCGTGGCGCTGCATGCCGTAGTTCAGGCGGATCGCCGCCGGCTGCATCGTGCCGTAGTCGCGCGCGAGCTGCACCACCTCTTCCGTCGTGAGCCCGCACAGCTTCGCCGCGCGCTCGGGCGGGTATTCGGCCAGCACGCGCTTCTCGAGCGCGTCGTAGCCGATGGTGTAGCGCTCGATGTAGTCGCGGTCGATCAGCTGCTCGCGGATCAGCACGTGCATCATGCCGAGCGCGAGCGCGCCGTCGGTGCCCGGCAGGAGCGCGACCTGCTGCGTGCACTTCTCGGCCGAGAGGCTGCGATACGGGTCGATGGCGACCACCTTGGCGCCGCGGCGCTTCGCCGCCTGCACGCGGCCCCAGAGATGCAGGTTCGACACCACCGGGTTCGCGCCCCAGAGGATGATGAGGTTCGCCTCGTCGAAGCGCTCGGGGTCCATGCCCACGGAGCCGCCGAGCGTCGCCTTGAGCCCGTACTTGCCCGCGCTCGAGCAGAGCGTGCGGTCGAGCAGCGTCGCGCCGAGCTTGTAGAAGAAGCGCCGGTCCATCGAGCTGTACTGCACCATGCCCATGGTGCCGGCGTAGCTGCAGGGCAGGATGGTCTGCGGATCCTCGGCCGCCAGCGCCTTCAACCGCGCGGCGATCTCGTCGAGTGCCTCATCCCATGTCACGCGGCGGAACTGCCCAGCGCCTTTTTTCCCGACGCGCTTCATCGGGTACTTGAGCCGATCGGCCGAGTACGTGCGCTCGAGGTAGTGCGAAACCTTGGTGCAGAGGCTGCCTTCGGTGAACGGCGCCTCCGGATCGCCCTGGATCCTGGTCGCGACGCCGTCGTCGACCGTGACCAGCATGGCGCAGGTGTCGGGGCAGTCATGGGGACACGCGACGCGGACGGTCTCGCTCATGGCTTCATTTTACGTCGATGAGCTCGATCCAGTGGCGCACCGGCGTCGCCGTCCCGCCTTGCAGGTGCGTGAGGCAGCCGATGTTGGCGGTGGCAATGACATTTGGCCGTCCGTCCTGCAGCGCGGCGAGCTTGCGGCCGCGCAGCTCGCCCGAGATCTGCGGCTGCAGCAGGGAGTAGGTGCCGGCGGAGCCGCAGCAAAGATGCGCGTCGTTCACGGCCGAGAGCGTGTAGCCCGCCTTTGCGAGCAGCGCCTCGACCCTGCCGCGCAACTGCTGGCCATGCTGTAGCGTGCAAGGCGACTGGAACGCCACCGTGCCGCGGTCTGCCGAGGCCGAAACCATGTCGGGTGTGAGGACCTCGCACAGGTCGCGCGTGATGGACGAAATGCGTGCCGCCTTGTCGCGGTACGCCGGATCGTGCGCGAGCAGATGCCCGTACTCCTTCACCGTCACACCGCAGCCGCTGGCGGTCATCACGATCGCCTCGACCTCGCCGCGCTCGACCGCCGGCCACCAGGCATCGATCAGCGCGCGCATGTCGTCGCGCCCGTCCTCCTGGTAGTTGAGGTGGAAGCGGATGCCGCCGCAGCAGCCCGCGCCCGATGTTTCGACGAGCGAGACGCCGGCACGGTCGAGCACGCGCGCCGCCGCGGCGTTGATCGAGGGCGCGAGCGCGGGCTGCACGCAGCCGGCGAGCACCAGCATCTTGCGGCGGTGGCGCGGCGCCGGCCACTCTCCGCTGGGCCGTGTCCGGGACGGCACTTTGGCCTGGAGCCCGGCCGGCAGCAGTGGCCGCAACACTTGGCCTAGCTTCAACGCCGCTGTGAAAAGCGCAGTCCTGGGAAGCGCCCACCCGAGCAGCGCTCTTCGCGCGCGCTCGAGCGGCCCGCGCCGCGTCTTCGACTCGACGACGCTGCGGCCGATGTCGACGAGGCGGCCGTAGCGCACGCCGGACGGACAGGTGGTCTCGCAGGCACGGCACGTCAGGCAGCGGTCGAGGTGCAGGCGCGTCTTGCCGGTCACCGGCGCGCCTTCGAGCGCGCGCTTCATGAGGTAGATGCGGCCGCGCGGACTGTCGAGGTCGTCGCCCAGCACCTGGTAGGTCGGGCAGGTGGCGGTGCAGAAGCCGCAGTGCACGCATTTACGCAGGATGGCCTCGGCCTCGCGCCCCTCGGGCGTGTCGCGGATGAAGTCGGCGAGCTCGGTCTGCATGGCTCGCTATACTTTTCGCATGAAGGCGCTCATCTGGTTTGCATTCGTTGGCGTGGTAGCCGGGCTCGTCTACAGCATCGTCCGCTGGCGCCGCAAGTGGGACGAACGCGAGCGGGCCGCGGAGCAGCGCATGGCGATGTTCCTCGCGCAGGCCAAGCCGGCGACCCCACCGCTGAACCCTGCCGAGTCAACGGTGATGCCGGCGCCGCAGGAGCGGCTGCTGCTGGAAGCCGCCACGAAGGCCGGCGAGGCGGGAGAGCCGGTGCTCTGCATCCAGCTCTACGCCAAGCTGCTCTCGCGCTATCCGCAGTCGAGCTTCGCCGCGCAGGCGCGCGCCGCGGTCGAAGTGCAGAAGAAAAGGCTGGCAAAGCCCTAGAGCTCCGCATACAGCCGGCCGGGATTCAGAATGCCCGCCGGATCGAAAGCGCTCTTCAGCTGGCGGTGCAGGCGCATGAGCACCGGCTCGAGCGGCTGAAAGGCGCCGGCCGACTTGTCGGTGCCGCGAAACAGCGTGGCGTGCCCGCCCGCGCGTTTCGCGATCTCACGGATTTGCGCCGGGTCGCCGCGCATCCAGCGCAGCGCGCCGCCCCATTCGATCAGCGGCTCGCCCGCGATCGGCGGCGCTGTGGACGGAACCGACACGCGCCAGAGCGCGCGCTCACCGGCAAAGAACGGATGGCTTTGCTCGCGGATCGCGTCCCAGCGGAAATCGACTTCCGCGCCGCCGATGCGCCCCACCGCGCCGCGCACTGCGGCGTCCGAGCCGGAGAGCCGCACGTGCAGCACGCCGGCATGCCATGCGGTGGCCGAGACCGGCAGCGGCTCGCCCGCCCAGCGGGTCATCGCCTCGAGCGCGGCGGCCTGGTCCATCTCCAGGCGCCGCGTGATCTCGAGCGGCGGGCGCGGCAGCACCTTGATGGACGCCTCAGCGACGAGGCCGAGCGTGCCGAGCGATCCGGCGACGAGCCGCGAGACATCGTAGCCGGCGACGTTCTTCATCACCTGTCCGCCGAACTGCAGCACGCGGCCGCGGCCGTCGACCAGCTTCACGCCGAGGACGAAGTCGCGCAGCGCGCCGGCGCTCGCCCGGCGCGGACCGGAGAGGCCGGCGGCGATGCAGCCGCCGAAAGTTGCAAGCCCGAAGTGCGGCGGCTCGAAGGGCAGGCACTGGCCGCGTTCATTCAAAGCCGCTTCGATATCGGCCAGCGGCGTGCCGCAACGCGCGGTGAGCACGAGCTCGCTCGGCTCGTAGTCGACGATGCCGGTGTAGCCGCACGTGTCGAGCACGTCGCCGCGCGGCGCGTTGCCGTAGAAGTCCTTGCTGCCGCCGCCGCGGAAACGCAGCGCAAGCTTCCGCTCGGCCGCGTCGCGGATCCGGTCGCCGAGGGTTTGAGGGGTCAAAAGCGAGGCAGCTCGGGATGCGCAGCCGCGCCGCGGTGCACGTGCATGCGGCCGTACTCGGCGCAGCGCGCGAGCGTCGGCACCGCCTTGCCGGGGTTCAGCAGCCCCCGCGGGTCGAAGGCGCGCTTCACCGCGTGGAACAGCTCGAGCTCGGCGGCGCCGAACTGCGCGCACATCTGGTTGATCTTCTCCACGCCCACGCCGTGCTCGCCGGTGATGGTGCCGCCCACCGCGACGCATTTTTCCAGCACCTCGGCGGCAAACTGCTCCGTGCGCTCGAGCTCGTCCGGGTTGCTGGCATCGAAGAGGATCAGCGGATGCAGGTTGCCGTCGCCGGCGTGGAACACGTTCGGGCAGCGCAGGCCGTACTTCTTCTCCATCTCGGCGATGAAGTTCAGCACCTCGCCCAGGCGCTTGCGCGGGATCGTGCCGTCCATGCAGTAGTAGTCGGGCGAGATGCGCCCGACCGCGGGGAACGCGGCCTTGCGCCCCGACCAGAAGCGCAGCCGCTCGGCTTCGTCGCGCGAAACGGTGATGCGCACCGCGCCCGAGGCTTGCAGCACCGCTTCCATCCGGGCGATCTCGTGCGCCACTTCCTCCGGCGTGCCGTCGGACTCGCAAAGAAGGATCGCCGCCGCTTCGAGGTCGTAGCCCGCGGCCACGAACTGCTCGACCGCGGCCGTCGCCGGCCGGTCCATCATCTCGAGGCCCGCGGGGATGATGCCCGCCGCGATCACCGCGGCGACCGCGTTGCCCGCCTTTTCGACGTCATCGAACGAAGCCATGATCACCTGCGCGCAGCGCGGCTTGGGCAGGAGCTTCACCGCGACCTCGGTGACGACGAACAGCATGCCCTCAGAGCCGATGGCGAGCGCGAGCAGATCGAGCCCGGGCGCGTCGGGCGCCTCGGCTCCCACCTCGAGCGGCTCGCCGTCGATGGCGAAGCCGCGGATGCGCAGCACGTTGTGCAGCGTGAGGCCGTACTTCAGGCAATGCACGCCGCCGGAGTTCTCGGCGACGTTGCCGCCGATGGTGCAGGCGATCTGGCTCGACGGATCGGGCGCGTAGTACAGGCCGTGCGGCGCCGCCACTTCCGAGATGACGGCGTTGCGCACGCCAGGCTGCACCACCGCCACGCGCGCGCGCGGATCGACGCGCAGCACGCGCATGAATTTCGCCATCGATAGCAGCACGCCGTCGCCGGGCGGCAGCGCGCCACCGGAAAGGCCGGTACCGGCGCCGCGAGGCACCACTGGAACCTGCATCGCTGAGCACGTGCGGAGAATGCGCTGCACCTGCTCCTCCGTCTCCGGCAGCGCCACCACCATCGGCAGCTGCCGATACGCCGTCAGCCCGTCGCACTCGTAGGGCCGCGTGTCCTCCTCTTCGAAGAGCACCGCGCGCGCCGGCAGGAATGCGCGGAGCGCCCGCGCGACCTCGTGCTGCCGGCTTACAGATACCGCTTCGCCCACTTCAGGCCTTCGAGCGTGTCACCGCGGGGATTGTATTCGCATCCCACCCAGCCCGAGTACCCGATGGCGTCGAGGTGCGCGAGCAGGAAGTCGAAGTTGATCTCGCCCGTGCCGGGCTCGTTGCGCTCGGGCACGTCGGCGATCTGGATGTGGCCGATGCGGCCGAGCAGCCGCTCGACGGTGCGCGCGAGGTCGCCTTCCATGATCTGCATGTGGAAGACGTCGTACTGCAGGAAAACGTTGGCCTCGCCGACCGCGTTCATCACATCGATCGCCTGCGCGCTGTGCGTGAGGAAGAAGCCCGGGACGCTGCGCGTGTTGATCGCCTCGATCATCAGCTCGACGCCGACCTCGTCTAGCCGGCGCGCGGCGTGGCGCAGATTCGCGACCAGCGTGTGGAAGTGCGCCTTGTCTTGCGGCGCGAGCCCCGCGATGCAGTTGAGCCGCGGGCAGGAGACGGCCGTGGCGTACTCGATCGCGCGCTCGACGCCATCGCGGAACTCGCGCTCGCGTCCCGGCAGGCAGGCGATGCCGCGCTCGCCCTTCGCCGGGTCGCCCGCGGGCAGGTTGTGCAGCACGACCTGCACGCCCGCATTGCGTGCGCGCTCGGCCAGCTCGACGGGCGAGCAGACGTAGGGGAACTGGTACTCGACGTAGCGGAAGCCCGCGCCGCGCGCGGCGGCGAAGCGGTCGAGGAAGTCGCGGTCGGTGAACAGCGTCGAGAGGTTCGCAGCGAGCTTTGGCATAACGGGCAGAATAGCTCCAACCGGATGGAAATCGGCCTGGGAGTAAATGCGGCTCCATGGTGGATCTGGCCCATCGCGCTGTTCGCGGTCAGCTTCGCCATCGGCATCGTCGCCGTGCTGGCGGGCGTCGGCGGCGGCGTGCTCTTCGTGCCGATCGTCGGCAGCCTGTTCCCGTTCCACCTCGACTTCGTGCGCGGCGCGGGCCTCATGTTCGCGCTCGCGGGAACGCTCGCGGCCGGGCCGCCGCTGCTGCGCGCCGGCATGGCAAGCCTGCGCCTGGTGGTGCCGCTCGCGCTCGTCGGCTCGATCGGCTCCTTCGCCGGGGCGCTGGTCGGGCTCGCGCTCTCCACCGAGCTCCTGCAGATATCGCTAGGCGTGCTGATCATCGGCATCGCGATCCTCATCTGGCGCTCGCGCAGCGCCGACAGTGCCGACGTGGAAGCCGACGCGCTCGGCGCGCTGCTCAGGCTCGAGGGCGAGTTCCGCGACCCGGCGGCCGGCGTCACGATCGACTGGCGCACGCGCCAGACGCTCCTCGGGCTCGCGGCGTTCGGTGCGATCGGCTTCGTCGGCGGCATCTTCGGCCTCGGCGCCGGGTTCGCCAACGTGCCGGCGCTCAACCTGCTCATGGCCGCGCCGCTCAAGGTCGCGGTGGGGTCGAGCGGGCTCCTCATCTCGGTGATCAACAGCTCCGCGGCGTGGGTCTACATCCACCGCGGCGCGCTGCTGCCGCTCGTCGTCGTGCCCTCGATCCTCGGCGTGATGCTCGGCTCGCGCATCGGCGCGCGCCTCCTCGGCTCTACGCCGGCGCCGGTCGTGCGGCGCCTCGTCATCGTGGTGATGCTGCTCGCCGGACTGCGCGCGCTGTCGCGGGGCCTCGGATGGATGTGAACGACCGGCGGCTGCGCGAGTTGTACGCGCGCTGGCTCGACATCGCCACCAAGGCGGGCTTCGCCATCTCGCTCGGCGCCTTCCTGCTGTACGTGGGCGGGGTGCTGCCGGCCTATCTCCCGGTCGACGAACTGCCGCGCTACTGGACGCTGCCGGTCCACCGGTTTATCGAAGTGACCGGAGCGCCCAGCGGCTGGGCCTGGCTCGACGAGCTCGGCTACGGCGACGGGCTGAACCTCGCCGCCGTGGCCCTGCTCGGGCTCGTCACGCCGCTCTGCTACGCCCGGCTGCTGCCCGCGCTCGTCGCCGAGCGCGACTGGCTGCAGGCGGCGCTCGCCGCGCTCCAGCTCGCGGTGCTCCTCGCCGCAGCGAGCGGCGTGTTGGCCGGCGCCGGGTGAGCATCAGTGCTAGACTTTTTTGGCCTGGACCCATAACAAAAGAGGAGAAAACCATGGCCGCCTTCTTCCAGTCGCTCGGCAAGACGATCACCGCCGGTGTCGTGCTGCTCGTCATCCTGCTCATCATCCTCGCCGGTGCCGGCGGCAAGGTGCCGCTCGGCGAGCACGCCTGGTGGCTCTTCGCCATGCGCTGGCTGCACGTCACCGCCGGCGTGATGTGGATCGGGCTGCTCTGGTACTTCAACTTCGTGCAGACGCCGTCGATGCCGAAGATCCCCGACGCGGAGAAGCCGGCGATCAGCAAGGTGATCGCGCCCGCCGCGCTCTTCTGGTTCCGCTGGGCGGCGATGGCGACGATCATCCTCGGCATCATCCTCGCGCTGATGAACGGCTACTTCGGCCAGGCGGTGATGCTGAAGAAGCCCTTCACCTCGATCGGCCTCGGCATGTGGCTCGGCACGATCATGTGGGCGAATGTCTGGTTCGTGATCTGGCCGAACCAGAAAAAGGCGCTCGGCATCGTGACGGTCGAAGCCGCTGAGAAAGCCGCCGCCGCCAAGCGCGCCGGCATGGCCTCGCGCATCAACACCATGCTCTCCATCCCCATGCTGTACTTCATGGTGGCGCAGAGCCACGGCGGCCTAGTCTTCTAGGTCACTTGATCCCGGGGATGCCGCCGATGCGGCTCCCCGGCTTGATCCCCCGGGCGGCGAACCAGCCGCCGTTCATCTCGAGCGCGTAGCGCGCGGGGCGCTTGGCGCAGTGGGAGTCCTCGGTCTGGGGCGCCATGTCCTCGACGTTGATGATCGCGCCCTGGTCGTCGATGAAGGCGACCGAGAGCGGGATCAGCGTGTTCTTCATCCACATGCACTGCGCGGCGGCCTCGTCGAAGATGAACAGCATGCCGGCGTTGGACGGCATGGCGGCGCGGTGCATCAGCCCGGTCATGCGCGTGCCGTAGTCGGCGGCGACCTCGGCCCGGATCAGATGCATGCCGGCATTCAGCTGCACCACCGGCAGCGGCTGCGCGAGCGCCGGCGCGGCGACGAGCAGAAAAGCAAGGGCGAAGCGCATAAATGAAAAAGGCAGGGACGTGCCCTGCCTTTGTATCAGGTCGAAGCGGGTTACTTCTTGTCCATCTTGTCCATCTTGTCCGACTTCTTGTCGGACTTCTTCTTGCCGTCCTTCTTCGCGGCCTTCTTCTTGCCGTCCTTCTTGCCGTCCTTCTTGTCCATCTTCTCGGTCTTGGTGTCCGACTTCTTGTCCATCTTCTTGTCCTGCGCGAGCGCGGCAAAGCTGGTGGCCGCAAACATCGCCGCGACGAGGACTGCAACAAGCTGCTTCATCGTCATCCCCTTCTCTGGTTGTGTAGGAAAGACCGGCCTTTGGCGCAGTCCGCTCCCTATAACGCGCCGGCCGACCAGCGGTTGACAGCCGCTTGACAGCAGCTCGCGAGGACCGCGGAATCGATTGCAAATCAACCCTCTACGACGCTCAAAGGCGCTTATAATCGCCCCCTTTTCCGGCCTCTTTTTCCGCAGGGAGCAACTTCCAATGGCATACCAGCACATCAAGGTGCCCTCCGGGGGCGAGAAGATCCGCGTGCGCCCGGACTTCTCCCTCGAGGTACCCGAGCGCCCGATCATCCCCTACATCGAGGGCGACGGCACCGGGGTGGACATCACGCCGGTCATGCTGAAGGTGGTCGACGCCGCGGTACAGAAGTCCTACGGCGGGAAGCGAAAGATCGTGTGGATGGAGATGTTCGCCGGCGAGAAGTCCTGCCGCGTCTACGGCGAGAACGTCTGGCTGCCCGACGAGACCCTGCAGGCGGCGAAGGAGTTCGTCGTCTCGATCAAGGGCCCGCTCACCACGCCGGTCGGCGGCGGCATCCGCTCCATCAACGTCGCGCTGCGCCAGGAGCTCGACCTCTACGTCTGCCTGCGCCCGGTGCGCTGGTTCAAGGGCGTGCCCTCGCCGCTGAAGAAGCCCGAGGACGTCGACATGGTGATCTTCCGCGAGAACGCCGAGGACATCTACGCCGGCATCGAGTGGCCCGCGCAATCCCCCGAGGCGAAGAAGGTGATCGACTTCCTGATGAAGGAAATGAAGGTCACGAAGATCCGCTTCCCCGGCTCCTCGGCCATCGGCATCAAGCCGGTGTCGATCGAGGGCTCCGAGCGGCTCATCCGCCGCGCCTACCAGTACGCCGTCGACAACAAGCGCGACTCGGTGACGCTCGTGCACAAGGGCAACATCCAGAAGTTCACGGAAGGCGGCTTCCGCGACTGGGGCTACAAGCTCGCGCAGCGGGAGTTCGGCGCGCAGCTGCTCGAGGGCGGTCCGTGGATGAAGTTCAAGAACCCCAGGGGCGGCCCGGACATCACGGTGAAGGACGTGATCACCGACGCGATGCTGCAGCAGATCCTGCTGCGCCCCGCGGAATACGACGTGCTGGCGACCACCAACCTGAACGGCGACTACATCTCGGACGCGCTCGCCGCGGAAGTGGGCGGCATAGGCATCGCGCCGGGCGCCAACCTGTCGGATACGGTCGCGATGTTCGAGGCTACGCACGGCACCGCGCCCAAATACGCGGGCAAGGACTACGTCAATCCGGGCTCGGAAATTCTCTCCGCCGAGATGATGCTGCGGCACATGGGCTGGGTGGAGGCCGCGGACGCCATCATCCGCTCGATCGAGCGCGCCATACAGGACAAGATCGTCACTTATGATTTCGCGCGCCAGATGGAGGGCGCCAAGCAGGTGCCGACCTCTGGCTTCGGCCAGGCGATGATCGAACGGATGTAATGCGGGTTCTCGCCGGGCTGGTTTTCCTTGCGGCGAGCGCCGCCGCGCACGCGGGCTGGTCGGTCAGCGCCGACCTCGAAGGCTTCAAGTGGGAAGAGGATGGAACGCCGAGCGTCACCGAGAAAGGCGCGCGCTACGGGTTCAGCTGGGGCTACCTGCGGGAGCGCGACGTCGGCTGGCAGTTCGCCTACCGCGGCCAGTTCCGCCGCGGCACGGTCGACTACGACGGGGCATTGCTGTTCGATCCGAGCCAGCCGGTGAGCGCGCGCACGCGCTACACGGGCCTCCTCAACGAGGGGCAGGCGATCTACCGCTTCCCCCAGCCGATCGGATTCGAGCTGGTGGGCGGACTGGGCTACGACTACTGGGAGCGCCTCATCCTGCCGGACCAGCGCGAGGACTACTCCGTCGTCTTCGCGCGACTGGGCGTGAACATCGACCCGCGCAACTCGCGCGGCTGGTTCGGGGGCGGCGGGGTGAAGCTGCCGTTGTACGTGGCGGAGGACGCCCACCTGAACGAGCTGGGCTTCGACCAGAATCCGAAGCTCGAGCCCAAGGGAGCGGTCAGCCTCTATGCGCAGACCGGGTACCGCTTCAGCAAGAGCTGGAGCCTGATCGGCTATTTCGACAGCTACCGCTTCCGCGAATCGAGAACCGTGTCGGTCACGTCGTCCGACACGTCCATCTGCTCGCCGCAGCCTCAACCCTGCTCGTTCCAGGTCTTTCAGCCGGGGAGCACGCTGAGGACCCTCGGCGCGCGGCTGCAGTACGACTTCCAATAAAAAAGACCGCCCGAGCGGGGCGGCCTTTCGAGCGGATTCTTCCCCCTAGACCTTCTGGATGTTCGAGGCCTGCTTGCCCTTGGGCCCCTGCACTACGTCGAAGCTGACTTTCTGGCCTTCCTTGAGGGTCTTGAAGCCGGACATGTTGATCGCCGAGAAATGCGCGAACAAGTCCTCGCTGCCGTCGTCGGGCGTAATGAAGCCGTAGCCCTTCGCGTCGTTGAACCACTTCACGGTGCCTGTTGCCATGCTCTCTCCCCTGTTACTTGGTGTTGGTGGAGCTCCGGGACGTGCCCGGGGCCGTGCCTGGAACTCCCCGACCCGCCCCGCTATGGCGAAACAGACAGCCTGAATCCAAACACAGCCGCCTTTTACGCGTCGCTACCAGTGTCGTCAAGAGCCGGCCGGCGCGGTGTTGCGCGCACGCAAGGCCGTGAATAGGCACGTAATCCACGCGGCTCGGTGCTGCCCGCCGCATTGCACCGCCCCCCCCAATTGCGTACCATGATCTGCAGGAACCGGGCTGGCGCGGCACTTGTCAGAGTTCCGGGGGGCATCGGGGGCGCGGTTAGCGGCGGCATGGCGCGGCAAAAGGACGACACCCTACTCGAGGCTCAGCGCAGCAAGCTGAAGCCTCCGCCGATGTTCAAGGTCATGCTGCTGAACGATGACTACACCCCGATGGAGTTTGTGGTGGTGGTGCTGCAGAAGTTCTTCGGCATGACCCGGGAAAGGGCCACCCAGGTGATGCTGAAGGTGCACCGCGAAGGAATTGGCATCTGCGGCGT
>DASQAW010000252.1:0-13844 GCA_035635495.1 Burkholderiales bacterium
GGCGCCGACGCGCTCGCGCGCTTGATGGGGCCGAGACTGACCGAGCTGTGGAAGCAGCCGGTGATCGTCGAGAACAAGCCGGGCGCGAGCGGGCACATCGGCGCGGACTTCGTCGCCCAGTCGCCGGCGGACGGCTATACGCTGCTCATGAGCTCGACCGCGTCGCTCACCGAGAAGAACGTCGGCCAGTTCGCTGCGGTGACGCTGGTCTCGGCCTCGCCGTACGTGGTCACTGCCAATCCGAAGGTGCAAGCGACCAATATCCGCGAGCTCATCGCCGTGGCGAAAGCCAACCCGGGAAAGCTCAGCTATGCCTCGTCCGGCACGGGCGCGGCCTCGCACCTGTCGGCCGAGCTTTTCAAGTCCATGGCGCGCGTCGACCTGCTGCACGTGCCGTACAAGGGCACCGGGCAGGCGCTGACGGATCTGCTTGCCGGCCAGGTTGATTTGATGTTCGCGCCGGCGCAGACGGTGAGCTCCCATGTGAAAGCGGAAAGGCTGCGAGCGCTCGCCACCACTGGCGACAAGCGCGCGACCACGCTGCCCGACCTGCCGACGGTGGCGGAGTCGGGACTGCCTGGCTACGCGGCGGTCGGCTGGTTCGGCCTGCTCGCGCCGGCGGCGACGCCGAAAGCGCTGGTGATGCAGATCAGTCGCGATGCGAACCGCGTGCTCAACGAGCGCGAGGTGCGCGACAGGATGGAAACGCTCGGCGCGGGGCCGGCGGGAAACAGTCCGGAGGAATTCGCGCGCTTCATCCGCGACGACCAGGCCAAGTGGTCGAAGCTGATGCGCGAGGCGGGCATCAAGCCCGAGTGAGGCCGGGGGTCAGACCCCTGCAGGGGTCTGCCTCCGAACCGCACTTACAGCGGTGGCGTCCTCGGCCCGCCGCGTCCGCGGTAGCCCATGACGAGCGACACGACGAACGCGATCAGGAACAGGAAGAACAGGACTTTCGCGATTCCCGCGGCCGTACCGGCGAGGCCGGTGAAGCCGAAGATCGCCGCGACGATCGCGACGATGAAGAACCCAATCGCCCAACTGAGCATAAAGCCTCCAAACGGTTGGTGGAACAACCGCTCGGGTGCAAACCACGTGCCTGAGGGCGTGCCCCGCCCGGGCTAGCTGAGCGTGGCTTCCTGCTCGGGGGGAGCGACGGGCGACTCGGGAGCGATCAGCGTTTCGTCCGCGCTGCCGGCGGCTTCCGCGTCCTCGTCCGGCCCTTCCGGGCCAAGCAGCGCCGGCTTGCCGTACGCCGTCAGGAACCCGAGGAGGCGCAGGTCGTCCTTGGTGATCGGGTTAAGGGGGCCGAGCCAGCTCAGGAACTGCGCGAGGTGCGCGATGCGCTCCGGAAACGGGCACGTCCCGCGGGCGCTTGGGTCGAAGGTGCTGCCGCTCTGCACGCGCGGCACGCGGTCCGGAATCAGCGAAAGGGTGCGGGAGACGAAGGCGGGGTTCATGTTCTCCTCTCCTTTTGGTGGGAAGCAGGACGAGCGTAGCCAGCGCGCGCCCCGTTGCATAGCGCAAATTACCGCGATCGCTTAGAACCGAAAAGCTACGCGACGTCGCCCGAAAGTGTCAGGTACGACCCGACGCGGCAGAAATATTGCTCGGTTGCAGTGCATGATCGCCGCGATTCGAAATACCTTTCTTGCATTTGTGCTGAGCAGCGCGGCCTTCGCGCAGCCGCCCGGCGTCGGCGAGACGCGCCCGGCGGACCCTGATGTGCGAGAACGCAGCGGGCCCGCCGACGACGCGGTCAGGGGCACCGTCCTGCGCGAGCGCGAGCCGGTCGCCGAGCCCGGGAGGCCGCGTAGCGACTCCGATCGCGCCCTCATGCGCTGCAATCAGCTCACCGGCGCCCTGCGCGAGGACTGCCTGCGCCAGGAGCGCGCGGCCGCCGGCGGCACGCGCGCGGCCGAGCCCGCGACGGCGCCGCCGCCGCAGAATCCGCGCTGACTACTCGACCTTCCCGATCGCCTGCACCGCCTTGCGCAGCATGGCGGAGTCGCGCTCGAGGAATTTCTGGAACTCGGGCGCATCCAGGTAGGCCGCGGGCGTCTGCATCTTCTCCATCGCGCCGCTGAAGTCCGGCGAGGCAACGGCCTTCCGGATCGCGTCGCGCAGCGTGTTGAGCACCGGCTGCGGCATGCCGGCTGGCGCAAAAGCGCCCGCCCACACGTAGAACTCGACGTCGTAGCCCTGCTCCTTCAGCGTCGGCACGTCCGGAAAGGCCGGATGGCGCCTGGCGCCGAAGGATGCGAGCGGGCGCAGCTTCTGCGCCGTCACCTGCGGCACCGCCATCGCGGGCGGCGACGCCCACATCGCCGCGCTACCGCCCAGCACGAGCATCATCGTCGGCCCGCCGCCCACTGCCGGCAGCCCGCGCATCTTGATGCCCGCCGCATGCAGCAGCATCTCCATCGGCAGGTGCGACGGCCCGTAGAGCCCCGAATGCGAATAGACGATGTCATCCGGATGCTTCTTCGCGTCGTCGAGCAGCTCCTTCAGCGACTTCCACGGCTTGTCGGCGCCGACCACCAGCACCGGCGGGTCGGCGACGAGGAGCGCGAGCGGCGCGAACTGGTCCATCGAATACGAGGTCGGCCGCCCGAACATCTTCTCCACTTCGGGGATGGTGGTGATCGAGACGAGCGTGACGAGGATCGCGTAGCCGTCGGGCGCCGCGCTCGCCGCCGCGCGATTGCCGACCGCGCCCGCGGCGCCCGGCCGGTTCATCACCACGAACGGCTGCTTGAGGATCTGCGAGAGCGAGTTGGCGAGCGGCCGCGCGGCGAGGTCGGCCTGCCCGCCGGGCGGATAAGGCACGACGATGGTGACGGGCTTGCTCGGATAGGTGTCCTGCGCGCCCGCGGCGAACGGGAGCGCGAGCAGCAGCGTGGCGATGATTCTCTTGATCATTGCTGTCCTTGCGTGTGATCGCTGCATGCTAGATTCCACTTTTGCAGAACGTCAAGGAACAGCTCGCGCGCGCCTGCCGCGTTCTCGCGCACCACGAGATGCTCGATCTCTGGGGGCACGCGAGCGCGCGCCTTCCTCAGAGCGATCTCGTGGCGGTGACGCCGCGCTTCTCCAGGCGCTGCCTGCCACGCACCATCACCGCCGCCGACGTCCTGGTGTGCAATCCTTCGGCAGCCATCGTCGACGGCCGCGGCGAGCTGCCCAGCGCATTCCGCACCGATCTCGCGGTCTACCGCGAGATCGCCGAGCGCCAGGCCTGCCTCTTCGCCGCGCCGCGCTTCGCCATGGCCGCGGCCATCGGCGGCTACCCGCTCAAGCCGCTCACGCACATGGAATCCGCGACCGGCTTCGGCGCCGAGGTTTCGAATGGCGAAACCACGCTCGCCGCGACAATCGCGCGCGCCACCGCGGTGCACGAGCCCGGCATCGGCGTATGGGCTGCGGGCAGCGATGCGTACGACTGCCTCACGAGCATCTATCACCTGGAATATCTCGCGCAGGTGAACTCGCTCGTCGCCACCGAGCGCATGCGCACCATCGCGCGCGAGGACTCGGACAAGCTCTGGCGCCAGTTCAGCGGGCACCATCACTACCACGAGTTCTTCGACTCGCTCGATCCGGGGCCGCGCGCGCATCCCTATGGGCATTTCCTCCGGGCCGAGGAAGACCCGTTGAAGGCCGCGATCGCGTGGAGCTGCCGCTCGCTCTGGGAGCGCGGCACGCTGGTCGCGTTCCTCGAGCACGTCAGCCACCGCGCGCCCGACGGCAAGCACTTCTACATGAGCGCGTCGAAGAATTTCCGCGACATCGGCACCGGCGACATCTGCGTGCTCGACTACCAGGCGAATTCGGTCGCCGGGCCGAAGCCGCCGGGCTTCAAGTGGTTCCACGCGCAGCTCCTGCGCGAGCGCCAGGACGCGCTCGCCGTGGTGCACACGCACGACGTGCATGGACGCGCCTATGCGCTGAGCCCGCGCCGCCTCGTGCCGTCGTATCGCGTCGGCCTCGACATCGGCACGCGGCCGCTGCCGACCTACGGCCGCTGCGACCTGATCGTCGACCCCGAGGTGCGGCGCGCGACGCTCGATGCGCTCGCCGAAGGGCCGGTGGTGCACGAGATCGGGCACGGCACCGACTTCGTCGCCGACAACCTCGAGAAAGCGACGGTCGACGCGATCCAGCGCGAGGCATTCCTGGCGATGGACAGCCTCGCCCGTCGCTTTGGCGAACCAAGGCCGCTGCCCGCGCCCCGCATCGAATACATTAGGCAGCACGAGCGCGGCGCCGAGGACTGGTGGTGGTTCTACGCCGCCGAGGTGGGCGCCCCGCGCCGCAGTGCGGCCGGCCTATAGAACAACGATGGGGAGGATGCAGTGGAGTCGATCCCGGAGGAGTTGCAAGGCGTCGCGTTGCCCGAGGCTGATGCGGCGCGCGCCCTGGCGCTTGCCAAGCCGACCAACCAGAAGGTGCGCGAGGCCGCCGACGCGCGCCTGAAGTTCGAGGACGAGCCCGCCCGGTTCATCGCCTTTCTCAACGGACGATGAACGATCTCAGCCTCGTGGAGGCCGCCGACGCCATCGCGCGGGGCGAGGTTACTTCCGTGCAGCTCACCCAAACGGCCCTATCGCGCGCTCGCGAGCTTGGCAGCAAACTGAACTGCATCGCGCGCCTCGATACCGACGACGCCCTGCGCGCCGCCGAGCAGGCCGACCGCGAGCGCAAGCAGGGGACGACGCGAGGCGCCTTGCACGGCGTGCCGCTCGCGCACAAGGATCTCTTCTACCGCAAGGGCAAGGTCGTCGCCTGCGGCTCCAAGATCCGGCGGGATTTTGTTCCCGACCTGACGGCGAGCGTGCTCCAGCGACTGGACGCAGCCGGCGCGATCGACATCGGCTCGCTGCACATGGCCGAGTTCGCCTTCAGCCCGAGCGGCTACAACGAGCACTACGGCCACTGCCGCAACCCCTGGAATACCGCGCACGTTCCCGGCGGCTCGTCGAGCGGGTCCGGGGCCGCTGTGGCGGCTCGAATTATTTTTGCATCTTTGGGAACGGATACCGGCGGCTCGTTGCGCCATCCGGCGGCGATGTGCGGCGTGACCGGGCTCAAGCCGACCGTCACGCGCGTGAGCCGCGCCGGCGTCATGCCGCTCTCGCACTCGCTCGACTGCGTCGGGCCGATCGCGCGCACCGCGCGCGATTGCGCGCGGCTCATGGAGGTGATCGCCGGCGCCGATCCCGCCGACGCCTCGGCATCGGCCCAGCCCGTGCCGCGCTACGAGGCGGCGCTCGACGGCAAAGCGCGCGAACTCAGGATCGGCGTGCCGCGCACCTATTACTACGAGGCGGTCGCGCCGGAGATCAAGGCGCGGCTGGACGAGAGCCTCGCCGTTTTCCGGACGTTGGGCGCGCGCGTCACCGAAGTCCAGGTGCCGGATATCGACCTCATCAACACGCTGATGCACGTGCTGATGGCGGTCGAGGCGGCCACCATCCACCGCAAGTGGCTCGCTACGCGGCGCAACGATTACGCCGACCAGGTGCGCAGCCGCATCGAGCCCGGGCTGTTCTATCCCGGGACTCGCTACCTTGAGGCACTGTCCATGCGCGCATCCATCACGAAGGAATTCGTGGAGACGGCGATGAACGGCGTCGATGTCCTGCACCTGCCGGCGATTCCTGTGCCGGTTCCGACCATCGAGGAAACCACGCGCGGCGCGCCGGCCGACGTGGCGCGCATCATCGGCGTGCTCGGTCACGCCACCCGCGGCATCAACTACCTCGGCCTTCCTTCGATCTGCGTGCCGGCCGGCTTCGACCCGAAGGGATTGCCGGTAGGCTTCCAGCTAGTGGGGCGGCCCTTCACCGAGGCTGCGCTCCTCCGCGCGGCGGACGCGTACCAGCGCGTCACCGACTGGCACAAGAGGAAACCGCTGCTTACGTAGCGGTTTCGCGCGGCGCCTTCGGCGCGGGCTTGCGCGTGCCGGGCTGGCGGGCGTACCAGCCCTTTTCAGCCATGCACTGCTTGAAGAGCGCGATGCCGAGCGCCTTGCGTTTCTGCTCGTCCTCGATTCCACGCGCGCGCTCGAAGGCCGTGCCGTGGCACTGCGACATGTCCTGCCTCAGCATGATCTGCTGCTCGCCTGGCTGCACGCCGCGCTCGGCAAGTCCCGGGTTGGCCCACAGCTCGTTGCGCTGGGCGTACGCGGTGGCGCACAGTAGCAACAGTAAGTAGGAAAGCCGCGCCATGGAGCACCGCTAGCTTACACTCGCGCCATGTCCGTGCTGCGCATCGCGAAGATGGGAAACCCGGTGCTGCTGCGCAAGGCGGAGCCGGTGGCCGATCCCACCGCTCCCGAGATCAAGCGCCTCGCCGCCGACATGCAGGAGACGCTCGAGGACATCGGCGCGAGCGGCCTCGCCGCGCCGCAAGTGTTCGTGTCGCAGCGCGTCGTCGTCTACCGCATCATCGCCGCGCGCATCCCCGAAGGCTCGGGGCTCGCGCCGCGGCCCTGGACCGTGATGGTGAATCCGGTCATCACGCCGAAGCGCGAGCAGAAAACCCCGGTGTGGGAACGCTGCCTCTCCATCCCCGGCCTGCATGGGAAAGTGCCGCGCTATCTGGAAATCACCATCCGGTATCAGACGCTCGAGGGGAGGACGGAGAGCCACGACGCCTTCAGCTCGTGGGCGGCGCTGCTGCAGCACGAGTGCGATCACCTGGACGGCGTCGTCTACCCGATGCGCATGACCGACCTCGCGCTCCTCGCCTACAACGACGAGCCCGGGCCGCTCGCGCGTGAGGTAGCCGAAAACCCCAAGGGCATCGACCCGCTGTTCATCGACCTCGTCGAGCGCTGGCCGGGCCGGAGCCGCTGGTTCAAGACCTGAAAAGGGGTCAGAGCAATTTTCCTGTAACTACTAACGCGCGTAGGTGTTACAGGAAAATTGCTCTGGCCCCTTTTCATTGCCTGGCGAACACCACCGACGGCAGCCAGGTCGAGAGCGCCGGGAAGAACATGTAGATCAGCAGCACGAGGATGAACGCCGGGTAGAAGCGCATCGTCGCCACGGTCACTGCTTCCAGCTTCAATCTGGTCACCGCGCAGACGGCGAACAGGCCCAAGCCCACCGGCGGGTGGACGATGCCCAGGAGCAGCGCGTAGGTCAGCACCACGCCGAAGTGGATCGGGTCGATGCCGAACTTCACCACCAGCGGGCCGAAGAGCGGGATGCCGATCAGCATCGCCGGCACGGTCTCCATGAAGCAGCCGAGCACGAGCAGCGCGAGCGTCACCAGGGACAGGATGGCGTACTTGTTGTCGGTCAGCCCGCCCAGGCTGCGCGCCAACTGCTCGGCGACCTGCTCCGAGGTGATGACGAAGGACATGACGCTGCCGATGCCGGTGAGGAACATGATGAGCGCGGTGGTGCGCGCGGTGCCGGTGAACGCCTCGCGCAGCGACGCCCAATTGATCTCGCGGTACAGGAGCCCGAGGAACAGCGCATAGAGCACGGCGAGCACGCTCGCCTCGGTCGGCGTGACGAGCCCGGTGATCATGCTGCGCAGGATCACCACCGGCGTGAGCAGCGCCGGCAGGCCGCGCCAGAAGAAGCGCCAGATCTCGGCCCAGCTCGAGCGCCGCGGCGGCGGCACCTTTTCCCAGCCGGCCTTCGCGAGGATGTAGTTGTTCGCGAGCAGCACCGCCGCCATCGCCAGGCCCGGCAGCACGCCGGCGACGAAGAGATGACCCACCGACACGTTCATCATCACCGCATAGATGATGAACATGATCGACGGCGGGATGATCGGCGCGAGGAGCGACGAGGCCACCGTCAGCGACGCGGCGAACTCGGGGCGGTAGCCGGCGCGCTTCATCGCCTCGATCTGCATCGTGCCCAGGCCGGCGATGTCGGCGAGCGCCGAGCCCGAGATGCCGGCGAACACCACGCTCGACAGCACGGTCACCTGCGCGAGCCCGGCGGTCAGCGCGCCCACCAGGCTCTCGATGAACTCGAAGATGCGCCGCGTGAGGCCGAAGCGGTTCATCAGGTTGCCGGCGAGGATGAAGAACGGGATCGCGAGCAGCGGCACGCTCCTCACGTCGTGCTCCATGTAGCGCGCAAACGTATCCAAGGGCACGCCGATCAGCGTCAGGCCGAGGAAGGCGCCGATGCCCATCGCCGCGCAAACCGGCACGCCGAGCGCGGCGAGGCCGAGGAACACCCCGATCATCCAGCCGGTCGCCATCTAGGTCAGGATGCTGGCGCGCCCGTCCACCACCTCGAAGCCGCGCAGCTGCCAGTAGAGGTAGATGAGCTCGGTCACCACGATGTCCGTGCAGCCGAGCGCGAGCGGCGCGAACAGCACCCATTCCGACCAGCCGAGCACCGGCGTCTCGAAGATCGCCGAGAACTGCGCGGTGCGCAGCGCGTACCACGCCACCATCGCCTGGAACGCGAGCACCACCACGCGGATCGCGATCGCCAGCACCCGCTTGCCGCGCGGGCCGAAGAGGCGCGAGAAGAGCTCGATGCGGATGTACTCGCGATCCTTCGCGATCAGCGCGTAGACGAAGAAGTACAGCGTCATCGCGAGGATGATCGAGAGCTCCTGCACCCAGTTCAGGCCGCGGGTGAAGAGCAGGCGATGGCCGATCTCGGCGGCGTTGATCGCGACCATCGCCGCCAGCGTGAGGACGGCGACCCACTCGATCGCCGTCCTCGACCAGCTCAGGTACCGCTTTATTTGAGCGCCTTCGCCTTGGCCGCGAGGCCTTTCGGGATCACGCCATCGGCCTCGAGCTTGACCAGCACCTGCTCGGCCTGCTTGCGCCACGGGCCGAGGTCCGGCTCGAGGATGGTGACGCCGAAGTCCTTCTGCGCCTTGGCCTTCTTGTCGCTGAAGCCGCGCTCGGACTCGGCGGCATAGGCTGCGCCGCCGACCTTCGCCGCCTGGTGCACCCATTGGCGCTGCTGCGGCGAGAGGCTCTGGTACTTCCGCTCGTTCATCATCACGTTGACGATCTGGTAGTACTCGTCGGTGCGCGTCCAGAACTTCGCCACCTCGGCATTCTTCTGGTCGTACGCGATGCCGATGGTCTCCGGGCCGCCCTCGATGATGCCCTGCTTGAATGCGAGGTACATCTCCGGCCGCGGCACGACGATGGTGTTGGCGCCCAGGCCGCGCCAGGTCTCGATCGCCGTCTTCGACTCCCAGATGCGCAGCTTCAGGCCTTCCAGGTCCTTCGGCGTGCGGATCGGCCGCACCGCGATCAGGCCGCGCGGGTCCTTCTGCATCCAGGTCCAGTCGGTATCGAGCACGATGGCGCCGAGCCCGCGCAGCTTGTCGAGTCCGGGCTTGAAGAGGTCGCTCTTGAGGTACGCCTGGGCATGGTTCAGGTCGCGGAAGACGTACGGCGCCGAGATGATCTTCGTCTCGTCGATCAGGCCGGCGAGGAACTCGGGATACAGGAGGTGCAGGTCCTGCGCTCCCTGCATCACGTTCTTCTGCTGGTCGGGGATGCCGCCGAGCTTGCCGGCGTGGAACACCTCGACCCTCATCGTGCCGCCCGAGAGCTTCGCCACCTCCGCGGCGAACGCCTCGGCGCCGACGCCCGAGTGCGAGGTCTGCGCGTCGACGGTACCGAGCTTCAGCACGATCTGCGCCGATGCGCTCCCTCCCCACATCAACAGTGCCGCGATCAACAACCGGTACATATGGCCTCCTCGGTACATATGGCCTCCTCTCCTCTAGTGAGTCCTGCGTATGACCTGACCCCCGCGGGATCCGGTAAGACTTCCGTCGCGCAGCGTATGCACGCCGTTCACCACCACGTGGCGCATGCCGCGCGCGAGCTGGTTCGGTTCGAACGTCGTCGCCGTCGCCTGGAACGTGCTGGCATCGAACACGGCGATGTCCGCTCGATTGCCTTCCTTGAGTTCACCTCTGTCGGAAAGGCCCAGGCGCCGCGCCGGCAGCTGCGTCAGCCGCTGCACCGCCTGCGCGGCGGTGAGCAGCTTGCGCTCGTGCACCATGAAGTAGAAATACCACGACGCCCAGGTATAGGCGCCGTGGAACACGGAATTCGCGAGCGGCCCGTCGGGCGCGAGCGTGGTCGCGTCCGAGCCCGGCATGCACAGCGGATGCGAGAACATCAGCGCCTGCTGGTCCGGCGTGTAGGCGTGGATGATCACCATCGCGCGGTTGGGCTGATTGCGATCGGCGAGCAGGATGTCGAACGCGATGTCGTACGCGTCGCGTCCTTCGCGGCGTGCCAGCTCGCCGAAGCTCTGGCGCGAGTACTGCGGAAACCGCGGATGGTCGAGGAGCACCACGCGGTCCCAGCCGCCGCCCGCGACGATGCTCTTGTACTCGCGCATCTGCCGCCGGCTTTCGGCGGAGCGGAGATGGCGTGCCAGATCGTCCTGCGCCCAGAGCGGCACGATGGTGTTCAGGAAGGTGGTGCCGTAGAGCCGCGTATGCATGTCGAAGGCGATGTCCAGCCCGCGCCGCCGGGCCTGGTCGATCAGCTCGAGCGAGCGGTGGTCTTCGCGCTCGTCGGTCTTGCGCGGCAGGAGATGCGAGATCTGGATCTGCGCGCCGGCCTGCTCGCCGACGCGGATCGCCTCGTCGATCGCCGAGACCGAGCCCTCGTCGCGCCGCCGGGCGTGGCTCGCATACAGTCCGCCGCGCTTCGCCACCACCTTGCACAGCTCCACCAGCTCCTCGTCCGGGGCGCCGCGCTCTGCGGGATATTCCAGTCCGGTCGAGTAGCCCCACGCGCCCTCCTCCAGTCCCTGCTCGAGCAGCCGCTTCATCGCTCCGAGCTCGTCCGGGTTGGCAGCCCGGTCGGCAACCCCCAGCGTGGCGCGGCGCAACTGGCCGTTCGGCACCAGCGTGATGACGTTCACCGCCGGCTTTGCGGCCTCCAGCCGCTCGAGATACTGGCCGACACGGCTCCAGCGGAGCGGGATGCTGCCATCGAAGCCGTAGATGCTCGGCGCCGCCATCTGCGGATCGCGGATCGGCGCGCAGCCGAAGCCGCAGTTGCCGATGACCTCCAGCGTCACGCCCTGCGCGATCGCGCTCACCGCGCGCGGGTCGACGAGCAACGTGTAGTCGGAGTGGCTGTGGATGTCGATGAAGCCCGGCGCTACCGTGAGTCCAGTGGCGTCGATCTCGGCGCCATTGCCCTTGACGTTGCCGAGCGCGGCGATGCGCCCAGCCTTCACCGCGACGTCGGCGACGCGCGGCGCGCCGCCGGTGCCATCCAGTAGGGTGCCGCCCCGGATGACGAGATCCATCACGCCGCCTTCGCCTTCGCGCGGAGCCGACGCGTGGCCGGTTCGTCGATCGCGCCGCCTTTGACCACGACTCCATACAACTCTTGCGCTGCGCGCGCGCTGACCTTTTCGTCCAGCACGTCCGCCAGCACCAGCGCCGGATCGCGCGCCAGCGGGTCGCCGTAGCCGCCGCCGCCGGCGCTGACGTGGCGGAATACATCGCCCGCCTTCCATTTCACCGCTTCCATCGGCATCGTCGGCAGCGCGCGCTCCTCTTTTCCATGGATCAGCGTGTTGCGCGAGCCAGTGCCCGCCTGGGCGCCGGCAAAGCCGTAAGGCCGGTGATCGCGCCGATCCGCGCGCGTGGTGAAGACCGCTTCGTCCGCGGTGAGGCGGAACTCGCGCACGAAGGCGAGGCCGCCGCGATGCTCGCCCGCGCCGCCCGAGTCCTGCACCATTCCATAGCGCAGCACCTCGAGCGGCAGCTCGGCTTCGATCAGCTCGACTGGCTGGTTCGAAAGATTCGCCGCCGGGTTGGAGATGCCTTCGACGCCATCCTTGCCCGCGCGTGCGCCCCAGGTCCCGACCATCACCTCGGTGAGCACGAATGGACGGCCCTGGTGGTAGCCACCGACGGAGAAGAGCGTGGGACCGCCCTCGCCCGCCGCGATCACGCGCTGGGGCACTACCTGTGCGAGCGCGCCCATGATGGCGTCGAACACGCGGTAGCCCATCACGCCGCGCGCGGCGCAGGCCGCCGGCAGCACCGGATTGAGGATCGTCCCCTCGGGCGCCTTGAAGCGCACCGGGCGCATATAGCCCTCGCAGTTCGGGATGTCGGGGCTCGTGACGCAGCGGATCGCGCAGTAGGTCGACGAGCGCGCCATGGCGATCGGGCAGTTGATCGCGCCCTGGACCTGCGACGAGGTGCCGGTGAAATCGACCTCGATCTCGTCGTCGCGCACGCTGACGCACACCGCGATCTTCAGCGGCTCTGGATTCTCGCCAAGGCCGTCGATCCAGTCGGTGAAGCGGTACTCACCGTCGGGAATGCCGCGGATGAACTCCCGCATCAGCCGCTCGGCCTGGTCCATGATTGCTTCCATGTACGGCCGCACGGCTTTCCCGCCGTAGCGCTTGAGCAATGCGGTGAGGCCGCGCTCGGCGATCGCGCAGGCGGCAAGCTGCGCGCGCAGGTCGCCCAGCACCTGCACCGGCTGGCGCGTGTTCTTCTCGATGATCTCGAAGAGCGCCTCGTTCGGCCGGCCGCCTTCGTAGAGCTTGAGCATCGGCAGGCGCAGCCCTTCCTGGTAGATGTCGGTCGCATGGATCGCCACCGAGCCGGGCGCGATGCCGCCCACGTCGGAGTGGTGCGCCATCGTGCAGGCGTAGCCCTCGATCTCGCCTTCCCAGAAGATCGGCTGGATCACGTAGATGTCGGGCAGGTGCTGGCCGCCGGCGCCGTACGGATCGTTCATGATGAAGATGTCGCCGGGCTGCATCTTCCCTTTGTACTTCTGGGTCAGGTGCTGCATCGCATCCGGAAAGGCGCCGAGCTGCACCGCGAGCGTCAGCCCTTGCGCGATCACCTGACCGTGGCGATCGCACAGCGCGGTGGAGTAATCCATCGAGTCGCGCACCACCGGCGAGTAGGCGCTGCGCATCAGCACGAGCGCCATCTCGTCCGCCACCGACGAGAGCGCGTTCTTGATTACTTCCAGCGTGATGGGATCCATCATTCCCCGGCGTCGATCACTATGTTGCCATGCGCGTCGAGCTCGGCGCTCGCCCCCGGCGGCACGACGCAGGTCGCGTCGAACTCCTCGACGATCAGCGGGCCTTGCATGCGCTTCGCCAGCGCCGCGCGGCTCACCACCGGCGTATCCATCAATTTCCCATCGAAGTAGGCCCGGCGCCGACCCTGCGCCGGCGTCGCGACCTGCGCGTCCTTAAGCCGCTCGGCGAAGCCTTCCTTGCTTTCGGGCGCCGCGGAGGCGATGACGCGGATGTTGATCAGGTCGACCGGATCGCCCTCGGACGTATGTCCGTACGTGCGCTTGTGCTCGGCATGGAACGCGGCCTCGATCACCGGAATGTCCACCGTCTCGGCGGCCACCGTGAGCTCGAAGGCCTGGCCGGTGTAGCGCAGATCGGCCAGGCGCTTGACCGTCACGCGCGAGTCAACGATGCCTTCCTTGCGCATTTCGCCCCGTACTTCGGCCTCGAGCTCGGCAAAGAGCTGCGCCACCCGACGCGCATCCACGCTGGACGTCTGCTGGAACACCGAGCGCTGCTGCGTGTGCTCCACATTGGAAAAGAGCAAACCAGCCGCACTGAACACACCGGGAGCCGGCGGGATCAGCACGCGGCGCATCTCGAGCTCGCGCGCGATCGCCACCGCCACCACCGGACCGTTGCCGCCGAAGGCCACCAACTCGAAGTCGCGCGGGTCGCGCCCGCGGTAGGTAGACACCGCCTTCACCGCGCGCGTCATCGTGGCCACCGCAATCGCATACACGCCGTATGCGGCCCTATGCACCTCGAGCGCAAGAGGCTGCGCCACTTTGCGCTCGATGG